>NZ_JABWDV010000169.1 GCF_013362995.1 Streptomyces sp. TRM64462 | reverse complement strand
CGGCGCCGCCGCTCTCCTGTGTACGGCGCAGCCGGGCGGCGCCGTCCGGCGACGCCTCGAACGCGCCGCCGAACGCCTCGGCGAGCGCGGCGTCGACCGCCGCGTAGTCGGCGTCCGCCGACGGTGCCTCCACCGGGAGGAGGCCCGGGCCGGGGGACGGCGGGGCGGTGAGCGTGTTTGGGGTGCACACGAGGTACGCGTGCACCGCCTCGGTGGTGAAGCCCGCCGCGCGCAGGGCGGGCGCCACGTCGGGCGCGGCCTCCGGGGCGAACTCCAGGCGCGGCTTGAGTCCGCGCTCGCGGAACTCCACGATCAGCGCCGTGACGTCGGCGGTGGTCGGGCGGACGCCGGGGAGGGGGGTGGCGTAGTTGATGTACGGGCTGGCGGTGCCGGGGTCGAATCCCGCGACGAAGCCGCGGGTCTCGACCACGAGGGGGCGGCGGCGGAGGTTGGCGACGGCGAAGTGCTGGACGTCGGTGTCCACGGTGTTGATGTCCTCACACAGAAGATGACGGTACGAAGGGCTGGGTGCGCACAGGCACCTGGCATGCGGCCGACCGTGGGTACGGTCAGTGCCGACGGCGGCCGCCGGGGGGCGCCGCGATCATTGGCGTCAGTCCTTCGTCGCTTCGTGTGTGTACGCGCGCACGGGGGCGCGCGGAGCGTGCGCAACTCTCGCAGGCCCCACGTCCGTTCGCAACGGTGTTTTCGCGACGGTCCGGGCGGGGGATCAGGGACGCGGTCGGGCACGTCACCGTCGAGGCCGGGCGCCTTCGGCAGTCGGCGGTGTGACCGCCGCCGGGCGCGGGAGCCACAGGAGCATCAGGGCGGCCGCCGCCAGCACGACACCCGTGCCCGTACGGAACGCCAGCGCGTACCCGGCCGTCAGCGCCTCGGGCGTCGTGGCGCCCGCGGTGCGCGACGCGGCGACCGTCGCCAGGAAGGCCAGGCCCACCGCGCCGCCCATCGTGCGGGACGTGTTGACGAGGCCCGACACCAGGCCCGCGTCGCCCGGCGCGGCACCCGACGTGGCCATCGTGGCCAGCGGCGTGATGACCAGGCCGACGCCCGTCATCATCAGCACACCGGGCACCAGGATCTCCGTGACGTACGCCCCGTCGACCCGCATCAGCGACTGCCACGCGAAGCCCGCCGCCGTGATCAGCGCACCCGTCACGGCGAGCCGCCGCGCCCCGAGCAGCGGCATCAGGCGGGGCGACACCTTCGACCCGACAATGACGCTGACCGAGCTCGGTACGAGGGCGAGGCCGGCCTGCAGCGGGGTGTAGCCGAGGACGTTCTGCGCGTACATCGTCATGAAGAACCACATGGCGAAGGTCGCCGAACCCATCACGAACAGCGCCACGTTGGCCGCCGCGACGGCCCGGGCGCGGAACACCTTCAGCGGCATGAGCGGTTCGCGGGTACGGGCCTCCACCGCCACGAACACCGCGAGGAGCGCCAGGCCGCCGATGAGCGGCAGCAGGGTCCGCGGGTCCGTCCAGCCCGTCTGCTCGGTCTGCACGATGCCGTAAGCGAAGGCCGCGAGGCCGCCGGTGACGAGGACGGCGCCCGGCAGGTCCAGGCGGCGCCCGCCGCCCGTGCGGGCCTCACGCACCCACACGGCGGCGCCGGCCATCACGAGGACGCCGACCGGGACGTTGATCAGCAGCACCCACCGCCAGTTGAGCAGCTCCGTGAGGAGGCCGCCCACGAGGCCGCCCGCCGCGCCGCCGCCCGCGCCGACCGCCGCCCACGTCCCGATGGCCCGCGTCCGCGCGGGGCCCTCCGGCACGGCGCCGGTCACGAGGGTGAGCGTGGCGGGCGAGAGCACCGCGGCGCCCAGGCCCTGCACGGCGCGGGCGGCGAGGAGCTGCCAGCCCTCCTGCGCGAGGCCGCCCGCCACGGACGCGGCCGTGAACAGCCCGAGGCCCAGCAGGAACATCCGCTTCCGCCCGTACAGGTCGGCGGCCCGGCCACCCAGCAGCATGAACCCGGAGAACGCGATCGAGTACGCGTTCACCACCCACTGCAGCGCCGCTGCCGACATCCCGAGATCGGCCCGCATCGACGGCAGGGCCACGTTCACGACGGACACGTCGAGCACGACGAGGAACGTCCCCGCGCAGGCGGCGAGCACCACCACCCACGGACGAACGGGACGAACAGCGGCAGAGGCGGTCGAGGGTGCGGTACGTGTCCGGGACGGGGCCATGCCTGTCATGGTCGCAGGTGGTCAGCACCCCGTACATCCCGACATCGGCGTACGAGCCCTCGGCCCCGGGTCCTAGTCCTTCCGCCCGTCAGCCCCTCCGCACGTCCCGCTGCCGGGCCGCCGTCCGATGCGGGTGGGGCGTGCGGCACGATGGCCGGGCATCCGTACGTTCGACCTGGAGGATCCGCGCATGGTCGCCTCGCCCATCCCTGAGCCCGCGCCGAAGGTGCTTGCCGCGTTCGAGGCCGCCAAGGGGTTCATGCCCGTACGGGAGGGGCTCGCGCTGTACGCGGCGGCGGAGGAGGCCGGGCGTCTCGGGCTGCCGCTGCTGGAGGTCGGTACGTACTGCGGGCGTTCCACGGTGCTGCTGGCCGACGCGGCCCGGGCGGCCGGGACCGTGGCCGTGACCGTCGACCACCACCGGGGCAGCGAGGAGCAGCAGCCGGGCTGGGAGTACCACGACCCGGCGGTCGTGGACCCTGAGGTGGGGCTCATGGACACGCTGCCCACGTTCCGGCGCACCCTGCACGCCGCCGGTCTCGAGCCGTACGTCATCGCGGTCGTCGGGCGGTCGCCGCAGGTGGCGCGGGTGTGGGCGGGCGAGGTCGGGCTGGTGTTCGTCGACGGCGGGCACACCGACGAGCACGCCACGAACGACTACGAGGGGTGGGCGCCGCGCGTCGCCGACGGCGGGCTCCTGGTCATCCACGATGTGTTCCCCGACCCGGCGGACGGCGGCCAGGCCCCGTACCGGATCTATCTGCGGGCCCTGGAGTCCGGGGCGTTCACGGAGGTGTCCGTCACGGACTCGCTGCGTGTCCTGCGCCGTACGGGCCCCGGAATCTGACGGCGAGCCTCTAGGCTCGGCCGGGTGTACGACCACCACACGAAGAAGCGTCGCCGCCGCGCCCCGTCCGCTCTCGTGGCCGTCGCCGCCGCCGTCCCGGTGGCGGCGGCCGCGGTGACCGGCTGGCTGGTGTGGGCGGCGCCGGACGGTTCGGCCAGCCACCGGGCCGGGGGCGGCGCCTCCCCTTCCGCTTCCGCTTCCCCTTCCGTCTCCCGTACGGCCCCGGTGCCGCCGGCGTCCGGTGCTCCCGCGTCCCCCTCGCCGAGTGCCGCGCCGCTCGCCGGCAAGGTCGTCGTGATCGACCCAGGTCACAATCCGGGGAATTTTCAGCACACCGAGGACATCAACGAAACGGTGGACATCGGCACGCACCGCAAGGAATGCGATACGACGGGAACCGCCACACAGGACGGTTACCGCGAAGCCGCGTTCACCCTGGACGTCTCCCACCGTCTCCGCGAGGTGCTGCGGGCGCGCGGCGCCACCGTCGTCCTCACGCACGACGCGGACCGGCCTTTCGGTCCGTGCATCGACGAGCGCGCGCGGATCGGCAACGAGGCGGGCGGCGGGGCGGGCGCGGACGCCGTCGTGTCCGTCCACGCCGACGGCTCGGCGGTCGGCAACCGCGGCTTCCATGTGATCCTTCCCGGCCTGGTCAAGGCGGGTGCGGCGGACACCGCGCCGATCGTCGGCCCGTCGCGTACGCTCGGCGAGCGCATCGCCGCCGAGTTCGCCAGGTCGACCGGTTCGGCGCCCGCCAACTACCTCGGCGGGGGCACCGGGTTGGACGTCCGGAAGGATCTCGGTGGACTGAATCTGTCGACCGTGCCCAAGGTGTTCGTCGAATGCGGCAATATGCGTGATCCGAAGGACGCCGCACTGCTGACCGAGGCGGCGTGGCGGCAGAAGGCCGCGCAGGGAATCGCGGAGGGCATCAGCACCTACCTGCTCGGGTAGGTCGGGGCGGACGATACATTCGTCCGTACGATGGGGCCGCCCCCCGTGCTTCGCGCCACCCCTGACGACGACACGACCGACGAAGGACTTTTACGTGAACATCCGCTCCCTCACTCGAGGCGATGGCGTGGTGATCGGAGCAGCGGTGGTGCTGTTCATCGCCTCGTTCCTCGGCCTGAGCAGCTACGAATGCCCCGCGGGGGTCAACTGCTCGAACTTCGACCGGGCCAACGCCTGGGACACGCTCGGTCTTCTGATGAGCATGTTCCTCGCGGGCGTCATCGGCGCCGCCCTGATCGTCGTCGCGCGCGCCATGCCGGGCCGCAAGGTCGCCGGCCTGGACCTGGGGCAGTTCGGTGTGGCCCTGACGGTCTTCGCGCTGTGGACGGCCTTCTGGACCATCATCGACATGAACTCCGCGGGCGCCGGCATGATCCTGGGCCTGCTCGCGACGATCGTGCTGGCCGCCGGTGCGGTGGCCGCGCCGCTGGTGCCCGCGCTGAAGGCGCCGCTCATGGGCGCGCCGCGGCCGCAGGCCCCGCAGCCGTACGGCGCGCAGCCGCCCGGTGCCGGGTACGGGTACCCGGGCGGTGCGCAGCCGTACGGTGCGCAGCAGCCGGGTGCGGTCGACGGCACGGCCGGCGGCGGCTACGGCTACCCGGGTGCGGCGCAGCCGGGCCAGCCGTCGATGGGCGGGCAGCCCGCCGACGCCCAGCCCGCGCAGGCCGAGCCTCAGGCGGCGGCCACGGCCCAGCAGGGCGCGCCGGCGGGGGACTTCGCCCCGTTCTGGTTCGCGGTGCCGGTCGCGCGGCCGCTGTACGCCGAGGACGGCTCGCCGACGCCGATCGCCGAGCTGGCGCCCGGCACGTGGTACCTCGCGGTGGAGCAGCGCGGGGCCGCGCTGGTCGCGCAGACGCAGGACGGCCGCAGGGGTGTCCTTCAGGACACCACGGGTATCCAGCGCGGCTGACGCCACGACAAAGGGCCCGCCTCCTTGCGGAGGCGGGCCCTTTCCCCTGTCGCGCCCTGCCCGTAACTGGGGGGCTCCGCCCCCAGACGCCCGTATCGCTCCCCCAAGCTCTTCGAGCAGGGGGGAGTTTGAGGAGCGGGGGTTCGGGGGCGGAGCCCCCGGTGCGTTCAGGTGCAGCAGTCCGGGGACAGGCCGCGTGGCAGGCGGTCGCCCGCGAAGACCGCCGTCGTCGGCTCGTCGCCGCCCAGCGCGGCGACCGCCAGCAGCAGGGACCCCGCCGTCCAGGTGGTGAGTTCGCGGGGCCATACCGCCCGCTCGCCCTCGAAGACGTACCCCGTCCAGTACATCCCGCCCTCCGCGCGCAGATGCCCGATGGACCGCAGGATCTCCAGCGCGCGGTCGGACTCGCCCATCGCCCACAGCGTGAGCGCCAGTTCGCAGCTCTCGCCGCCCGTGACCCACGGGTTGGGGACGACGCACCGCACACCGAGCCCCGGGACCACGAAGTCGTCCCAGCGGCTCTCGATGCGTTCCTTCGCGGCCGCGCCCGTGACGGCGCCGCCGAGTACCGGGTAGTACCAGTCCATGGAGTAGCGGCCCTTGTCGAGGAACCGCTCCGGGTGGTGGGCGACGGCGTGGGCCAGGGCCCCGGTGGCCAGCTCCCAGTCGGGCTGCGGCTCCTCGCGGGCCTCCGCGACGGCGAGGGCGCAGCGCAGCGCCTGGTGGATGGAGGAGCTGCCCGTCAGGAGGGCGTCGGTCACGGGTGTGCCGTCCGGTTCGCGCTTCCAGCCGATCTGGCCGCCCGGCTGCTGCAGGCGCAGCACGAACTCGACGGCCGCGTAGACGACGGGCCACATGCGGTCGAGGAACGCGTCGTCGCCGGTGGCGAGGTAGTGGTGCCAGACACCGACGGCTATGTACGCGCAGAAGTTGGTCTCGCGGCTCAGGTCCGTCGGCCGGTCGGCTTCGCCGTCGTGGTAGGCGGCGTACCAGGAGCCGTCGGCGTTCTGGTGGCGGGCCAGCCAGGCGTAGGCGCGGGCCGCCGCCTCGTGTTCCCCGGCCGTGTCGAGGGCCATGGCGGCCTCGGTGTGGTCCCACGGGTCGAGGTGGTGGCCGCGGAACCAGGGGATGGCGCCGCTGTCGCGCTGGACGGCGAGGATGCCCGCGACGGTCTCGGCGGCCTGCTCGGCCGTCAGCACGCCGGGCAGGGTGAGGTGTTCGGTGCGCTCCGGGGACATCAGCGCGCGGCGTTCACGGGGAGGTGCGGCTTCGTCGCGTACACCACGAAGCTCTTGCCCATGACGGGGTTCAGGGCCCGCTCGGCGACCCGCGTGGCCAGGGGCTTCTTCATGATGTCCCAGACCAGCAGCTTGTGGTACGCCCGCACCGGCAGCGCCTTGTCGTTGTCGACGCCGAACGCGCACTTGAGCCACCAGTACGGGGAGTGCAGCGCGTGCGCGTGGTGCGTGCCGTACGGCTTGAGGCCCGCCTCGCGGATCTTGCCGAGCAGCTCGTCCGCCTTGTAGATGCGGATGTGGCCGCCCTCGACCTCGTGGTAGGCGTCGGAAAGCGCCCAGCAGACCTTCTCGGGGCCGTAGCGGGGCACGGTGACGGCGATGCGGCCGCCGGGCTTGAGGACCCGCACCATCTCGGCGAGCACACCCTTGTCGTCGGGGATGTGCTCCATCACCTCGGAGATGATGACGACGTCGAACGACTCGTCGGGGAACGGCAGGTTGAGGGCGTCGCCCTCCATGGCCGTCGCGGTCGCCCCTGCCGGGGCCTCGCCGGCCCCCTTCATCGCGGCGAACCACGTGGCGACCTCGCGGATCTCCTCGCCGTTCCGGTCGAGCGCGACGACCTGCGCGCCGCGCCGGTAGCACTCGAAGGCGTGCCGTCCGGCGCCGCAGCCCAGGTCGAGCACGCGGTCGCCGGGGGCGAGCGGGAAGCGGGTGAAGTCGACGGTCAGCACGAGGGCGGCCTGCTTTCACGGTCCGTGGGGGAGGGCGGGGGCGGGGATACGGCGAGGAGGGTACGAGGGGAGGTCACCGGTCCTGGCACGCGGCGGCCACCGGTCGTCGCCGGGCTCCGCGGGCCGCGTGCGCGGCGACCGCGTCGCGGTAGTGGCGGGCCGTGCCCTCGGCCGCGCGGGCCCAGGTGAAGCGGTCCAGCACGCGGGCGCGCCCCGCGGCGCCGAGCCGGGTGCGCAGTTCCGTACCGCCGGGCCCGAGGAGCCGGCCGAGTGCTGCGGCCAGGGCGCCCGCGTCGCCGGGCGGGACGGCCAGGCAGGTCTCGCCGTCCGGTCCCGCGACCTCCGGTATGGCGCCGCCCGTCGTGGCGACGAGGGGCGTTCCGGTGGCCATGGCCTCGGCGGCGGGCAGCGAGAAGCCCTCGTACAGGGACGGGACGCAGGCGACCTGGGCGCCGCGGACGAGGTCGACGAGCTCGCGGTCGCTGATGCCCTTGACGAACCGGACGGCGTCGCCGTCGAGGCCGTACCGCTCGATGGCGCGGGCGACCGGGCCCTCGTCGGCGCGCTTGCCGACGACGACGAGGTGGGCGTCGGGGATCTCGGTGCGGAGCTTGGCGAGCGCCTCGATCAGGTACACGAGGCCCTTGAGGGGGACGTCCGCGCTGGACGTGGTGACGATCCGGCCCGCCACCTCGGGGA
Source organism: Streptomyces sp. TRM64462 (assembly GCF_013362995.1). Lineage (GTDB taxonomy): Bacteria > Actinomycetota > Actinomycetes > Streptomycetales > Streptomycetaceae > Streptomyces. Next base: position 2,708 of record NZ_JABWDV010000169.1, on the reverse strand, counting down.
CGGACGGGTCCGGGGACCACAGGTCGGTGTCGGCGCCGATGGGGACGACGTGGACGCGTTCGGGGCGTACGCCGAGGTGGTCGACGATCTCCTGGCGGGACGAGCCGGACACGGTGAGCACCGACGGCAGGCGGCGGGAGACGCGCTTCTGCATGCGCGTGAACGCGTACCAGCGGCGTACGGAGGCGCGGCGCTTCCAGTCCTGCGCGGCGTCCAGCTCCAGCTGCCGGTCGACGGTGATCGGGTGGTGGATCGTGGTGACGAGCGGGGCGCCCAGGGGGGCGAGGAGGCCGTAGCCGAGGGTCTGGTTGTCGTGGACGACGTCGAAGTCGCCGCGGCGGGCCGCGAGGAGGCGGCGGGCGCGCAGCGAGAACGTGAGCGGCTCGGGGAAGCCGCCGGTCCACATGGTGGCGACTTCCAGTGCGTCGATCCAGTCGCGGTACTCGTCGCGCTTCGGGGTGCGGAACGGGTCGGGCTGGCGGTAGAGGTCGAGGCTCGGCAGCTCGGTGAGGCCGACTCCTTCGCCGACGGCGTCGAGGACCGGGTACGGCTGGGAGCCGATCACCTCGACGTGGTGCCCGAGGCGGGCCAGCTCGCGGGAGAGGTGCCGTACGTAGACGCCCTGGCCGCCGCAGAACGGGTTGCCCTTGTACGTGAGGAGGGCGATGCGCAGGGGACGTCCCCCGTCGGCGGCCGAGCCCGCGCGGGGGCCCGCTTCCATGGCCTCTGCGGTCACTCGCGGCCCCCTTCGGCTTACGTTTCGGCGGAGCGTAACCGCTCGCGCTAATCTAGAACAAGTTGCAGACTTGATCGTTCCTGATCGCCCGAGGAGCTTCGAATCTACCGGCAGGTAGCGCGGCTGTAAGGGCCGGATCAGGTGATTCGCGCCACGGCTCGTCACGACGGGGACCCATGACAGTGGAAGGCAGGCCGGCGGCGTCGTCGCCGCTGACGGAACGGCAGGAGGCGCGCCGCCGCCGCATCCTGCACGCCAGCGCGCGGCTGGCGGGGCGCGGCGGTTTCGACGCGGTCCAGATGCGGGAGGTCGCGGAGGCGGCCGGGGTCGCGCTGGGCACGCTGTACCGGTACTTCCCCTCCAAGGTCCATCTGCTGGTCGCGACGATGCAGGACCAGCTCGACCGGCTGCACGCCACGTTGCGCAGGCACCCGCCGGCCGGGGAGACCCCGGCGGGGCGGGTCGCGGAGACCCTGATGCGGGCGTTCCGCGCCCTGCAGCGCGACCCGCAGCTCGCGGACGCGATGGTCAGGGCGCTGACGTTCGCGGACCGGAGCGTGAGCGCCGAGGTGGACACGGTGTCACGGCAGACGACGGCGATCATCCTGGACGCCATGGGCCTGGACCGGCCGACGCCGGAACAGCTCGCGGCGGTGCGGGTCATCGAGCACACCTGGCATTCGGCGCTGATCACGTGGCTGTCGGGGCGGGCGTCCATCGCGCAGGTGCGGGTCGACATCGAGACGGCCTGCCGGTTGATCGGTGATCAAGCGATCGGTGATCAGGCGATCCGGGGCGGCGCCTCCACCTGAGGCGGGCGTCGTACGGCCCCTCCGGATGGCGTGGTGACCCGCGGGTAGAGTGAGCGCGTCGTTTCGTGCCCGTACAGGGGGAAGCCGGTGCAATTCCGGCGCTGACCACGCAACCGTGAGCCGCCGCAAGGCGGTGAGCCGGAATGCCGTGTACGGGCTGTGACCGGCTCGCGTCACCGGGACCGCCCGGTGGCCGGCACCGTCGAGGAATACGGAGCCGAGCCTGGTGCCTCCCCGCGCCGGTGCCCGGCCCCCGGAGGAGAGGCACCCCGCCATGACCACCGTTCGCCGCAGCGCCGCGGCGCTCGCCGCAGGCGCCGTGCTGTTCACGGGCGGCGCCACCGCGGCCGCCCCGGCCGCGTACGGCGCGCCGTCGCCCGCCCCGTCCCCGACCCCGACCGCGGCCCCGACCCCGACCGCGTCCTCGGCCGCGCCCACGCTGCCGGTGGGTCTGTACGGCACCGGCGACCCGACGTACGACGGGGTCTGGCGGCAGTCGCTGGCCTTCATGGCGCAGCAGGTCTCCGGTGTCGAGCCCGCCGAGGAGGCCGTCGCCTGGCTGCTGGACCAGCAGTGCGACAACGGGGGCTTCCCCTCGTACCGGGCCGACACCGCCAAGCCGTGCCCGGCCGGCCTGCCCCTCGACACCAACGCCACCGCCGTCGCGCTCCAGGCGCTCAAGGGCGTCGACAGCCACACCGAGCGCGCCGAGCAGGCGATGCAGGACGCCACGGCCTGGCTGAAGCTGGCCCAGAACAAGGACGGCGGCTGGGGCTACAACCCCGGCTCGCCCAGCGACGCCAACTCCACGTCGCTCGCCATCAGCGCGCTCGCCCGCGTCGGCGAGGAGCCCGGCGCGGTGAGGACGGCCGACGGGAAGACTCCGTACGACGCGCTCGTGTCGTTCGCGCTGCCCTGCGACGCCGAGGAGGGTGGCGGCGCCTTCGCGTACCAGCCCGAGAAGGACGGGACGCTGCGCGCCAACGACGACGCCACCGCGGCCGCCGTGCTCGCCGGGCTCGGCAAGCACCCGCTGGTCCGCGGCGTCACCCCCGGCGACCAGAAGCCCACCTGTGAGGACACGCCGAAGGGCGGTGCCGAGCGGGCGGCCCGCAACGGGGCCGCGCACCTGGCGGCCGCGCTCGCGAAGACCGGTCACC
>NZ_JABWDV010000016.1 GCF_013362995.1 Streptomyces sp. TRM64462 | reverse complement strand
ACCAGTGGGAGCAGCTCACCGACGGCGAAGCCGCCCGCGCGCTCGCGCCGGCGCTGGTCGTCCTCCGCCGCCGCGTTCCGGGCCGCCGGCGGGGCGCTCTGCAGGCCGTGCAGCGGCGTCTGGAGCGCTGGCACAGCGCGCCACCGGTCGGCTGACCGCGAGTCCTAGATCTCGTCCCGGGCGAGGGACAGCAGGCGGTCGAGGACGCGGGTGCCGCCCGCGCGGACACCGTCGTGCTCGAACTCGTCCGTGACCCAGGTGCGCAGCCCGCGGATCGTACGGGCGGTGGCGAGTGAGTGGGCCGTGTCGACGTACATGTCGTCGTGGTAGACGGCCGCGGCGACCGGCACGGTGTTGGCGGCGAGGCGGGACGCGTCGTACAGGGCGGGCCAGTCGGTGCGGGCGGCGAGGAGTTCGGCGGTGTCGCGGAGCGGGCGCAGCGCCGGGTCCGTGTCGAAGTGCCAGGGGTGGATGGTCTCGCCGGTGAAGAGCAGCGGGGCGTCGCCGGCGAGGGCGGCCGCGGGGTCGAAGTCGGGGAACTCCTTGCGTACGCGTTCGGCCGCCCAGTCGGTGGGGCCGTCCCCCTGGGCGTAGATGGCCTCGTGGAGGACGGCGTACAGGGGGCGGGTCGCGAAGGAGAGACAGGACTGCGCGGACTCCTGGAAGGTGTCCGACAGGGCGGGCCCCGCGGGGGTCCGTACGAAGGCGTTCTCCAGGAGGTAGTGCAGCTGGTGGCTGCCGTCGCCGCCGCCGAGGAGGATGCCGAGCGACTGGAACGCCTCCGGTGTGAGGACGTGGCCGTTCGGGAGGACCGTGCGGTGCGCGGCGAGGTGCTCCGCGATGCGGCGGGCGCGTTCCACGTCCTGCGGGTAACGGGCGTAGTGGGCCTCGTTCTTGCGGCGGACGCGCGGGTACGCGGCGCGGTAGACGTCGTCGGCGGTGGCGTCGAGCGAGGGCAGGCCGCCGGTGATGAGGACGGTGTCGAGACCCTCCGGTGCCGTCGACAGGTAGTGGGTCGCGCAGCAGCCGCCGAAGCTCTGGCCGAGCACGGTCCAGGGGGCGCCGCCGGTGAGGCGTGGCCGGATCAGTTCGCAGTCGCGCACGATCGAGTCGGCCCGGAAGTGGGCGAGGTAGGCGGCCTGTTCGCGCGGGCCGCCGCGCAGCGGGAGCGTCTGGCGGTCGGCGGGCGTGGAGCGGCCGGTGCCGCGCTGGTCGAGGAGGAGGACCCTGTACTCCTGGACGGCGCGGGCCAGCCAGCCCTGCGCGCCCGTGAAGCGCCGTACGGAGCAGCCGGGGCCGCCCTCCAGGTACACGAGCCAGGGGAGGTCCGCGCCTGTGCGGGCCGCCGCGGTGGACACGACTTCGCGTCCGTACAGCTCGATGCGCTCGCCCGCCGGGTCGTCGTGGTCGAGGGGAACGGTGAAGTGGTGGTCGGTGAGGACGACACCGGGCTGGTGGTAGCTGGTCACGGCTGCTGGCTCCTCCTGTCGCGTGCGGGCTCCCGCCCGCACAGTGGACCATACGGGCGGGAGCCGGGAGGGGGGTGGGGCCAGGGCCTGGTCGGAAGGCGTTCCGGGGCGCGATGGCAAGGTCCATGCCAAAGGCGGCGCACCGAGACGTACGGTGGCCTGGTCCGGTCATGACGATCAAGGAGGCGGCCGCATGGCCCTGTTCGACCTGCCGCTGGACGAGCTGCGCACGTACCGGAGTTCGTCCGTGGAACCCGAGGACTTCGACGCGTTCTGGGCGAAGACCCTCGACGAGAGCCGCGCGCATCCGCTCGACGCCCGCTTCGAACCGGTCGCCGCCACCGGGCTCTCGACGGTGGAGGTGTACGACGTGACGTTCGCGGGCTTCGGCGGCCACCCGGTGAAGGGCTGGTTCGTCGTGCCGGCCGGTGCGACGGAACCGCTGCCGCTGGTCGTGGAGTTCGTGGGGTACGGCGGCGGGCGCGGCCTGCCGCACACGCATCTGCTCTGGGCGTCGGCCGGGTTCGCCCACTTCGCGATGGACACGCGCGGCCAGGGCGGCACCTGGGCCGGCGGGGACACCGCTGACCCGGTGAGCAGCGCCCCCTCGGTGCCCGGGTTCATGACGCGCGGCATCGAGGACCCGGAGACGTACTACTACCGCCGGGTGTTCACCGACGCCGTACGGGCGGTGGAGGCCGCCCGCTCCCACCCGCTGGCCGATGCCGCGCGCACGGCGGTGCTGGGCGCGAGCCAGGGCGGCGGCATCACCCTGGCGGCGGCCGGTCTCGTGCCGGGCCTGGTGGCGGCGGCGCCGGACGTGCCGTTCCTGTGCGACTTCCCGCGCGCGACGACGCTGACGGACCGGCAGCCGTACCGGGAGATCGGCGACTACCTGAAGACGCACCGCGGGAAGGCCGGTCAGGTCGCCCGCACCCTCGCCTACTTCGACGGCGTGCACTTCGCGGCGCGCGCGACGGCGCCCGCGCTGTTCTCGGCCGCGCTGGAGGACCTGACGTGCCCGCCGTCGACGGTGTTCGCGGCGTTCAACGCGTACGGGACGGCGGACAAGGAGATCGAGGTGTACGCGTTCAACGACCACGAGGGCGGCGAGGCGTACCAGCAGGCGGCGCAACTGCGCTGGCTGCCGGGGAAGCTGGCGGGCTGATCTGCC
>NZ_JABWDV010000168.1 GCF_013362995.1 Streptomyces sp. TRM64462 | reverse complement strand
GTCGCCGCCGGCAACGGGCGGGCGGGGCTCGCCGTCCACGCGGCGGCCCTCGTCGCGGCAGCCGTCAACGGCGATACCGTCAGCCGCCTCGCGCGCTCACCCATGTGAGTGATGCTGGTTGGCGGGTTACCGCCCACGGGCAGCGGAAAGCGCCGAAAGGCGGCGGGTCCGACCGCTTCGCCGGTCCCGGAACGTGCGTACGGACTGGCATCCTTGAGCCCGTGACACAGCTGCGTACGGTCCAAGTGCTGGGCGGCGGCAGCGCGGGCAGCAGCGCTCATGTCAGATCACTGGCCGCCGGGCTCGTGGCGAGGGGCGTGCGGGTGACCGTGTGTGCCCCCGCCGAGCTGGACCACGACTACGACTTCCTCGGTGCCGGCGCCCAGTTCGTGCCCGTACCGCGTCGCAGCGACCCGCTGTCCGTGGGCGCGCTGCGCGCCGCGTGCGCGGGTGCGGACGTCGTCCACGCGCACGGGCTGAACGCGGCGGTGCGGGCGGCGCTGGCGCTGGCCGCGCAGCACGTGCCGCTCGTCGTCACCTGGCACACCCGGTCGCACGCCGAAGGTGCCCGCCGGCAGGTGCTGCGGCTCCTGGAACGCAAGGCGGTGCGGGCGGCGGCGGTGGTGCTCGGCACGTCGTCCGAGCTGGTCGACCGGGCGCGGCGGCGGGGCGCGAGGGACGCCCGTCTGGGGCCGGTGAGTCTGCCGGGGCTCGCGGGGCTGTTGCCGGGGCGGCGCGGAGTGGCGGCCGGCGGCGCTTTCGACGCGGAGTCGGGTGCCGGATCGGGCTCGGGCTTCGGCATGGACTCCGGCTTGGGCTCCGGTGTCGGCTCCGGCTCCGATGCGGCTGGCGGTGCCGGTTCCGACGCCGGTTCCGACGCCGAGGAGAAGGCGCGGGCCGAACTCGGCGCCGTCGACCGGCCGTTGATCATGACCGTCGGTCCCCTGGAGCCGCACCGCGGCCACGACACGCTCCTGGACGCGTCCCGGCAGTGGCTCGGCCACGACCCGGTGCCACTGGTCGCCGTCGCCGGGGAGGGGCAGGGGCGGGGCGCGCTGCAGCGCCGTATCGACACGGAGGAACTGCCCGTACGGCTCCTGGGGCACCGCGACGACGTCGGGGCCCTGCTCGCGGCGGCGGACGTCGCCGTACTGCCGAGCCGCTGGGAGGCGCGGGCCCCGCTCGCCCAGGAGGCCCTGCGGCTGGGCGTCCCGCTCGTCGCGACCGCCGTCGGCGGGGTGCCGGAACTGGTGGGTGACGCCGCGGAACTCGTCCCGTACGGCGACGCGGTGGCGCTGGCGCACGCGGTGACGGGGCTGCTCGGCGATCCGGTGCGGCGCGCCGCCCTCGCGGAGGCCGGGCGCCGCCAGGCCCGGACCTGGCCGACCGAGGACGACACCATCGCGCAGGTGCTGAGCGTCTACGACGAGCTGTGCGGGCGGTGACGGGACGGGCCTCCGGCGGTTCTTCCCCACCCCGCCCCTTCCCGCAT
>NZ_JABWDV010000167.1 GCF_013362995.1 Streptomyces sp. TRM64462 | reverse complement strand
CGGGGTGCTGTACTCGTCCGGGGCGTGCAGCGGCTGCGTACCGGCCTCGGACGCGTGCCCGCCGGCCCCTGCCCCGTACGTCTCGGCGGGCGCGGCGGTGGCGGGCTTGGTCAGGGACACCGGGGGCGGGGGCTCGGCCGGGGGTTCGTGGGTCGCCGTTGTGGGCCTTGTGGGCCGGCTCCACCACTTCGGCTTCTGGCCGGTGGGCTTCCCGTCGTCCATGCTCTCCCCGCTACTGGCCGGTACGCGCCTCCTGCGGCGCCCGTGCCCATGGATTCAACCAGGTCCCGCGCGTGAAGCGCAGGCGGTGTCACGG
>NZ_JABWDV010000166.1 GCF_013362995.1 Streptomyces sp. TRM64462 | reverse complement strand
CCCCCGATTCGGGAAGGGGCGGGGTGGGGAAAGACCCGGCGGACGGGAGGAGCGGCCTGGCCCGTGGGCGTACCTGAGACACTGGGCGCGATGAGCGAGACACCACAGCACCTCAGCGCCGCCCGCGAGCACGCGCACCGGGAGACGGTTCGCGCCCGCGCCGAGATCGACCTCGGCGCCCTCCGCGCCAACGTCCGCGCCCTGCGTGCCCGTGTCGCCCCGCAGGGGGCCCGGGTCATGGGCGTCGTGAAGGCCGACGCGTACGGGCACGGCGCCGTGCCGTGCGCCCGTGCCGCGCTGGACGCGGGCGCCGCGTGGCTGGGCACGGCCACGCCGTACGAGGCGCTCGCGCTGCGCGCCGCCGGGATCGACGCCCCGGTCCTGTGCTGGCTCTGGACGCCCGGCGGGCCCTGGCGCGCGGCCGTCGAGGCGGACGTGGACGTGACGGTCAGCGGCCTGTGGGCGCTCGACGAGGTCCGCGAGGCCGCCCGCGCCGCGGGCCGCGCCGCACGCGTCCAGCTCAAGGCCGACACGGGTCTCGGCCGCAACGGCTGCCTGGCCGCCGACTGGCCCCGCCTCGTCGGCGAGGCGCTCAGGGCGCAGGCCGACGGCCTGGTCCGGGTCACCGGCCTGTGGTCGCACTTCGCGTGCGCCGACGAGCCGGGCCACCCGTCGATCGCCGCCCAGCTCGCCGAGTTCCAGGACATGCTGGAGTACGCGGAGAAGGCCGGCGTCGAGCCGGAGGTGCGGCACATGGCCAACTCGCCCGCCACGCTCACCCTGCCCGAGGCCTCCTTCGACCTCGTACGGACCGGTGTGGCGATGTACGGCATCTCGCCCGGCCCGGAGCTGGGCACGCCAGCCGACTTCGGGCTGCGGCCCGTGATGCGGCTCTCCGCCGACGTGGCCTCCGTGAAGCAGGCCCCGGCGGGCCTCGGCGTCAGCTACGGCCACCACTACGTCACCGACCGCGAGACCACCCTCGCCCTCGTCCCGCTCGGCTACGCGGACGGCGTCCCGCGCCACGCGTCGGGCCGCGGGCCTGTCCTGCTGGGCGGCGCGGTGCGGACGGTGGCCGGCCGGGTCGCGATGGACCAGTTCGTCGTGGACCTCGGCACGGACACGGTCGAGCCCGGCGCCCGCGCGGTGCTGTTCGGCCCGGGCGACGACGGGGAGCCGACGGCCGAGGACTGGGCGCGGGCCGCCGGCACCATTGCGTACGAGATCGTGACCCGCGTCGGCGGGCGCGTGCCGCGCGTGTACGTCGACGACGAGCCGGAGTAGCGGGGGGTACGGGGAACGTGACGGAGACCGGAGCGGAGGGCGCCCTCGGTGCCGCCGC
>NZ_JABWDV010000165.1 GCF_013362995.1 Streptomyces sp. TRM64462 | reverse complement strand
GCAGGGGGGAGCGCGTCCTCAAACGCCGGATGGGCTGAAAATCAGCCCATCCGGCGATTTTCGCTCAGGAGGTCTGGGCCTCGTTGTACAGGGCCTGGGCCTCGTTGCCGAAGTACGGGCCGAACATGCGGTTCGGCAGGAACGTGTAGCCGAAGCTGTTCACGGACACCTGGAGCCCCGTGCCGGCGGACTCGCTGAAGCCGGTGAACCAGGGTCCGCCGCTGGACCCGCCCGTCATGTTGCAGCCGAGGCTGTGGTCCTGGCTGAACAGGAAGTCCTTGGACGAGTTCCCGCTGCAGTAGATCAGCTTCGAGCCGTCGTACGGGGACGCGGCCGGGAAGCCGAAGGCGTACATCTGCTTGTTGTAGCCGCCGTTGAACTGGAGGCCCTGCGCGCCGGTGACGGCGGTGAGCTTCTGGCCGTTCAGGGGGGCGACGACGGCGGCGCCGACGTCGTGGTTGATGTCCTCACTGGCCTCCCATCGGGGCGTGGCGAGGGTCTTGGTCGCGGTCCACCGGCCGTACGGGGCCTGCCCGTTGTCGTAGGCGGGGACGAAGACCCAGTCGGTGTGCCAGCTCCCCTGGTACTTCACGCAGTGCCCGGCCGTGATGACGGTCGACTGGTTCTGGCTGGTCACGGCGTTGCCCGAGCACGAAGCCGTACGGCCCTGGAAGGTGAAGAAGACGCGGCCCGACGTCTTCACGACGGCGCCGCCGCCGCTCCAGGGGCCGCCGGACTGCGGGAAGGCCAGGGGGCCCACGGCGGAGGTGGCCGTGCCCGTGGCCGTGCCCGGGTCGGCCTTGGCGGGGGCCGTCGGGGCGATGGTCGTCGTCCTGCCGCCCGGCTTCGGGGCCTTGAGCTGCTTGAGCTGAGCCGGCGTCAGCAGCAGGTGGAGCGGGGTCGCGCCGCGCATGCGGTCGGCGGTCCAGAACGCGGCGGCGCTCCGCTGCTCGGCGGCGGGTACGGCGTGGGTGGCGGCGGCCGCTGCGCCGGTTCCGGGGGCGGGGGAGTCGGGGGCGGGGGCGGCGCTCGCCGGGGTGGCGGCGGTCAGGGCGCCGGTGAGCAGGGCTCCGGCGGTCAGCAGGGTGCCCGCGGACGTGCGGTGGCGTCTCACGCGTGTCTCCTTCTGCCGTGCCCGGGCAGCGGTGGCCGGGGCAGGGTGGTGGGGGGAAGCGAAGGTGTGCTGATCCCGGTACCGGATCGGGAACGAGGTGCGTGAGGCAGAGTGCCACGCGGCCCGTGAATTGTCAGGGCTGCGTCATCAATTCTTCACCGGTCCGACAGCGGTTTCGCGAAACAGCGGCTGGAGTCGTAGTCGCGGTAGTAGCCGAACTTGGCGCACGGCTCGTACCCGCTGGAGGTGTAGAGGGCGATCGCCTCGGGCTGCATGTCGCCGGTCTCCAGCACCATGCGGACCCGGCCCGCCGCCCGGGCGTCCTCCTCCAGGAGGGCGAGCACGCGCCGGGCTATGCCGCGGCCGCGCGCCTCGGGTATCACGTACATCCGCTTGAGCTCGGCGTCGCCGTCCGCGTACCCCTCGTCGTTCTCCTCCTGGGAGCGCCAGCCGCCGGTGGCGACCGGGCGGTCCCGCTCGTCGTACGCGATGAGGTAGAGGCCGCGCGGCGGCTGGAACATGGCCGGTTCGAGGTAGGTCGCGTCGCCGACGCCGTCGCCGTACCGCTCGACGTATTCGAGCTGTACCTGGTCGCTGAGCTTGACGGCGTCGGGGTGGTCGAACGGCACGGTGCGAATATTCATGCGGAGTATCGTACTTCTATGCGGCGGATGTGGTGGCGGGGAACCTCTGTCGTATTGTGCCGGGATGCTCACCGTGACGACCGCCAATGTGAATGGCCTGCGCGCCGCCGCCAAGAAGGGATTCGTGGAGTGGCTGGCGGGAACGGCCGCCGACGTCCTGTGCCTGCAGGAGGTACGGGCCGAGGAGTCCCAGCTCCCGGACGCCGTCCGGGCCCCCGAGGGCTGGTACGCCGTGCACGCGCCGGCCGCCGCCAAAGGGCGCGCGGGTGTGTCGCTCCTCACACGGCGCGAGCCGGACGCGGTACGGGTCGGGTTCGGCGTGAGCGAGTTCGACACGTCCGGGCGCTACCTGGAGGCCGATCTTCCGGGCGTGACCGTCGCCAGCCTCTATCTGCCGTCCGGTGAGGTCTGCACCGAGCGGCAGGACGAGAAGGTCCGGTTCATGGACGCGTTCCTGCCGTACCTGAAGGAGCTGAGGGAGCGGGCGGCGGCCGACGGCCGCGACGTGCTGGTCTGCGGCGACTGGAACATCGCCCACCAGGAGGCCGACCTGAAGAACTGGAAGGCCAACCGCAAGAACTCCGGGTTCCTCCCCGAGGAGCGCGCCTGGCTCGGCCGCGTCTTCGACGAGGCGGACGGCGGGTACGTGGACGTGGTGCGGGCCCAGCACCCGGACCAGGAGGGCCCGTACTCGTGGTGGTCCTACCGGGGCCGCGCCTTCGACAACGACGCGGGCTGGCGGATCGACCTCATCGCCGGTACGCCGCGGCTGGCCGGGCGGTGCGTGAAGGCGTACGTGGAGCGGGCCGCGAGCCACGCCGAGCGGTGGAGCGACCACGCGCCGGTGACGGCGGTCTTCGACCTGTAGGGCGCCGGGGGCACGTGCGCGGGGGTCACGTGCGCGGGGGTCACGTGCGCGGGGCCCGCGTGCGCGGGGGTCACCTCTGCGGGGCCCACATGCGCCGGGGCCCACGTGCGCCGGCGCTCACGTCCAGCCCAGTGCCCCCGCGGCCCACACCGCCCCCAGCGCGCACGCCACCGGGACCACCAGCAGCGCCACGCCCAGCGGCAGCGGGAACGGGCCGCGCGCCCGCACCACCTGACGTACCGTGAACGCCTTCTCCAGCGCCGCCGACGTGCCCTTGGTCGACACCGGCGTCACCGCGCCCACCGTCGCCAGGGCCACCTCGCGCCACCGCAGCCGCGCGTCCCCGCGCACGGGCATCGTCCACGACGACACCCACCCGCGGAACGGCACCAGCGCCAGGACGACACCCCACAGGAACCCGGCGCAGGCGGCGAACGCGGCCGGCCACGGCACGTGCGCGACGAACCGCAGGGCCAGCGCCACGACGGCGATGACCGGGAGCGGCAGCGCCGGTATCCACCGCTCCGACCTCACGGGAAGCCACCGCAGCAGCACGCAGGTCAGCACGGCCTCGGGGATCACGACGAGGAGGATCCACAGGGGAACGGACACGGGGACTCCCGGCTCAGAGAACGAAGGCCACGCCGACCAGGGCGGCGACGAAGGCGAAGAAGAAGATCGCGGTCTGCTTGCCCGTCATGTCCTCCATGGGCCTGCCCGAGCGCTTCAGTTCGAGCTGACGCGTGATGTACCGGGCGAAGACGATCCGGAGGATCACGAGGACGAGCATGGTCGCCGTGTACAGCACCAGCGGTGTCCGGTCCTCGTAGCCGCGGGCCGCCGAGTGGATGACGATGCCGACCGCGCCGACGAGGGGGAGCGACATCGCGATCGCCTTGTCGCGTCTCGTGGTGGCCATGGACTGCGCCGCCACCGCGAGGGCGATGCCGGACACGAGGGCGGCGATCCACCACTGGTCGGCGGACAGCGTCGATGTCAGCATGAGCTTCCTCCCTTGCACACCGGAGATGAGCATGCCAGACGGGGTGGGACGGGGACGCGGCCCGTCCCACCCCGTCAGCGTGCGCGGAGCTGCCCGCCTACCAGCGCGCTGCCCGCCTACCAGCGGCGCTGCCCGCCTACCAGGTGAGCCAGCCGACCACCGTGGTCGCCGCGTCGCTCACGACGCCCGACACCTTGGCGCCGATCTCCTCGGCCACGCCGAACTTCTTGAACAGCTGGCCCTTGCCCAGGAAGAGGCCGCCCACCACGAAGATGCCGAGCGACTCCTTGAACTGGCTGCTGTCCCAGCCGTATCCGACGCCCTTCAGGATGGTGCTGACGCCCTGGAGGCCCCACGACACCAGGCCGGCCACGGCCGCGGCCACGCCGAGCGGAGGGAAGAACAGGGCGCCGATGCCCAGCACGAGGCCGGCGGTACCGGCGATCGTGCTCCAGTGGCCGGTGGCGTCCGCCCAGTCCTTCGGGTCCGACATGTCCTCGGGCCACAGGCCCCAGTACTTGGTGTCGCCGTCGTCGTCGACCTCGCCGTCGGACGGGTTGGTGCCGTTCTGCTCGTGCTGCTTCGCCGCCTCGGCCGCCGCCCTCGCGGCCGCCTCGGCCTCGGCCTTGCGCTTGTCGGCCACGATCTTGTGGGCGGCGCTGGCGGCGTCGGCCGCCGCCTTCGCGTCCTTGCCGGCCTGCGTCGCGGAGGCCTGCGCGCTGGTGGCGGACGCCTGCGCGTTCGACGCGTACGTCACGGCCTGCTTCGCGGAGGCGAGCGCCTTGCGCATCGAGTAGTTCGCCGTACGGGCGGCGCTGCGCGCCACGGACGCCGCCTGCTTGGCGGTCTCCGCGGACTGGGCGGCCGCGGCTGCCGACTTGTCGGCGGCGTCCGCGTTCGCCTTGGCCTCCGCCGCCGAGCTCTTGGCGTCCGCGGCGTAACCCTGCGCCTTCGCAGCCCAGTCGGCCGCCTCGGAGGCCGCCTTGCGGGCCTCGGCCGCCGCCTGGGACGCCAGCGCGGCGTCTTCCAGCGCCTTCGCTGCGACCTTCGCGGCGTGGGCGATGGCGGCGCGGATGGCGGCGACATGGGTGGCGTGGTCGTGGTCGAGGCGGGCGATGTTGTGCTGGTCGTGCGCGATGAAGTTGCGCCGCATACGGGCGGAGCCCTCCAGCACGATCTTCGCCGCCGACTGCATGTAGGGGCCGCCCACGCCGAGGAGGCGGAACACCTCGACCGAGTCGTCCTCCTTGATCGCCGCCGGCAGTTCGGCGGTGAGGAAGCGGTGCAGGGCGAGGGCGGTTCCGGCGTTCAGCGCCGCCTCGGCCTTCGCCTTCACGGCCTTCCCCGGGTTCTCGCCGAGGATCCTGAACACGAGGACCCGGTTTTCCATGGCCGCCGCCTCGATGACCCCGTGGTCGAGGAAGGCGCGCGGGGCGTCCGGGTCGGTGCTGGCCAGGGCCGCGGCGGCGGCCGTGGCGACGGACGACTTGGCCGCCTGGGCGATGGCCAGGACCGTCTCGCGGTCGTCCTGCCGCTGCGCGATGAGGCGGTCCGTGTCGAGCCAGTTGACCATGTCGTGGTCGGTGCCGGAGAGCGCGAACTCGGCGGCCTCGCGGGTCCACGTACCGGTCGAGTCGAGGAGCTTGACGGCGGCCTTGCGGCCGGTCGTGACGGCCGTCGCGGTGTCCCCGCCCTGCAGCGCCGTCTGTGCGGCGGCGAGCAGGTCCTTGATCTCGGTGGCCGTCTTGTCGGCCTCCGTGCGCTCCCGCTCGACGCGGGTGTTGTCGTCGATCTCGGCCTGCGCCCTGAGGCGCGCCTCCAGGATGCCGAGCTCCGTGTCCTCGGCGATGCGGGCGGCCTCGGCCTCACGGGCCGCCTGCTCCACGGCCTGGGCCTCCTTGACCGCGTTGGCGGCCGTGGTGGCGGCCTGCACGGCGGCCTCGGCGTAGGCGGTGGACCGCTTGGCGTACTCGATCGCCTTGCCCGCGTTCGCCGCGGCTTCGTCGGCGGCGTCGGCGGCCTTCAGCGCGTGGGCGGCGGCGCTGTTCGCGGCGTCGCGTGCCACGCGTGCGGCGGCCGCCGCACGGT
>NZ_JABWDV010000164.1 GCF_013362995.1 Streptomyces sp. TRM64462 | reverse complement strand
CCCCTCGTGGCCACCTCCGTCCGGGCGGCGGGCGGCGGCAGCCCGCCGCCCTCCCCGCCTCCGCCCTCCGCACCCCGGAAACCCCGGCCGGACCCGGCGCCCGCCGGCTGGCGCAGCAGGCTCTACCGCTGGGACCTCAAGGCGACGCCGTACGCGTTCGTCGCGCCGTTCTTCCTCTGCTTCGCGGCGTTCGGGCTCTTCCCGCTGATCTACACGGGCTGGCTCTCCCTCCACCGGGTCGAGCTGGGCGGCGAGGCCGAGTGGCGCGGCTTCGACAACTACACGGCCCTGGGGGACAGCGACTTCTTCTGGAACGCGCTCGCCAACACCTTCACCATCGGGGTCATCTCCACCGTCCCGCAGTTGCTGATGGCCCTGGGCCTCGCGCATCTGCTCAACTACAAGCTGCGCGGCCGCGGCTTCTTCCGGGTCGCCGTCCTCGCGCCGTACGCGACCTCCATCGCCGCCGCGACGCTCGTCTTCGCGCAGCTCTTCAACAGCGACTACGGGCTGATCAACACCGTCCTGGGCTGGGTCGGGTTCGAGCCGGTCGACTGGGAGTCCTCCAAGTGGCCCGCGCAGATCGCCATCTCGGTGATCGTGACCTGGCGCTGGACCGGCTACAACGCGCTCATCTACCTCGCCGCGATGCAGGCCGTTCCGCAGGACCTGTACGAGGCGGCCGCGCTCGACGGGGCGTCGCGCTGGCGGCAGTTCATCAGCGTCACCATCCCGTCGATCCGGCCGACGATCCTCTTCACCATCGTCGTGTCGACCATCGGCGCCACCCAGCTCTTCGGTGAGCCGATGCTGTTCGGCGGCAGCCTGGGCGTCAGCGGCGGCAGCGGCAACCAGTTCCAGACGCTGAGCCTGCTGATGTACGAGAAGGGCTGGGTGACCGGCGCGCTCGGGCAGGCGTCCGCGATCGCCTGGGTGATGCTGCTGCTCCTGCTGCTCATCGGCGGTCTGCGGCTGCTCGTCGCCCGCGTCAACCGCAAGAAGCTGGGGGCCTGACCCGATGAAGCCGAAGCAGATGAAGCTGAAGCGGATGAAGCTGAGGCAGACGGCGGGGCGGCAGCACCACGCCGGGCCCGTGACGTACGTACTGCTCGGGCTGGCCGCACTGCTGTCCCTGTTCCCGCTCTACTGGAACCTCGTCGCCGCCTCGCACACGGGTGAGCGGGTCGTCGAGGCGCCGGCGCCGCTGCTGCCGGGGCCGCGGCTGTTCGACAACCTCACCTTCGCCTGGAACCAGGTCGACATGGGCGAGGCCCTGGTCAACACCACGGTCGTGGCGGGGATCGTCGCCGCGTCGACCGTCGTGTTCTCGACGCTGGCCGGGTTCGCCTTCGCCAAACTGCCGTTCCGCGGCCGCAACGTGCTGCTGGCCCTGGTGGTGGCCACCATGACGATCCCGCCGCAGCTCAGCGTCATCCCGCTCTACCGGATCATCACCGACCTGGGCTGGGTCGACCAGCTCCAGTCGGTGGTGCTGCCGTCGCTGGTGGCCGCCTTCGGGGTGTTCTTCATGCGGCAGTACCTGCTGGAGGCGCTGCCGATCGAGCTGATCGAGGCCGCCCGCGTGGACGGCGCCCACAGTCTGCGGATCATCTGGCACGTGGTGTTCCCCGTGGCGCGGCCCGCGATGGCCGTGCTCGGCATGCTGATCTTCGTCCAGGCGTGGAACGACTTCTTCTGGCCGTTCATCGCGCTGACGCCGGACGGGAATCCGACCCTCCAGGTGGCGCTGGCCGGCCTGGGCTCCGGCAACCACACCATCAACCAGGCCATCGTGCTGACCGGTGCGCTGATCTCGACCGTGCCGCTCCTGGTGGTCTTCGCCGTGCTCGGCAAGCACATCGTGGGCGGGATCACGTCGGGCGCGGTCAAGAGCTGACGCGCCTTCTCCCCCTCGACGATTCCCGTCCCGTTTCCCGTACTCGTCCCCTCACCGCGTTGGGAGCGCTCCCATATGACCGCGTCCGAAACCAGGCCGCTCACCGCGACCCGCCAGTTCCCGCCCGGATTCCTCTGGGGCGCCGCCACCGCCGCGTACCAGATCGAGGGCGCGGCGGCCGAGGACGGCCGTACGCCGTCCATCTGGGACACCTTCAGCCACACCCCCGGCAAGGTGTTCGCGGGCCACACGGGGGATGTGGCCGTGGACCACTACCACCGGTTCCGCGACGACGTCCGGCTGATGAAGGAGCTGGGCCTGTCCGCGTACCGGTTCTCGGTGTCCTGGTCGCGGGTGCAGCCGACCGGGCGCGGCCCGGCCGTGCAGAAGGGGCTCGACTTCTACCGGGCGCTCGTCGACGAGCTGCTCGGCGCGGGCATCCGGCCCGTCCTGACGCTGTACCACTGGGACCTGCCGCAGGAGCTGGAGGACGCGGGCGGCTGGCCGGAGCGGAGCACGGCCGAGCGGTTCGGCGAGTACGCGGCCATCGTCGGCGGCGCGCTCGGCGACCGCGTCGAGCGCTGGACCACGCTCAACGAGCCCTGGTGCAGCGCCTTCCTCGGATACGCCTCCGGGAACCACGCCCCTGGCCGCACCGACCCGGTCGCCGCGCTCCGCGCCGCCCACCACCTGAACCTCGGCCACGGCCTGGCCGTCCAGGCCCTGCGCGCCGCCCTGCCGCCGCGCGCGGAGGTGGGCGTGTCGCTGAACCTGCACCAGGTGCGGCCGCTGACGGACGCGCCCGAGGACCTGGAGGCGGCCCGCCGTATCGACGCGGTCGGCAACCGCGTCTGGCTCGGGCCCATGCTGGACGGCGCGTACCCGGAGGATCTGGCGGCGGACACGGCGCGGCTCACGGACTGGTCGTTCGTCCAGCCGGCCGACACCGCGACCGCCCACCAGCCGCTGGACTACGTCGGCATCAACTACTACACGCCGACCGTCGTGTCCGCGGCCGCGCGCGGCGAGAGCGGCGGCGGGTCCGACGGAGGGCACGGCGGCGGGGACTTCTCGCCGTGGGCGGGCGCCGAGGACGTGGTCTTCCACCAGCCGCCCGGCGAGCGCACCGCGATGGGCTGGTCCGTGGACGCGTCAGGACTGTACGACCTGCTGACGCGGATGGCCCGCGACTACCCGGAACTGCCGCTGCTCATCACGGAGAACGGCGCCGCGTTCGACGACGAGGTCGCGCCCGACGGCACGGTCCACGACCCGGAGCGGATCGCGTACCTGCACAGCCACCTGGACGCCGTGCACCGCGCCGTGGGCAGCGGCGTCGACGTACGCGGCTACTTCCTGTGGTCCCTGCTGGACAACTTCGAGTGGGCGTACGGCTACGCGAAGCGGTTCGGCGCGGTCCACGTCGACTACGACACACTGGCCCGCACCCCCAAGGCGAGCGCCCGGTGGTACGCGGACCTGGCCCGTACCGGCGTACTCCCGGAGCTGCCGGGGGCGTGAGCGGGAGCGCGCGCTCCGGCCGGGTGGGGTGACGGCCGGAGCGAGCGGACAGCACGCTAGCGAGCCCGGACCGGACAAACGGCCGCTTCCGGACGGGAGTTGAGGATCTTAGGCTCCGCTTAAGGAACGCATCGGCAGCGGTTAAGGGGCCACCGGGGTGCGGGTCCTGCGGCGGCCCACCCGGTGGCTGCGGCGGCCTCCCGTACCCGTGCGGCGGCGGCCGTCCAGGGCGAGCCAGACACGGACCTCCGTGCCGCCCAGGACGGAGTGGCCGATGCGTACGTCGCCGCCCGTCGACTCGGCGACGCGGCGGACGATGTCCAGGCCGAGGCCCGTCGAGCCCGCCCGTCCGCCGCTGTTGCCCCGGGTGAGCGCGGCCTCGGGGTCCGCGATGCCGGGGCCCGCGTCCGAGACCAGCACGATCACCGCGTCCTCGCCGTTGTGGACGTCCACCGAGAAGGCCGTGCCCTCGGGCGTGTGCCGGAAGACGTTGCCCAGCAGCGCGTCCAGCGCGGCGACCAGCTCCGGGCGGGCCACCGGGATACGGACAGGGCGGTCGACGCCGGCCAGCCGTACCCTGCGGTCCTCGTCCTCGGCGAGCGCCGACCAGAACGCCATCCGGTCGCGGACGACCTCCGAGACGTCGCAGCCCGCGCCAGGACCGGCCGCCTGCGTCTGCGGCTTGGCCTCCCTGGCCGTGCGGATGATCGTGTCGACCTCCCGCTCCAGCTGCTCCACGGCCGCCCGGGTCTGCTCGGCGGCCGGTCCCTCGCCCAGCGACGCCGCGTTCAGGCGCAGCACCGTGAGCGGGGTGCGCAGCCGGTGGGACAGGTCGGCGGCCAGCTCGCGCTCGTTGGCGAGGAGCTGGACGACCTGGTCGGCCATCGAGTTGAAGGCGACGGCCGCCGACTTCAGCTCGGCCGGGCCCTCCTCCCGTACGCGCGCGCCCAGCCTGCCCTCGCCGAGCTCCCGGGCGGCGCGGGCGAGGCGCTGCGCGGGCAGCACCATGCGGACGCCGAGCCGGTCGGCCACGGCGACGGACCCGACGATCAGGGCGACGCCCACGCCCGCGAGGATCAGCCACGCCGTGGCGAGCCCGTTGGTGAGCTCGCCCTCGGGGACGTACACCTCGACGATCGCGATCTGGCCGGTGCCGAGCGCGGTCGGCTGGAGCAGTACAGACCCGCCCTCGACCTCCGTGACGGCCGCGCGCGGCACGCGGCGTACGGTCGCCAGGTCGGCGTCACCGGTCCGGCCCGTGCCGATCTCCAGGGCCCGGGCGGCCGGTTGGCCGGGCGGCGCCGGGATGTGCACGGCCATGCGGCCGTCGGCGCCGGCCTGCGTGGAGGCGACGGCCCGCTCCAGGGCGGCGCGGTCGGTGGTGATGGACAGCGTGGGGCCGATGGCGGCGGCCTGCCGCTCGGCGTTGCCGAAGGCGCGGTCGCGGGCCATCTCCTTGATGACCAGGCCCAGCGGGACGGCGAAGGCCACGACGACCATCGCGGTGACCGCGAGCGCGACCTTGACGAGGGCCCATCTCATGACAGGGGCTCCCGCGGGGGCTCCTGCGGAGGCTCCAGCTTCACGCCGACGCCCCTGAGCGTGTGCACATAGCGGGGCTCGGCCGCCGTCTCGCCCAGTTTGCGGCGCAGCCAGGACAGATGGACGTCGATGGTCTGGTCGTCGCCGTACGCCTGCTGCCACACCTCGGCGAGCAGTTCGCGGCGCGGTACGACCACACCCGGGCGCCCGGCGAGGAACGCCAGCAGGTCGAACTCGCGGCGCGTCAGGTCGAGACGGCGCCCGTCCAGTTCGGCCTGGCGGCGCAGCGGGTCGATGGCGAGCCCGCCGACACGGATGACGCTGCTCGGCGCGGCCTCCCCGGAGCCGCCGCCCCGCGCCCGGCGCAGCACGGCGGCCATCCGCGCCGACAGGTGCTCCACCGAGAACGGCTTGGTGAGGTAGT
The DNA here is from genome assembly GCF_013362995.1 of Streptomyces sp. TRM64462. Taxonomy (GTDB): domain Bacteria; phylum Actinomycetota; class Actinomycetes; order Streptomycetales; family Streptomycetaceae; genus Streptomyces. The sequence continues at coordinate 5,986 of NZ_JABWDV010000164.1, read as the reverse complement.
CGTCGGCACCGTCGTTGAGGAGCCGTACGATCTCGGCCTCGTCGTCCCGCGCGGTGGCGATGATCACCGGTACGTCGGTGATACCGCGCAGCATCTTCAGCGCCTCGGCCCCGTCGAGATCGGGCAGACCGAGGTCCAGGATGACGACGTCGAACCGGAGATGGGCGACCTCGCGCAGCGCCTCCAGGGCCGTGCCGACGCTCCGTACCGTGTGGGAGGCCTCGGTCAGGTGCCGGATGAGGGCGGAGCGCACGAACTGGTCGTCCTCGACCACGAGCACACTTGCCATGGGCGGCACCGTACGCCATGCGGCGGAATGAGGGGGACCGGTGTTGACGCCGTGGGCGGGTGGTGCACTATGGCCCGGATGCGAAGAGGACTCGTTCATGCCATGGCGTGGTCGCTCGCCACAGGCGCGGCGGTCACTCTCTCGTGGTGGGGCGTGCACACGGTGATGTCCGGGACGGTGTACGACCGTCCGGCCGCCCTGCCGCTGACGTCCGTGGCGGACAGCCCGGTCACGGCGCCGGGCCCGTCCGCGCCGGACCCGGAGCCGCGGGCGTCGTCGACGCACCGCCCGGAACCGGAGGCGTCGCGGCCACCGTCGCCGTCCCCGCCCCCGTCGGGGCCGACGCCCGGCACCCGTACGCCCTCGAAGGCACCGACGACGGCGCCCCCTTCTGCTTCCGCCGCCGCTTCCGCTTCCGCGCAGCCGGGCACGGTGAAGAGCTACGCGGTGGACGGCGGCCGGGTGGCGTTCGACATCGCGGAGACGTCGGCCGAGCTGGTGTCGGCGACGCCCGCGTCGGGCTGGCAGATGCAGGTGTGGAAGCAGGACACCTGGATCCGGGTCACGTTCACGAAGGACGACCGGGAGATCTCGGTGTTCTGCGTGTGGCACGACACGGCACCGCGCGTCGAGATCGACGAACGAACGGTGTGACTGGGCCTGGACGGCCTAATCGAAGGCGGACGGCGGCGGCGCCGGCGAGGGCGCGGCGTCCGCGTCGGTGACCGCGGCGGCGCCGCCGGTGAAGTCGGCGAGCGCCCTGCCGTGTTCGACCCGCCCGGGGTGCGGGTCGGACGCGACGCGCCGGGTCAGCTCGGCGACCGGCAGCGGGACGTCGGAGGCGACGAGCACGGCGTTGCCGAACCGGCGGCCGCGCAGCACGACCGGGTCGGCGGCGAGGGCCAGTTCGGGGAAGACGGCGGCCGCGGTGGCGATCTGGGCGCGCAGATGGGCCAGCGGCGGCCCGTCGGCGAGGTTCGCGGCGTACGTACCGCCCGGCTTCAGGACCCGCCGTACGTCGGTGAGGAACTCCGTACTGGTGAGATGGGCGGGGGTGCGGGCGCCGCTGAAGACGTCGGCGAGGACGAGGTCGGCCCAGCCGTCCGGCAGCTTGCCGAGTCCGGCACGCGCGTCGCCGCCGCGCACCCGTATGCGGGCGCCCGGGTCGAGGGGCAGGACACGGCGGACGAACTGGACGAGGGGCGTGTCGATCTCGACGACCTGCTGCGTGGACCGGGGCCGCGTCGCCGCGACGTACCGGGCGAGCGTGAACGCGCCGCCACCGAGGTGCACGGCGTGCAGAGGCCGCCCGGGCGGCGCCGCGAGGTCGATGACGTGGCCGAGGCGCCGCTGGTAGGCGAAGTCGAGGTACGCGGGGTCGTCGAGATCGACGTGCGACTGCGGGGCGCCGTCGATCAGCAGCGTCCACGCCCGCGCCCGCTCCCGGTCGGGCACGAGCTCGGCCCGCCCGCCGTCCACGGCCTCGGCCACCGCTTCGGGTGCGGCGCCGCGCCGCTGCCTGTTCCTCGCCATCTCCCCATTATCGGGGGCCGACGTGCGGAGATCCGGCGCTGCGGCGCGAGGCCGGGTGGATGACCTCGGGGTCAGCGGCAGTTGTCGGCGGCCCGGATGAGGCGGGTGGCCTCGTCGAGGGCCTCGCGGAGCCGGGCGGGGTCGGTGACCGGGTCCGTGTCGGCGGGCGGCAGGAGCCAGCCGCTGCCCGCGACCGGCGGCTCGGCCGGGACGCGGAGGCCGCGGCCCGAGGTGCGGGTGCAGGCGCTGCCGGGGACGTCCCAGGCTGCCGCGGTGCCCGGCGGTACGAGGAAGCCGAGGGTGTCGCTGGCGTCGTCGTGCAGGACCGGTCCGACGGCGGGGGCGTCCGCCCGGCGCAGGATGTCGACCGCCTCCAGGCCCTGCCGGGCCGGGACCGTGACCAGGTCGCAGGGTTCTTCACCATGGGTGTGCGGGCCTGCCGCCATGCCTACCTCCAACAAGGGATCCCCTCCTCGCTCGAGTCCCGAGTGGAGACACGTTGTGTCTCTCCACAAGGTTCAACGGACGGGGACGTCAACAGCTACGGTGGCGCGCCGCCGCAAAGGGTGGCGGTTCATGGCGGATCGCGGGTGAGATATCCCGTTTGTAGCCAAACCCCGGGTGTGTGCCGCGCCACAGCAGGTACGTTCTTGCTCCGCCGGAGCATCGGCAGCACGCAGGAGAGGGCTCGCCATGGCCTCGTCACGGGCAGTTCCGAATCTCGCCTTCCGCCGCCTGCGCGGACACCGCTCCGCGGCGGAGTTCGCCGCCGCGGTCCGCAGGGCGGCCCGGGAGATCGGGGAGCAGGTGGCCTGCGACGCCCGCTACATCGGGCGCGTGGAATCGGGTGAGATCCGCTGCCCCAACTACGCCTACGAGCGGGTCTTCCTGCACATGTTCCCCGGGCTCTCGCTGACGGACCTGGGGTTCGCCGCACGGGAGCACGTACGGGGGCGGGGGGCGCGTGCCGCGACGGCGGCGGCAGCAGCGGCGGCCTCGGACGGTGCGCCGGCGCCGCCACCGCCCACGAACACGACCAGGACCCGGAACGATGAGGAGAGCGACGTGCTGCGTCGCGCATTCATGACGAGCGGCACCGCGACCGTGGCCGCCGCCTCCCTGGGCCTCGGCACCCGGGGCGACGCCGCGAGCGCCGCGAGCGCCGGAGGCACCGCGAGCGCCGGCATGGCGCCGGGGCCCCTCGTCTCCATCCCGGCGCCCCGGGTCGCCGGCCGGTTCGGCGAGACCGAGGTGTCGGCCGTCGAGGACGCCGTACGGCGGATCAGACTGCTCGACGACCGGTACGGCGCGGACGGGCTCTACCGGAGGGCGGCGGGCCCGCTCCGTACCGCGTACGCGCTGCTCGACGCGGGAACGGCGGCCCGCGGGTCCACGGCCGACCGGCTGCACGCGGGCGCGGGCGAGCTGGCGCTGTCCGTGGGGTGGCTGGCACACGACTCGGGCCGCCTGGAGGACGCCCGCTCGCACTACGCCGAAGCCCTCGCCACCGCGCGCGTGGGCGGCGACGCGGCACTGGAGGCGCACGCGTTCTCGAACACGTCGTTCCTGGCCAGGGACGCCGGACGGTACCGCGAGGCGGTGCGGGCCGCGCAGGCCGGGCAGCAGGCGGCCCGGCACCTGTCGTCGGCGCGGCTGCTCTCGCTGCTGGCGCTGCGGGAGGCGGGCGGCTGGGCGGGGCTCGGCGACCGGGCGGCGTGCGAGCAGGCGCTGGGCCGGGCGCACACGCTGTTCGGGCGCGGGCCGGCGCCGGACGCCGACCCGGAGTGGATGTCCTTCTTCGGGGAGCCGGAGCTGGAGTTCCTGGAGGCCCAGTGCTGGTCGCTGCTGGGCGACGGCCCCCGCGCGGTACGGCACGCCCGCCGGGCCTCCGCACTCAACGACCCGCACTTCGCCCGCAACCTCGCCCTGTACCGCGCCCAGCTGGCGGTCGATCTCGCCCGCGGCGGCTGCCCGGAGGAGGCGGCGGCGGTCGGCGCCCGCGTCCTGGACGCCCTGGGCGAGGTCCGCTCCACCCGTATCGAGGCGATGCTCGCCGAGACGGCCCGCGCCCTGCGTCCGCGCGGCGGGACCCCGGCCGTGGCCCTGTTCCTGGAGCGCCACACCGGAACACCGCGCGCGTAGGGGCGGCCGACGCACGCGCGCAGGGGGGCCGGTCGGGGAGGGGAGGGTCAGGGCTCCAGGTGGCCGGTGTCGTTCCAGCGTTCGATGGCGGGGGCGCCGTAGGCCCAGCCGAGGCGGGAGAGGCTGGTCGGGGCCAGATAGATCCTGGCGGCGAAGGAGATGTCCTCGCCCAGCCAGCGCGCGGCGATCGAGCGCAGGATGTGGCCGTGCGCGAAGACCAGGACGTCCCGGTCGGCCGAGCGCGCCCACTCCACGACCTCGTCCGCGCGCGCGGACACCTGCGCCAGGGTCTCGCCCTCCGGGACGCCGTCGCGCCAGATGAGCCAGCCCGGGCGGCCCGCCTTGATCTCGGCGGGCGTCATGCCCTCGTACGCGCCGTAGTCGAACTCCATGAGCGTGTCCCACGGCGTGGCGCGGTCGCCGAAGCCGGCCAGTTCGCAGGTCTCACGCGCGCGTACCAGCGGGCTCGTACGGATCTCGTAGCCGTCCAGGCCCGCCCAGGGGCCGCGGTGCAGCCGCTCCCCCAGGAGCTTCGCGCCCCGCCGGCCCTCGTCGAGCAGCGGGATGTCGGTCCTGCCGGTGTGCCTGCCGAGCAGCGACCACTCGGTCTGGCCGTGCCGGGCGAGCAGGATGCGCGGTGCCATGGGGCGTACTCCTGGGGGTTCACGCGAGAAACGCGGGGCGCGCGGGACGCCGGGGGGCGGCGTGGGACGCGCGGGGGGTGCACACGACGGCGGGTGCAGCGACGTACCTCTCCATCATCTCGTACGCGGCCTCCCGCCCCCTGAAGGGGGCAACCGGCGCGAGCGGGCCCCGATTGTCGGTGGCGGATGCGAGACTTCCGCGGTGAGCGATTCCCTGGGCAGCGGACCGCGTCCTCCGGCTCCGCGTACTGCGCCGACCACGCTACGGACGAGGCTGGCCGAGCTGCGCGGTCCAGCCGCGGTGCCGCATCCGCTGGACGCCCGCGCGCTGGCGGCGCTGGCCGCGAATCCGGGCTGCCGGCGCCGGGCCCTGCTGGACGGGGCGGGGGTCGACAAGGCCGCGCTGGCGTCGGCGCTGGGGTCCCCATCGGGGTACGGGCAGTCGCAGTTCGCGTTCATGCGCGGCAACGCCTTCGAGGCGAAGGTGAAGGCCGACGGCGGCGCCGAGCTGCTACGGCTGCTGGGCGCGGCGGAGCCGGGCGAGGTGCGGACGCCCGACCTGGCGGCGGCCGGGCCCGAGGGGCGTGCGGCGCGGACGGCGCTGGCCCTGCGGGAGGCCACGGCGGCCGGGTGCTGGTCGCTGCTGGACCATCCGATGCTGGCGCTGGAGGTGGCCGGGTCGCCGGTGTACCTGGAGCCGGACGCGGTGGTGGTGCGGCCGGACGGGCGGTGGACGGTCGTCGAGATCAAGTCGTTCCCGATGATCGACGGCTCGGCCGACGCGTCGAAGGTGGGCGCCGCGGCCCGGCAGTCCGCGGTGTACGTGCTGGCGCTGGAGCGGGTGGCGGCGGTGACGGACGGCGCGGAGGTGAGCCCGTCCGTCGTCCTGGTCTGCCCGAAGGACTTCTCGAACCAGCCGACGGGTTCGGTCGTCGACGTACGCAAGCAGCTCGCGGTCACACGGCGGCAGCTCGCGCGGCTGACGCGCCTTGAGGACATCGCGGCGGCGGTCCCGGACGGCGTCACGTTCGACGTGGCCGGGTGTTCGGCGGCGGAGCTGACGGCGGCGGTGGAGGCCGTCCCGCACGCGTACGCGCCGGAGTGCCTGGCGGCGTGCGAGCTGGCGTTCCACTGCCGCGACCGGGCCCGCGCGGCGGGCGCCGTCGAGGTGCTGGGCCGGTCGGTACGGGGCGAGCTGGGCGGCCTGACGACGGTCGGCGACGTCCTGGCGGCCGCCCGCGGCGAGGACGGCGACGCGGACGACCCGGCGGTCGCCGCACTCCGCCGCGCGACGTCCCTCCGCGCGGAGGCCCTGACGGAGCCCCTGGCCCCGGCCCCGGCGACACCCGAACCGGAGGCAGCCCCATGCCGCTGACCC
>NZ_JABWDV010000015.1 GCF_013362995.1 Streptomyces sp. TRM64462 | reverse complement strand
GCGGGCCCGGGAGGCGGCCCGTGCGGCGCGGAAGGCCGAGAAGCAGGCGGAGTGGGCCGCGGAGCACGTTCGGCGTGTACGGGAGGAGGGAGGTGGGCGGTGACGCGGGCACGTGGCGTAGGGGCGTAGGGGCGAGGGCAGTTGTCGAGCCGGCTGTGGAGTGAGGTGAGTGGTCATGGCGAGGCCGATCTGGACCGGGGTGATCTCGTTCGGGCTGGTCACGGTGCCCGTGGGCCTGTACACGGCGACCGAGGACCACACGGTCCACTTCCATCAGCTCCAGCGGGGAACCGGCGACCGGATCCGGCACCGCCGGGTCAACGAGCGCACGGGCAAGGAGGTCGATTCCAAGGACATCGTCAAGGGCTACGACCTCGGGGACGGTACGTACGTGGTGGTCGAGCCGGAGGAGCTCGATGAGATCGCGCCCGGCAAGTCGCAGGTCATCGACATCGACGGCTTCGTCGACCTGCGGGACGTGGAGCCGGTGTACTTCGGCCGTACGTACTACGTCGCGCCGCGCGGGGAGGAGTACGCCAAGGTGTACGAGGTGCTGCGGGCGGCGCTGGAGCGCGCGGACAAGGCCGGGATCGCCACGCTGACGATGCGCGGCAAGGAGTACCTCACCGCCCTGCGCGCGCAGTCCGACAACCTCGTACTGCACACGCTGCACTACCAGGACGAGGTCCGTGATCCGCGCAAGGAGACGGACCTGCCCGCGCGCCACAAGCCGCCGCGGCGGGAGCTGGAGATGGCGGAGCACCTGGTCGAGGCGCTGGCCATGAAGTGGGATCCGGCCGCGTACCGCGACACGTACGAGGACCGGGTGATGGAGCTGGTCGAGGCCAAGCGGGAGGGCCGGGAGGTCGTGGCGGAGGAGGAGCCGCCGGAGGCGACCAACGTCGTCGACCTGATGGACGCGCTGCGGCAGAGCGTCGACCGGGCGGCCGCCTCCAGGCGGGGCGGCAAGGACACAGGCAAGGGCAGGGGCAAGGGCAAGAGCAAGTCCGGGGGCAGGGGCAGGGCCGGGGTCGGCGCTCGGGCGGGGGCCGGGGGCGATCTGGCAGGGCTGACGAAGAAGGAGCTCTACGAGAGGGCCGCCGAGCGCGGCGTCAGCGGGCGCTCGGCCATGTCGCGCGACGAGCTCGTGGAGGCGCTGAAGGCCGCCGGCTAGGGAGTGTCCGGCGGATCATGCCGACATCGCGAGACCTTCGCCTTGGCTGCCCGCGGCCCAGGCATGATCCGCCGGGCACGACTTAGGTCCCCTGGCGCCGGCCCGATGCCCCGGACGCGGCAGGCCAGGGGCTCGCGTCCTCGTCCGGGCGCAGGGCGTCGAGGATGAGCGTCAGGCCGAAGGTGAACTCGTCGGCGTAGTCGTAGCCCGGCTTGAGGGCGTGCTCGGTCACCAGCTCGGTGAGGTGGGGGTAGGCGTCGGCGGGCATCTCGCGCAGGATGGCGCCGGCGACCTCGTCCAGCTCCGCCCCGCCGCTGAACGGCAGGCTCAGCTCCTGGAGTACGAAGCCGTACAGGTAGCTGTCGATCAGCGAGAAGGCGTGCGCGGCCATCGGGACGGAGAACCCTCCGGCGCGCAACGCGCCGATGACGGCGTCGTGGTGGCGCAGGGTCGCCGGACCGGGCCTGCTCCGGGAGTCCATCAGGCCGACGGCCCAGGGATGGCGCCGCAGAACGGCACGGGCGGAGACCGCGCGGTGGCGCATGGCGCTCTTCCAGTCCGTGTCCCGCGGTGGCAGGTCGATTTCGCCGAACACCGCGTCCACCATGCCGTCGAGGACGTCGTCCCTGCCCGCGACATGGTGGTAGAGCGACATCGCCTCGACGCCCAGCGGTTCGGCGATGGCCCGCATGGTGAGCGCGGCGGTCCCCTTCTCGTCCGCGACCGCCACCGCCGTGCGTATCACGCGTTCGCGACTGAGCGGGGTGCGCGTCGATGTCCGGCGCCTGCCTTTGCTTCTGTCGCTCATCCGCGCCCCTTACTTCTGGTTCCCTTGACCGCCTTACAGCATAAGGCTACCGTACCTTACGACATAAGGTAGACATTCCGGCGAAGGGCTGCGCCATGGGCACGGATCGCGTGAAGAAGGTCTGCATCATCGGAGCTTCGGGCAAGCTCGGGCAGTACATGGTCCGCCACGCGCTGGAACGCGGCTACGAGGTGGTGGGCGTGTGCCGGGAGCGCAGCGTGCCGAAGCTTGCCGCGTTCGAAGGCCGGATGACCGTCATTCCCGGACCCACGAACGATCCGGAGGTGATCCGGCGTGCGGTCGCCGGGTGCGACGGGGTGCTGACGGTGCTGGTGCCCTGGGGTGTGCAGCAGTAC
>NZ_JABWDV010000163.1 GCF_013362995.1 Streptomyces sp. TRM64462 | reverse complement strand
GGTGGCCGTGCCGCGGCCGTGCGCCCCACCGCGCCGTGCCCGGGCGGCCCTCACTGCCTCGACGGGAGGTACGGGACCGGGCTCGGCAGGCCGAGGTCGGACGGGAGCAGGGAGGCGATCTCGCAGTCGCGCCGTGTCCCCCGGTGCTCCAGGCCGGCGCGCAGGACGCCCTCCATGGTGAAGCCGGCCTTCTCGGCGACGAGGCGTGAGCCGGTGTTGCCGGTCTGGGCGCGCCATTCCAGGCGGGCGCAGCCGAGGGCGGTGAAGGCCCAGAGGGCGAGGGTGCGTACGGCCTCGGTGGCGTAGCCGTTGCCGCGGTGCTCCTTCACCGTGTAGAAGCCGACTTCCCAGGTGCCCGCGCGCGGGTGGTGGAGGCTGACGGACGCGAGGAGCGGGCCGGAGCCGTCCTCGCGGAGGGCGCGCGCGGAGAAGGTGTACTCCGTGTCGTCGCGCCAGCCCTCCGGTACGTGCCGGAGGACGAAGTCCTCGGCGTCCTCGCGGCGGTACGGGTCGGGGAGCGGTATCCAGCGGTGCAGCTCCGGGTCCTGGCAGGCCGCGCGTACGTCTTCGGTGTCGGCGGGGGTGAAGGTGCGAAGGATCAGGCGTTCGGAGGTGAGGACGACGGGCTCCATGACGGGATTCTGGTGGCGCCGGGGGTAGGGTGCGAACACTTTTCGTGTTCGGCGGCACCTTCGGGACGTCCCGTGCGTTCTCCTTACCGGGCGGCAGTCGGTCCTCGGCGGCGGTGGACCTCCCGGCGTGCCCGGGTCCTCGCTTACGATGGCCGTTGCGGTGGGGCCCACCTGCCGTGCCCGTGCCAGTGTCCATGACAAGACCCAGTGCCAGGCCCGACCGGCAAGGAGACCAGCCTCAGTGTCCGTCTTCAACAAGCTCATGCGTGCAGGCGAAGGCAAGATCCTGCGCAAACTGCACCGCATCGCGGACCAGGTCAACTCCATCGAAGAGGACTTCGTCAACCTCTCCGACGCCGAGTTGCGGGCGCTCACCGACGAGTACAAGCAGCGGTACCAGGACGGTGAGAGCCTCGACGACCTGCTCCCCGAGGCGTTCGCGACCGTCCGTGAGGCGGCCAAGCGCGTTCTCGGCCAGCGCCACTACGACGTCCAGGTGATGGGTGGTGCCGCGCTGCACCTCGGCTATGTCGCGGAGATGAAGACCGGTGAGGGCAAGACCCTCGTCGGTACGCTCCCGGCGTATCTGAACGCGCTTTCCGGCAAGGGCGTGCACCTGATCACGGTGAACGACTACCTGGCCGAGCGTGACTCCGAGCTGATGGGCCGCGTCCACAAGTTCCTGGGCCTGAAGGTCGGCTGCATCCTCGCGAACATGTCGCCGGCGCAGCGCCGCGAGCAGTACAACTGCGACATCACGTACGGCACGAACAACGAGTTCGGCTTCGACTACCTGCGCGACAACATGGCGTGGTCCAAGGACGAGCTCGTCCAGCGCGGCCACAACTTCGCGTGCGTGGACGAGGTCGACTCGATCCTCATCGACGAGGCCCGTACGCCGCTGATCATCTCGGGCCCCGCCGACCAGGCGACCAAGTGGTACGGCGACTTCGCGAAGCTGGTGCAGCGCCTGAAGAAGGGCGAGCCCGGCAATCCGCTGAAGGGCATCGAGGAGACCGGGGACTACGAGGTCGACGAGAAGAAGCGGACCGTCGGCATCCATGAGTCGGGTGTCGCCAAGGTCGAGGACTGGCTGGGCATCGACAACCTCTACGAGTCGGTGAACACCCCCCTCGTCGGCTATCTGAACAACGCCATCAAGGCGAAGGAACTGTTCAAGAAGGACAAGGACTACGTCGTCATCGACGGCGAAGTCATGATCGTCGACGAGCACACGGGCCGTATCCTCGCCGGCCGCCGCTACAACGAGGGCATGCACCAGGCCATCGAGGCGAAGGAAGGCGTCCCGATCAAGGACGAGAACCAGACGCTCGCCACGATCACGCTGCAGAACTTCTTCCGCCTCTACGACAAGCTGTCCGGCATGACCGGTACGGCGATGACCGAGGCCGCCGAGTTCCACCAGATCTACAAGCTGGGCGTCGTCCCGATCCCGACGAACCGGCCCATGGTCCGCATGGACCAGTCGGACCTGATCTACCGCACGGAGGTCGCGAAGTTCGCGGCGGTCGTCGACGACATCGCGGAGAAGCACAAGAAGGGCCAGCCGATCCTCGTCGGTACGACGTCGGTCGAGAAGTCCGAGTACCTGTCGCAGCAGCTCTCCAAGCGGGGCGTGCCGCACGAGGTGCTCAACGCGAAGAACCACGAGCGTGAGGCGACGATCGTCGCCCAGGCCGGCCGCAAGGGCGCCGTGACCGTCGCCACGAACATGGCCGGCCGTGGTACGGACATCAAGCTCGGCGGCAACCCCGACGACCTCGCCGAGGCGGAGCTGCGCCAGCGCGGCCTCGACCCGGTCGAGCACGTGGAGGAGTGGGCCGCCGCCCTGCCCGCCGCGCTGGAGAAGGCCGAGCTGGCCGTCAAGGCCGAGTTCGAAGAGGTCAAGGAGCTCGGCGGGCTGTACGTGCTGGGCACGGAGCGGCACGAGTCGCGGCGTATCGACAACCAGCTCCGCGGTCGTTCCGGCCGTCAGGGCGACCCGGGCGAGTCCCGCTTCTACCTGTCGCTCGGCGACGATCTGATGCGGCTGTTCAAGGCGCAGATGGTCGAGCGCGTCATGGCGATGGCGAACGTGCCGGACGACGTGCCGATCGAGAACAAGATGGTGACGCGCGCGATCGCGTCGGCGCAGTCGCAGGTCGAGACGCAGAACTTCGAGACGCGCAAGAACGTCCTGAAGTACGACGAGGTGCTGAACCGGCAGCGTGAGGTCATCTACGGTGAGCGCCGCCGCGTCCTGGAGGGCGAGGACCTGCACGAGCAGATCCTGCACTTCATGGACGACACGATCGACGCGTACATCCAGGCGGAGACCGTCGAGGGCTTCGCGGAGGAGTGGGACCTGGAGCGGCTGTGGGGCGCGTTCAAGCAGCTCTACCCCTGCGGTGTCACCATCGACGAGCTGGAGGAGGCTGCCGGGGACCGCGCCGGGATCACGGCGGAGTTCATCGCCGAGTCCATCAAGGACGACATCCACGAGCAGTACGCGGCGCGTGAGAAGCAGCTCGGCTCGGACGTCATGCGCGAGCTGGAGCGGCGGGTCGTCCTGTCCGTCCTGGACCGCAAGTGGCGCGAGCACCTCTACGAGATGGACTACCTCCAGGAGGGCATCGGGCTGCGCGCCATGGCGCAGAAGGACCCGCTGGTCGAGTACCAGCGCGAGGGCTTCGACATGTTCACCGCGATGATGGAGGGCATCAAGGAGGAGTCCGTCGGCTACCTGTTCAACCTGGAGGTCCAGGTCGAGCAGCAGGTCGAGGAGGTCCCGGTGCAGGCGACGGCGGAGCGTCCTTCCCTGGAGAAGGAGGCGGCCGTCCCGGCGGGCGCCGGCCGGCCGGAGATCCGCGCCAAGGGCCTGGAGGCGCCGCAGCGGCCCGACCGGCTGCACTTCACCGCGCCGAAGGTCGACGGTGAGGGCACGGTCGTCGAGGGCGACTTCGACAACGGCGGTGCCCGGTCCGACGGGGACGGGATGACGCGCGCGGAGCGCCGGAAGGCGCAGAAGGGCGGGCGTCGCCGCAAGAAGTGACCGCCGCGGGGCGGTACTGAGATACGGCCGACTCCGACGGGCGGGGCCGGTACGCGTGAGGGCGCGTACCGGCCCCGCCCGTTCGTGCGTTCCGGTCACACGTCTTCAGGTGGGGAAGGACTGGGTGTACGGGGCGTCCCGGCGTGCCGGTTCGGTGCCGAGCTCGACGGCCGCGCACCGCCACCGGCGGTCGGCGCCCAGTTCGAGGCGGAACGCCATGGCGCGGACGCGGTCGCCCGCGGTGACGCTGGCGAACGCCTCGACGACGCCGGGGCGCAGCGGGGAGCCCTTGCAGGTGCGCAGGACGGGCCGCTGCGGGCCGCCCTCCGCGGCGCGCAGCGGATTGGCGGGTGCGAGGCGGATCAGCTGCTCGTACGCCTCGCCGATGGTGTGGCCGAGCATCCAGTGGACGGGCCGCTGACCGGTCAGTACGGCGAGCAGCCGCTCGGCGAACAGCACATGCGGAGGCACGGGGAGCGCGACCCGGCGCGTGGCGCCGCCGGACGCGCCCCC
>NZ_JABWDV010000162.1 GCF_013362995.1 Streptomyces sp. TRM64462 | reverse complement strand
GACACCAGCCCCGCCCCCGGCTCCAGCCTCGCCCCCGGCAGCAGCCCCGCCCCCAGCTCCGCGTCGAGCGTCCGGAGCCGCGCCTCCAGGGCCGGACGGCGCCCCGCCGGCACCGCGGCCGCCAGCGCACGCCACACCTCCAGGTCGTCCTCGCCCCACGGGCTGTGCGCCCAGTCGGACAGCAGCTCCGCGTCCCCCCGCGCGATCAGCGCCGCCCGCAGCTGATCGGTCAGCCGCCGCCGCAGCCGCACCACGGCCGGCGCCGCCGACCCCGGCAGCAGCGGCCCCGTGTACCCGCCCAGCGCCGCCGTCACCGCCCCCGACGCCAGCCGCCGCGCCACCACGTCGAAGTCCGCGTCCACCACCGCCCCCAGCCGGTACGGCCGCGAACGCAGCAGCTCCGACCCCAACAGCCCCCGCAGCCGCGACAGTTCGGCCCGTAACGTCACCGGCGTCACCGCCCCGTCCTCGTACAGCGCGGCCAGCAGCTCGTCACCGCCCAGGCCCTGCGGATGCGCCGCCAGCACCACCACCAGCTCGCTGTGCCGCGGGCTCAGCCGCACCGTACGGCCCTCGCCCGTCACCAGCAGCGCCTCGTCCCGGCCCAGCGCCGACAGCCGCACCCGGTTGTCCACCGCCGCCGCCGGAGCCAGCAGCGCCAGCTGCGACTCGGCCGCCCGCGCCACCGCCTGCACGAACGCCAGGCTGTGCGGATGCGCCAGCCGGTCCCCGCCCGTGATGTCCACCGCGCCCAGCAGCCGCCCCGTCCGCGGATCGTGCACCGGAGCCGCCGCGCACGTCCACGTCTGCACCGGCCGCCGGAAGTGCTCCGCCGCGAAGACCTGCACCGGGCGGTCGATCGCGATGGCCGTCCCCGGCGCGTTCGTCCCCACGGCCGCCTCCGACCACCGCGCGCCCGCCACGAAGTTCATCCGCCCCGCCCGCCGCAGCGTCTGCGGATGCCCCTCCACCCACAGCAGCCGCCCGTACGCGTCGCACACCGCCACCAGATGCTCCCCGTCGTCCGCGTACGCCCCCATCAGCTCCCGGACCACCGGCATCGCGGCCGCCAGCGGATGACTCTCCCGGTACGCCGCCAGCTCGTCCCCGGCCAGCTCCACGGACGCGATCCCGTCCGGACTCACCCGCGCCCGCGCCGACCGCCGCCACGACTCCGCCACCAGCGGCCGTACGGGCGGAGCCACCCGCCCGCCCTGCGTGAACGCGTCGTACGCCCGGCGCAGCTCCCCGGCGCGTTCCACAGGGTCCGCGCCCCGTTCGAGAGCCACCCACGCGTCGCTCAACCTGCCCTCCTCGCCGCGGCCTTCATGCCGGTGCCATCGTCGCCGCCTCCCGCACCCCCGACAACCGGTCGCGCGCCCCGCACGCCCCCCTGCACGCCCTCGCGCTCGCCCCGCTGGCGTACAGTGGGCACGGGCCGTGACTGGCGCTTGGGTGGAGTACCACCGGGGAGCGGCCCGGCGGGACCGCCACGGCGGACACCGCAGGCTGCCGCGCGCCTGGGCGAGAACACACCCGTTCGTTCGTCTCACCGCCCGGGAGGCCCCATGACCACCACCGCAGCCCGTCTCATGGACGGCGGCTCCCTCGCCCGCCGCCTCGTCGAGGAGACCGCCGCCCGCGCCGCCGCCTTCACGCGCCGCACCGGCACACAGCCCTGCCTCGCGACCGTCCTCGTCGGCGAGGACCCCGCCTCCGTGACGTACGTACGGATGAAGCGGGCCCGCTGCGAAAAGGCCGGAATCCGCTCCCGCCACGTCGAACTGCCCGCCGCCACGACGACCGAGGAGCTCGTCGCCACCCTCGAAGGGCTGTCGCGGGACCCGGACGTGCACGGCATCCTGCTCCAGCACCCCGTCGGCCCGCACATCGACGAGCGCGCCGCGTTCGAGGCCATCGCCCCGGAGAAGGACGTCGACGGCGTCACGACCAGCTCCTTCGCGTCGATGAGCTTCGGCCTGCCCGGCTTCGTCTCCTGCACGCCGGGCGGCATCATGCGGCTGCTCGACGCGTACGACGTCGACCCGGCCGGCAAGCGGGCCGTCGTCGTGGGCCGCAGCGCCATCCTCGGAAAGCCCGCGGGGATGCTGCTGCTCACCCGGAACGCCACCGTGACGTACTGCCACTCCCACACCCCGCCCGCCGACCTCTCCGCAGCGCTGCGCGAGGCCGACATCGTCGTGGCCGCCGTGGGGCGTCCCCGCTTCATCAAGGGCGAGGACATCAAGCCGGGCGCCGTCGTGATCGACGCCGGCTACAACGAGGGCAACGTCGGCGACGTCGACTTCGCCACCGCCGCGGAACGCGCGAGCCTCATCACCCCCGTACCGGGCGGCGTCGGCCCCATGACCATCGCGACCCTGCTGGCCCAGACCGTCGAAGCGGCCGAACGCCAGACGGCCACCCACGCCTGACCACCCACAAGCCGGACCCTGCCGTGCGCGCGATCGGCCGCGCCGCGCCCGGGGGGTCCTGGCCCGCCTACGCCGCCGAAGGTGCGGGCAGAACCGCCTGGCCACGGGGCACTGCCCCGGCACCCG
>NZ_JABWDV010000161.1 GCF_013362995.1 Streptomyces sp. TRM64462 | reverse complement strand
CTTCCAGTTCCTGCCGCACTCCGTCGCCCACGTCCTGCCCAGCATCGGCGGCCAGCCGCCGTGCCTGCCCGGCCAGGGCGGCCACCACGGCGTGCTGCCGGCGGCTCAGCTCCCGCAGCCGCTCACCGTCCAGCTCGCGGTGCGCCCGCCGCAGCCCCTCCCCGAGCCGGACCAGCGACCGCACCTCGTCAGGCCGCTCCCGTACGAGCAGATTGCTCGCCCACGCCGCCAGCGTCGGCTTCCGGAGCTCCCGGATACGGCCGGCGAGCTCCCGGTCGCCCCCCTTCCGGGCCTCGGCCGCACGCCGGTCACGGGCCGCGGTGAAGTCGGCCGGCCGCAGCCCGTACAGCTCGTCGGCAACGCTGTCCACGTCCACGTCCACGTCCATGCCAAGCCTTCGCCCGTGCTCACGTCCACGTCCACGTCCACGCCCGTGCTCACGTCCACGTCCCTGCCCCCTGAGGGCCGGTCGTGGCTGCGCTACTTCACGTATGCCCAATTTCAGCCGAAACGCCCGCGCCGTCCCGGGCAGGGGGAGGCTGCCACGGAAAACGGCGCGGGCGCAGGGGCCGGCACGCGCGTGCGCTGTGCGGGGACGGTGACCGGACGGTCCGGGGGAGGCGCGGTCAGGCTCAGAAGGCGAAGACGCTCGTGCCCTCGGCGCGCATCTCGCACGCGTTGCCGAAGGTCCGCTCGAAGTTCACGCGCTGCCCGTCCCAGACACCCTGTGCGGTGACGACGACCGGGTCGTAGATCTTGATGCAGGCGCGCTCCTCGGTACCGCTGAGGGCGCCGAACTCGCCCTTTACGGCGTGCAGCGTGTCGCAGGCCCGCTGCGGCGACGGATGCGTTCCGCCGGGCGCCGGAGTGCAGGTGAGGGTCACCGCGCGCAGCGGGACCGATGTCGCGGCGGTCTCGCCCTGTCCCACGGTGAGGACCAGTGCGCTCGGCGCGTACAGCCGTGTGTCCGCGGTCCCATCCGCCTCCGTCACCGCGGAGGCGGCGGGCGCCAGGGTCGCCAGGGCGGCGGCGGTGACCAGTCCGCATACGGCGGTACGTCTCAGCGGGGTCCACATGTGCGTCATCATCCCTTTCCTTCGAGTCCCTTACGGTCGGATCCCGTTCGGGCCGGTTCGGGGCACAGCCTGCCGCGCCGGTGTTGTTGACGCACATTCAGCGGCGCTTTTCAGTTTGGTCTTTTATTCAAGCAGTGACGCGAAACCGCCACTCCCAGGCCAACTGGGGAGATGTGACCCGGCGTCACCGCAGGCTGACAGCCGGTCGCCGCCGATGTTCAACGGTGCACCATGCGTGGAACGGTGCGGTGAGTGAGCCGCAACACGTCCGAAATCCGGCGGCAACACCGCCGTTTCCCCCGTCTCCGGCGCCCGCCCGCCCGGCCGCCCGCCCTAGCCCTCGTGCCCCGCGCTGGCGCCCCCGCCCGCGTCCTCGTCCTCGTCCACGAGCAGGAAGTCGACGACTGACCACGGCGTGAGCGTGTCGTTCTTCACGACCGCGACCCCGTCACCCGTTCCGGACGGATGCGCGTACGAGGGTGCTGCTGCGGCGCCCGTGGTCAGCAGCGCACCGGTGGCGGCGGCGAGGGCGGCGGTACGAAGGCTCATGGGGGTCCCCTTTCGGTTGCTGCGGGATCGTGGCTGATCAACGATGCCGCGTCGGAGAGGTGTCGTCACCCTGGCCGCACTCCGCGCGAAAAGTTCCATTTGACCCGGATGGAGTAGTGGGCGTTAGATGGTGGATAAAGGGCAGATAAAGGCTTCTACAGGAGGCAGGCCCGCAATGACCACCCATCCGACCATCGAGCAACACCCTGACCTCGCCGAGATGCGCTCCCGCTTCGAGCGCGCGACCATCAGCCCCCGTGCACAGGCAGTCGAGGCACTGGCCCTCCTCACCGGTGTGTTCCTGGCCGCCTCGCCGTGGATCGTGGGATTCAGCGGCCTCACGGCACTCGCCGTGACCAACCTGATCCTCGGCGTGGCCTACGCACTCTGCATGGGCGGACTGGGCTCCGCCTACGAGCGGACCCACGCCATGGCGTGGTGCGCCGTGGCCATCGGCGCGTTCACGATCATCTCGCCGTGGGTCGTCGCCGGTAACGTCGACACGACCCGCACCGTGTGGAACAACGTCGTCGTCGGTGCCATCGCCCTGCTGCTCGGCGCCGCCATGGCGGCGACCGGCGAACGCGGGGCAGGAGCACCTCGCGCCCGCCGCAGGGGCGGAGTGGCCACGTGACCTGAGCGCCGTGACAGGAGACCGGAACGCCGCGCCCTGAGAGGTGAGAGGCTCGGCAGAAGGGCCCCGGGACGTCGTACGCCGACGCCCGGGGCCCTCCTCGTACGGCGAGCCCCGGAGGAGACCGCGCGCACCGAGCCGACTCCGCCCCGTCACCGTGTACGGCTCTGAGCGCGCCGCAGCCGGTCGCACAGCCGGCGACAGGGCGGGCGCCCGGTCACCCCTCGGCTCTCACCTCACCCGGACGGCCCATCCGCCGACTGCACACCGCCTCCCCGAGCCCGCCCGCGACCCGGCCGCCAGTCCGCCACAACGCCGGCCAAGACGTCCGCCGCGCTGTGTGTGCGCGTCGGAGGCGGCTCCGGCTCCACCGGGTGCGGGCACGAGGCCGCCGTCACACGATGACCCCATGCGCCATCACCTGCGGATACTCCACGGTTCACCCACCGCCGCCGAACTCGCCGCCGTCACGGCCGTCCTGAGCGCCCTCCTCTGCGAGGCCGCCTCCTGCGCGGGCGGCCACCACCGCCCGAACCGCGCCGACTGGGACCGCTCCTGGCGGCCGCACCCCGTGCCGCACTCGTGGTGCACGCGTGGCAACAGGCTGCCGTTCCACCGCCACTGAGGCACCTCACGGTTCCGCCACAGGCAGCCCGAGCCCCGCAGCCGCCCCCATGACCAGGCCC
>NZ_JABWDV010000160.1 GCF_013362995.1 Streptomyces sp. TRM64462 | reverse complement strand
CACCCGTCGGGCGTGCACCTCGCCGCCGGGGTGCCCTGGCGGTGCGGCCCGGCGCCCGCAGAAGCCCTGTGGGCCGCCCGCATGGTCCTCCCGCTCGGCACCAGGCTCGCGGCGGAAACCCTGCGCAGCGTCGCCCGAGGCCTGGCGGACGGCCCCGGGACAGGGCCCGCCGCCGGGCGCGTCGCGGGACCCCTTCGTGACGCCGGGCCCCACCTTCCGCCCGCGTGCACCGGCATCGAGGCGACCCTCGCCTTCCCGGCCGTACTCGCGGAGGCCCGCCTGTGGGGACTGCCCGAACAGGACCTCGCCGAACTGCTGCCCACAGCGGAGCGCTGCCTGCACTGGCTGCGGACCGCCACCGACGGCGAAGGCCTGCTCGCCGAGCCGGGGCCGGGTGCCGGAGTGCGCCGTGCCGAGACCCAGGCCCACGCACAGCGGGCGGCACTGCTCGGCGCCGAACTCCTGGAGGGGTGCGCCCGGCCCGGCGCGGACGCCTGGCGCGAATGGGCCGGCTCCCTGCGTCGGCGCTTCCGCGAGGCCTTCTGGCTGGACGACCTCACCGGAGGCCGGCCCGCCGCCGCGCTCGCCGCCGACGGGCGGCCCGTGCCGCACCTGGGCGGTGCCGCGGCGCACCTGCTCGACACCGGGCTGCTCGGCGGCGGCCGTCCCGCCGAAGGGCTGCTCGACAAGGTGCAGACGGAACAGCTCGCCCGGCTGCTCGGCGGCCCGGCGCTCGACACCGGCTGGGGACTGCGCAGCCTCGGGGCCAAGGAGCCGGGACACAATCCCTTCGGCCACCGCGCCGGCGCAGTCCGTGTCCACGAGACGGCCGTCGCCGTATCCGGGCTCGCCGCGGCCGGGTACGAGAAGGAGGCGTCCGGGTTGCTGCGCGGCCTCATCGACGCGGCCGAGGCGTTCGGGTACCGGCTGCCGGAGATGTACGCGGGCGAGCAGCGCACCGCCGACGGCGCCCCCGTGCCGCATCCGGCCGCCTGCCGCCCGGCCGCCGTGGCCGCGGCCGCGGCCGTCCACGTGCTGGCCGCGCTGGTGGGCATCCGCCCGGACGCACCCGCCCGCACGGTGGCGCTGCAGCCGGTACGCTGCGCCCCCTTGGGGGCGATCCGGCTCTCCGGGCTGTGCGTCGCGGGCGAGCCGTTCGCCGTACGCGTCAGCAGGCTGGGCCTCGGCATGGTGGAGGAGGCCGCCGCCGGACTTCAGTTGGGGGTGTGACCACATGCGTACCGCTGCAGGGCAGCGAACAGCGGAACAAGCGGAACAGGCAGAACAGGCGGCACAAGCCGGTGAAGAAGCCCACGAGCAAGCGCGCCGGGAAGCCCTCGGCCACGCTACGGAGCGCGCGCGGGAACAGGGGCAGGGAGCCGGGCGGGAAGTCGGCACCGAAGATCGCGACCGACGTGTTTATCGTCAGGAAGACGACTATGATCGCGGCATGTCCCCCTACGACCCCTCGGCCTTTCCGCCCTTCGCCGTGACCGTCGACCTGGTGGTGCTCACGGTGCGCCGCCATGCCCTGTGCGCACTGGTCGTACGCCGGGGAGAGCCGCCGTTCCAGGGGCGCTGGGCTCTGCCCGGGGGCTTCGTACGGCCCGACGAGGACCTCGACACCGCAGCCGCGCGGGAGCTGTCCGAGGAGACGGGGCTCTGCGTCCATGAGCCCGGGGACCCCATGCCGGCGCCCGGCGGCGGTGCCCATCTGGAGCAGCTCGCCACGTACGGCGATCCCAAGCGGGACCCGCGCATGCGTGTCGTCAGCGTCGCCCATCTCGCACTCGCCCCCGACCTGCCCGCCCCACGCCCGGGCGGCGACGCCAACAGCGTGCGCTGGGCACCCGTCGAGGAACTGCTCAGCCCCGAAACCGGCATCGGCCGCGACGGCGAACCGCCCGCCCCACTCGCCTTCGACCATGCGCAGATCCTCGCCGACGGTGTCGAACGCGCCCGCTCGAAGATCGAGTACTCCTCGCTGGCCACCGCCTTCTGCCCGCCCGAGTTCACGGTCGGCGAGCTGCGTCGGGTGTACGAGGCGGTCTGGGGCGTGGCGCTGGACCCGCGCAACTTCCACCGCAAGGTCACGGGGACCCCGGGCTTCCTGGTGCCCGCCGGCGGCACCACCACCCGCCAGGGCGGCCGCCCCGCCCAGCTCTTCCGCGCCGGCGGCGCGACTCTGCTCAATCCGCCGATGCTGCGCCCGGAGGTCTGACGGCCACCCGGCACGCCACGGGGGTAGCCGGAGCCCCATGGCCGGTACCTGGCATCCGGCTCCGGCGTCCCAGCCCGGCGTTCAGTCGTCGACCCTCCGGCGCCCTGCGCAAAAAGTCCGAAATGTCGCGTTATCGTGCTGCGGTACCCGCCCTGCCGCCGAGCGGTCTCATCTACCGCGAGAGAAGCGATGCTCCAGGCAATCGGACTCACCAGCACCCCCCGCCGGAACCGTCCGCCCGCTGTGGACGACCTGACCTTCGAGGCGCTGCCCGGCAAGGTCACCGCCCTCCTGGGCCCCCGCGGTTCGGGCAAGAGCGCCGCCCTGCGGCTGATGCTCGGGCTCGAACGCGGCCGAGGCGTCACCTACTTCCGCGGCCGGCCGCTCCATCGCGTCGCCCACCCGCTGCGCGAAGTCGGCGTGCTCCTCGGTGACCTGCCGGGTCACCCCGCGAGAACCGCCCGCGGCCAGCTCAGGATGCTGTGCGCGAGCGCCGGCGTCCCGGTCGCCCGCGCCGACGAACTGCTCGACGTCGTCGGCCTCGCCGGTCTTGAGGACCAGCGGCTCGGCACGCTGTCCCTCGGCATGGAACGCCGACTCGGCCTCGCAGCGGCCCTGTTGGGCGACCCGCACACGCTCCTTCTCGACGAGCCCACCGCCGGACTGTCGCCACGCGAGGCCACATGGCTGTACGGCCTGCTGCGCGCCCACGCCGCACACGGCGGCACCGTCCTCTGCACCACCGACGACCCCAAGGAGGCGGCACGCACCGCCGACCGCGTCGTCGCGGTGGCCGCCGGCCGCCTGGTCGCCGACCAGGACGCCACGGCGTTCGCCCGCACCCGACTCCGCCCCCGCGTCGCCGTCCACACCCCGCACGCCGCCCGCCTCGCCGCGCTCATCGGCCGGGAGGCCCGCGCGGCCCGCCGCCCGGTGGAGGTCGTCACCGAGGCCGGCAACCGGCTGTACGTGTACGGCGGCGACTGCGCTGTGGTGGGCGAGACCGCCTTCCGCCACGGCATCCTCCTCCACCGCCTTGCCGAGGAAACCGGCCCCGCACCGGACCCGGCCCCCCACCCACAGCCCCTGGAGCCACACGCCGGCTCAACGGCCACCCCGCCGGCCTCCACAGCCCGGCCCGCCCCGCTCTCCGGCCCCGACACCCCCGCGCCCGGCCCCGCTGCGCCCGCCGACCACCAACCCACGCCTGAACCCGCCCCTGAACCCGCTTCCGACCCCGCACCCGAATCCGCATCAGCAGGTCAGGGCCCCGCTGCCCCCACGCCCGACGCCCGCGCCACCCGACGCCACCCCAGCTCCCGCCCTCCACGCCGGGCCCGGCATCGCGCGTGGGCAGGCGCTGGTGCCGACGCCGGTGCCAGTCCAGGCGCCCGCACCGGAGCCGGGCCAGGACCCACGCCAGGGCCCAGGCAAGGAGCCGGTGCCGCAGCCGGGAAGCCACGGCGCGGCCCGTCGCGCCCGCTGCAGTACGAGCTGCGCAGGATCGCGGGCGTGCCGTCCACGCCGCTGCTGATCGTCGGCACCCTCGCCGTGTCGGCGGTGCTCGCCGTCCTGATGGCGAGGCTCGGCCGCGCCCCGCTGCCCACCGTGCTCGCCGCCTGGCCGGAGCTGCTCCCGCTGCCGCCCGCCGCGCTGGGCGCCGGGCTCCTCGGCGCCTTCTCGTACGGCCACGAGTACCGCTACCCCGTGCTCCAGGCCGCGCTCGGAGCCGTACCGCGCCGCTTCGGGCTCCTGGTGGCCAAGCTCGCCGTGACGGCTGCCGCCGCGCTGCTGCTCGCCGTGGCGGTCGCCGTCGTCGATCTGGAGGCGCTCCGCCTGGTCTACGGCGGGGCGTTGATCCCCGTACCGGCGAACTGGCCGGGGCTGTGTGCGACTTGGGCGGGTCTCGTGGTCGGGTGCGGCTGGGCCGGGCTGCTGGCCGCCGGTGTCTTCCGGGCCGCGGCCGCGGGCCTCGCGGCCGTTCTCGCCGTACCGGTCGTGATCGCCCCGCTCGTCGAGCGCACCATCACCGTCCCCGCCGGTCGTTCGATCGCCGGACTTCCGCAGCGGCTCCGCGAACTGGCCCTGCCGCGCTGGCCGGAAGAGGCCGAGCGCTGGCTGACCGGCGCCCTGCACGTCCTGGCCCAACCTGTCGGCGCGGCGCTGGCGTTGTCGCTCACCACCCTGCTCGGCGCGTTTCTGATCAGCGGAAGACTTCGAAGCGTCCAAGGGTGATCGCAAACTGATCAGAGGCGATCAATCCACTTCAATCGGTCGCGACTCCTTGGAAATTGCCCGCTTCCTTCCGATTAGGCGTCAATTGCGGAGCGAGCACCGATCACCCTTTCGTGTGCTTTTCACCAAAGACCTCAAGGGTGCCGGAACCGGCGCCGACAAAGGATGCGTGAGTACCCTTGCGCACACCATGATGACCGCCGCCCGCCCCGCCGAGGCCCCCCTCGCCGCCCCGGGCGGTCTCGACCGCTACCCCTACGCGGAGGCGCCCGCCGCCGACCGCGTCGCCGCCCCCTCCTGGGACGCGGCCGAAACGGAGTTGAGCCGTGTGGGCCGCCGCACCGCCGGCAGCCGAGGCCGCGGCCTCCACGGTCAACTCGTCCAGCAGCTGGGCCAGATGATCGTCTCCGGCGACCTCGGCGCCGACCGGCCGCTCGTCCCCGAGGAGATCGGCCAGCGCTTCGAGGTCTCCCGTACGGTCGTACGCGAGTCCCTGCGCGTCCTGGAGGCCAAGGGCCTCGTCAGCGCGCGCCCCAACGTCGGCACGCGCGTCCGCCCCGTCGGCGACTGGAACCTCCTCGACCCCGACATCATCGAGTGGCGTGCCTTCGGACCGCAGCGCGACGACCAGCGCCGCGAGCTCGCCGAGCTGCGCTGGACCATCGAGCCGCTCGCCGCCCGGCTCGCCGCCGGCCACGGGCGCGAGGACGTCCAGCGGCGCATCGCCGACATGGTGGAGATCATGGGCCACGCCCTCGCCCAGGGCGACGCGATCACGTTCTCCCGCGCCGACACCGAGTTCCACGCCCTCCTGATCCAGCTCGCCGGGAACCGCATGCTGGAGCACCTGTCCGGCATCGTCGCCGCGGCCCTCCAGGTCTCCGGCGCCCCGGCGATCAGCTGCGACCGCCCCGGCGAGTCCTGCCTAGCCCACCACGCCCGGATCGTCGAGGCCCTGGCGGCCGGCGACGGACAGGCCGCCGAGGCCGCCATGCGCCAGCTGCTCACCGTCCAGCCCGATGTGGAACGCGTCGTTCCCGCGCCACGTGAACACTGAACCGCGGACCGTGACCGCACGCCGCACGGCCCTCCAGGGCGCGGTCGCCCCCGGCGTGATCGCCCGCGGCGCAGTCGCCTGTGGCGCGGGCGGCGGCCGGAAGGTGTATCGCTCGGCCCGACGGGTAGTCGACCTGATCGGGCCGGAAGGGCCTGCGGGGCCGGTGAGTCCCCCGGGCCGGGAGGGTACGGCGGCGCGATTGCGGGGTGAATGTCCCGTCTGACCGCTTCCTTCCGCTCGGGGATGTGACTCGGGCCACGCGGATTGGGCGTAACGCTCCGCGAACCACGGCGATGACCTAAGAGGTGACAGCCGAGGAGGGAATACAGCCGCCACAGATGGCGCTGTGCACCTCCGAGGTTCAGCCCGCGTCGCCGGCTCATTCCCCGCCGGCGGTCGTCGGCTCCGGCCCGATCATGGGCGGGGCCGGAAGCCGTTTCCATCGTTCCGAGAGGTTGTTCGTGTCGGCCAGCACATCGCGTACGCTCCCGCCGGAGATCGCCGAGTCCAAGTCTGTGATGGCGCTCATCGAGCGGGGAAAGGCTGATGGGCAGATCGCGGGCGATGACGTGCGTCGGGCCTTCGAGGCTGACCAGATTCCGCCAACCCAGTGGAAGAATGTTCTGCGCAGCCTCAATCAGATCCTCGAGGAAGAGGGTGTGACGCTGATGGTCAGTGCAGCGGAGTCGCCGAAGCGCGCCCGCAAGAGCGTCGCAGCGAAGAGCCCGGCAAAGCGCACCGCCACCAAGACCGTCACCGCCAGGACGACCACGGCCAAGGCAGCCGCGGCGGCCCCGGCGGCTGAGAGCGCGGACACTCCGGCCGACGAGGCCGGTACCCCTGCCAAGAAGACCGTCGCGAAGAAGACCGCGGCGAAGAAGACGGCCGCCAAGAAGACCGCGGCCAAGAAGACGACGGCCAAGAAGACGGCCGCCAAGAAGGACACCGACGAGATCGTCGAGGGCGAGGAGCTGCTCGAGGAGGTCCAGCCCGCCAAGGGCGACGAGGAGGAGACCGACGGCGAGGCCAAGGGCTTCGTCCTCTCCGACGAGGACGAGGACGACGCGCCGGCCCAGCAGGTCGCCGTCGCCGGCGCCACCGCCGACCCCGTCAAGGACTACCTGAAGCAGATCGGCAAGGTCCCCCTGCTCAACGCCGAGCAGGAGGTCGAGCTCGCCAAGCGCATCGAGGCCGGTCTGTTCGCCGAGGACAAGCTGGCGAACTCCGACAAGCTGGCGCCGAAGCTCAAGCGCGAGCTGGAGATCATCGCCGAGGACGGGCGCCGCGCCAAGAACCACCTGCTGGAGGCCAACCTCCGTCTGGTCGTCTCGCTCGCCAAGCGTTACACCGGCCGCGGCATGCTCTTCCTGGACCTGATCCAGGAGGGCAACCTCGGTCTGATCCGCGCGGTCGAGAAGTTCGACTACACCAAGGGCTACAAGTTCTCGACGTACGCCACGTGGTGGATCCGCCAGGCGATCACCCGCGCCATGGCCGACCAGGCCCGCACCATCCGCATCCCGGTGCACATGGTCGAGGTCATCAACAAGCTCGCGCGCGTGCAGCGCCAGATGCTCCAGGACCTGGGCCGCGAGCCCACCCCGGAGGAGCTGGCCAAGGAACTCGACATGACCCCCGAGAAGGTCATCGAGGTCCAGAAGTACGGCCGAGAGCCCATCTCGCTGCACACCCCGCTCGGTGAGGACGGCGACAGCGAGTTCGGTGACCTGATCGAGGACTCCGAGGCGGTCGTCCCGGCCGACGCGGTCAGCTTCACGCTCCTCCAGGAGCAGCTGCACTCGGTGCTCGACACCCTCTCCGAGCGCGAGGCGGGCGTCGTCTCGATGCGCTTCGGCCTCACCGACGGTCAGCCGAAGACCCTCGACGAGATCGGCAAGGTCTACGGCGTGACCCGTGAGCGGATCCGCCAGATCGAGTCCAAGACCATGTCGAAGCTGCGCCACCCGTCGCGCTCGCAGGTCCTGCGCGACTACCTCGACTGAGGCGCCCACTTCGACTGAGGCGCCCACTTCGACCGAGGCGACTGCCTGGCTGAGGCTGACGCCGGCCGATGCTTGACGAAGGGCCCGGTTCCGGAAAGGAGCCGGGCCCTTCGGCGTTGCGCGGCGTGCGTACCGGGCGCTCCTGCCTGACGCTGAGTGGACGTGATGTCACCGTAGCGTCAGGAGGCCGTATGCGCCGTATGCGTCATCCCTTCAGCAGGAGGCGGGCAGCCGCCGTCGCCGTGGCCGCCGCCGCGGCCGTCGCCCCGTTGGTGGCGCCGACCCCCGCCGTGGCGGACAGTGTCGTCGTCGGCGGCAAGTCGGCGCAGGTGTCGGAAACGCCGTGGGTCGTGGCGCTGTCCAGCCGTGACCGGTTCGGCCGTATGCGGGCGGGCCAGTTCTGCGGAGGCGTGGTCGTCGCCCGGGCCAAGGTCGCGACGGCCGCCCACTGCCTGAGGGAGGACCTGCTCGGCGTGAACCCGAGTGAGGTACGGGACCTCAAGGTCATCGCCGGCCGCACCGAACTGCGCGGCATGGGCGGGCGTGAGATCCCGGTCACGAGCGTGTGGATCAACCCGCGGTACGACGCGGACACCAACGCCGGTGACATCGCCGTCCTGACCCTCGCCGAGCCGCTGCCCGCCGACCATGTGCTGCCGGTGGCCCGCACGGGCGACCCCGCGTACCGGCCGGGGACGGCGGCCACGGTGTACGGCTGGGGGGACACGACCGGCATCGGTACGTACGCGTACGGGCTGCGCTCCGCCGACGTCGACGTACTGCCCGACGAGGCGTGCGCCCGGGCGTACCCCGGCGGCGGGGGCGCGCGGTACCTCGCGGACACGATGGTGTGCGCCGGGCTCCCCGAAGGGGGCCGCGACGCCTGCCAGGGCGACAGCGGTGGCCCCCTGGTGGCGCGCGGTCGGCTGATCGGCCTGGTCTCGTGGGGGAGCGGCTGCGGCCGGCCCGAGAGCCCCGGCGTCTACACGCGGGTGTCAGCGGTGCTGCCCAGGCTCTGAAGCCTGGAGAGCACCCGGCTGTTGGGAACCGTCACGCTGTGGCGTCGGCCGGTCACAGAACCGGGTGCTTCGGGTACAACGATGGGCGGCCGTTCCCGCGGTGACGGGAGACGGCCGCCCATCGGCCGGTCCTGGACCGGCTCATGGCTCGTCGTGGATGCGCGTGTCAGCGGTCCTCGTCGGCTGCGTCGGCCGGCACGGTGGTGAGCCGGTCCGTCTCATCCTGTATCTCCGCGGCGACCTTCTTGAGTTCCGGCTCGAACTTGCGGCCGTGGTGGGCGCAGAAGAGCAGTTCGCCACCGCTGGTCAGCACGACGCGCAGATATGCCTGGGCGCCGCAGCGGTCGCAGCGGTCGGCGGCCGTCAGCGGGCTCGCGGGGGTCAGAACAGTAGTCACGTCGCCTCTTCTCTAGCTCGACGAGCTGTCGTACCAGGGTCAACATCCAACCAGGCCGAAAACGTTCCCGCTCGCGGCTTTTCCTTGAAACTTTTTCGAGGAGGCTGTCTGCTGCCGGTTGGCGGCGAATGAGCCGTATTGCTGTGTCTCTGTGCGTTACGGGTTTCGCGTTGCTTGTCTCGTATGTCCCCCCGGCTGGGTTGCCGGTTGTTCATGAGGACGTGCCCGGAGCCTAAATGGTTCATGCCTGGAAGGGAACGTGATGTCCACGTCACCCGGACGAGGGATCGAACATCCATGCGACTCTGGACTAGCATGAGTTTTCACGAGGGTGGCGTGACAACCGCTCTACCAGGCCTCTGTACCCTCGGACCGGCGACAGACGCCGAGCCTTACCCCCTTGGGACAGAACTCAAATTCAGCGAGGAGCGAACCGCGTGACCGCCGAGACGTCCGTTCCGTCCAGTGCGCTGCTGACCGCAGACCGTGACGGTTCCAACTACACCGCGCGGCACCTGCTCGTACTCGAGGGCCTCGAGGCGGTCCGCAAGCGCCCCGGCATGTACATCGGCTCCACCGACAGCCGGGGCCTGATGCACTGCCTCTGGGAGATCATCGACAACTCCGTCGACGAGGCCCTCGGCGGCTACTGCGACCACATCGAGGTCATCCTGCACGATGACGGGTCCGTGGAGGTCCGGGACAACGGTCGTGGCATCCCCGTCGACGTCGAGCCGAAGACCGGTCTCTCCGGCGTCGAGGTGGTCATGACCAAGCTGCACGCCGGCGGCAAGTTCGGCGGCGGCTCGTACGCCGCGTCCGGCGGCCTCCACGGCGTGGGCGCCTCCGTCGTCAACGCGCTGTCGGCCCGGCTCGACGTCGAGGTCGACCGGAGCAGCGCCACGCACGCGATCAGCTTCCGCCGCGGTGTCCCCGGCATCTTCACCGAGTCCGGCCCCGACGCGCCCTTCGACCCGGCCAACGGCCTCCGGAAGGTCAAGCGCGTCCCGAAGACCCGCACCGGCACCCGGGTGCGGTACTGGGCGGACCGGCAGATCTTCCTCAAGGACGCCAGGCTGTCCCTGGAGAACCTGCACCAGCGCGCCCGCCAGACCGCCTTCCTCGTCCCCGGCCTCACCATCGTGGTGCGCGACGACCGCGACCTCGAAGGCATCGGCAAGAGCGAGGAGATCTTCCGCTTCGACGGCGGCATCAGCGAGTTCTGCGAGTTCCTCGCCCAGGACAAGGCCGTCTGCGACATCCTCCGCCTCACCGGTCATGGCACCTTCAAGGAGACCGTGCCCGTACTCGACGAGCGCGGCCACATGACCCCCACCGAGGTCACCCGTGAGCTCGGCGTCGATGTCGCCCTGCGCTGGGGCACCGGCTACGACTCCACGGTCAAGTCCTTCGTCAACATCATCGCCACGCCCAAGGGCGGCACCCACGTCACGGGCTTCGAGCGCGCCGTCACCAAGACCGTCAACGAGGTACTGCGCTCCACCAAGCTGCTGCGCGTCGCCGAGGACGACATCGTCAAGGACGACGCCCTGGAGGGTCTCACCGCCGTCGTCACCGTCCGGCTGGCCGAGCCGCAGTTCGAGGGCCAGACCAAGGAGGTCCTCGGCACGTCGGCGGCCAACCGGATCGTGGCCAACGTCGTCGCCAAGGAGCTCAAGGCCTTCCTGACCTCCACCAAGCGCGACGCCAAGGCCCAGGCCCGCGCCGTGCTGGAGAAGGCCGTCGCCGCCGCCCGCACCCGTATCGCGGCCCGCCAGCACAAGGAGGCCCAGCGCCGCAAGACGGCCCTGGAGACCTCGTCCCTGCCCGCCAAGCTCGCCGACTGCCGCAGCGACGACGTCGAGCGCAGCGAGCTCTTCATCGTCGAGGGCGACTCGGCGCTCGGCACGGCCAAGCTCGCCCGGAACAGCGAGTTCCAGGCGCTGCTGCCGATCCGCGGCAAGATCCTCAACGTTCAGAAGTCGTCCGTGTCGGACATGCTGAAGAATGCCGAGTGCGGCGCCATCATCCAGGTCATAGGGGCCGGATCCGGCCGGACCTTCGACATCGACGCCGCCCGGTACGGCAAGATCGTGCTGCTCGTCGACGCCGACGTCGACGGCGCCCACATCCGCTGCCTGCTGCTCACGCTGTTCCAGCGCTACATGCGGCCCATGGTCGAGGCGGGCCGGGTCTTCGCCGCCGTACCGCCGCTGCACCGCATCGAGCTGATCCAGCCCAAGAAGGGCCAGGACAAGTACGTGTACACCTACTCGGACAACGAGCTGCGGCAGACGCTGCTGGAGTTCCAGCGCAAGGGCGTCCGGTTCAAGGAGTCCATCCAGCGCTACAAGGGCCTCGGCGAGATGGACGCCGACCAGCTGGCCGAGACCACCATGGACCCCCGCCACCGCACCCTGCGCCGTATCAACATCGGCGACCTGGAGGCGGCGGAGCAGGTCTTCGACCTCCTCATGGGCAACGACGTCGCCCCGCGCAAGGAGTTCATCACCAGCTCGGCGGCCACGCTCGACCGCTCCCGCATCGACGCCTGAGGCGCCGGAACGGCCTCGGAACCCCGCAGCGAAGCCCATCGGCCGGAACTTTTCCGGCTGGTGGGCTTCGCTGCGTTCAATATCACCTGATGGGGTGAAGTGCCCCGAGAGAAGAGTCCGGGATCTTCCCGTTCTGCCCATGCTTGGGCCATGCGGCCGAAACGGTTCGCTGACAAGGAGAGTTGACCGGTGGACAACTGGGAAGGACTCGACGCCGCCGCGACGCGGATCGAAGACCCTTGGTACGACGCGCTGGCCTCCGGATGGGGCGAACTGGACGGGACACGGGCCGCCGCAGCGGCGCAGCAGCAGCCGCAGCGGCCCGACGAGCGATGGCGCAGCGCCGCCGACATCTATGTGGAAGTGCAGCGCAGCCCCGCCTTCCAGGAGGTCCGCAGCCGCTACCGACGGTTCGTCGTCCCTGCCGCCGTCGCCTTCCTCGGCTGGTACCTGGCCTATGTCGTCGCCGCCACGGTCGCCCCCGGTCTGATGGCCGTGCCCGTGGCGGGCGCGGTGAACGTGGCCATGGTGGCGGGCCTCGGCCAGTTCCTCACCACCTTCGTCCTCACCTGGGCCTACACCCGGCACGCGCGCGTGCACCGGGACCGCGCGGCGCTGGACCTGCGCTGGGACACCCAGCAGATGACGCGTGACGTGCAGCGGGAGGCCGGACGTTGACCGGAGACCACCAGGTCCTGGCGCTGCTGCTGTTCAGCGCCTTCGTCGCCGTGACGCTCGGCATCACCACCTGGGCCGGCCGCCGGCGGCGCGGCTCCGCCGAGGAGTTCTACGCGGGCGGGCGGCTTTTCTCCCCGATGGAGAACGGTTTCGCCATTGCCGGCGACTACATGTCCGCCGCCTCCTTCCTCGGTATCACCGGGCTGATCGCCCTCTACGGCTACGACGGCATGCTGTACTCCGTCGGCTTCCTCGTGGCGTGGCTGGTGGTCCTGCTCCTCGTCGCCGAACTCGTCCGCAACTGCGGGCGCTTCACGCTCGCCGACGTCATCGCCGCCCGGATGGGCGAGCGAAGAATCCGCACCGCCGTGGGAACTTCCTCGATCACCGTGTCCGTTCTCTATCTGGTTGCCCAAATGGTGGGAGCGGGCAGCCTGGTCGCCCTCCTCCTGGGCGGTACGAGCGGGGCCGCACGCTCGTGGACCGTCGTCGGGGTCGGCGCACTCATGGTCGTCTACGTGTCGATGGGAGGGATGCGCGCCACCACCTGGATCCAGATCGTCAAAGCCGTGCTGCTGATGTCGGGCGCGCTCGTCCTCACCGGGCTCGTCCTGGTGCGCTTCCACGGCGACTTCAACCAGCTCCTGATCACGGCCGCCGAACGCAGCGGCCACGGAGGGGACTTCCTCAGCCCCGGGCTGGCGTACGGCGGAGGCTGGACCGCCCGCCTCGACTTCCTCAGCCTCGGCCTCGCCCTGGTCCTCGGCACCGCCGGGCTGCCGCACATCCTCGCCCGCTTCTACACCGTGCCCACCGCCCGCTCCGCCCGCCGCTCGGCCGTCTGGTCCATCGGTCTGATCGGCAGCTTCTACCTGATGACCATCGTCCTCGGCTTCGGCGCCGCCGCGCTCCTCGGCACCGACGCAGTACGGGCCTCCAACGCCGCCGGGAACACCGCCGTTCCGCTGCTCGCCATCGACCTGGGCGGGGGAGCGGGGTCCACCGGGGGGACGGTGCTGTTCGCCGTGGTCGCGGCCGTGGCGTTCGCGACGATCCTGGCCGTCGTCGCGGGCATCACGCTCGCGTCCTCGACCTCGGTCGCGCACGACCTGTACGCCTCGTTCGCCCGCCGGCGAGGGCGGGAACCGGGGCGCGGAGGCGGGCAGGCGAGCGAGGTGGCGGTCGCGCGGGTGGCGGCCGTGGTCATCGGGGCCGTCGCCATCGGCCTGGGGCTGCTCGCCCAGGACCTGAACGTGGCGTTCCTGGTCGGGCTCGCGTTCGCGGTGGCGGCGTCCGCGAACCTGCCCGTCCTGCTGTACTCGCTGTTCTGGCGGGGGTTCACCACGCGGGGTGCGGTGTGGTCGGTGTACGGCGGGCTGGTGCCCGCGGTGCTGCTGGTGCTGCTCTCGCCGGTCGTGTCGGGCAGTCCCGACGCGCTGTTCCCGGGCGTGGACTTCCATGTCTTCCCGCTGCAGAACCCGGGGGTCGTCTCGATCCCGCTCGGCTTCCTCGCCGGATGGGTCGGCACGGTCACCTCGCCCGAACCGCCCGACGAGGCCAAGCACGCCGAGACGGAGGTGCGTGCGCTGACGGGCGCGGGCGCCGTCTGATCCGGTGGCCTGCCCGCCTGCCCGCCTGCCCGCCTGCCCGCCTGCCCGGCCCGTCAGCGGTTGGGCGCGTGGGGCGGCTCCGCAGTCGGGGGCTCCGGGGCCTTCTGGTGCTGCGGGGCCGAACCGGGCAGGGCCTCCGGGGCGGAGAGGGCCTCCGGGAGGTGGACGGTGAACTCGGCGCCGCCGCCCGCGGCCGTGCCCACGTGCACGGTGCCGCCGTGGCGTTCGGCCAGGCGGCGGACCAGCGGGAGGCCCAGGCCGCGGCCCGCCCCGTGCGCCGGGCGGCGCTTGGTGGACCAGCCCTCCGTGAACACCAGCTCCCGCTGCGCCTCCGGGACGCCGGACCCGCTGTCCGAGACCCGCAGCACCGCCGTACGGCCCTGCACGGACAACTCCACCTCGACCAGGGCCCCCGCCGAACCCGCCGCCGCGTCCACGGCGTTGTCCACCAGGTTGCCCACCACGGTCACCAGCTCACGCGGCTCGACCAGCCGGTCCGGCAGCAGGGAGCCCGGGGCGATCCGCAGCGCCACGCCCCGCTCGGCCGCCACCGTCGCCTTGCCCACCAGCAGCGCCGCCACCAGCGGATCGTGCACCCGCTCGGTGACCTGCTCGGCCGTCGCACGGTGCACGTCCACCACCTCGACCAGGAACTCCACCGCCTCGTCGAACAACTCCAGTTGCAACAGACCCAGCACGGTGTGCATCCGGTTGGCGTGCTCGTGGTCCTGCGCCCGCAGCGCGTCGATCAGCCCCCGCGTGGCGTCCAGCTCGCGCCCCAGCCGCTCCAGCTCCGTACGGTCCCGCAGCGTCACCACGGCGCCGCCGTCGTCCGTCGGCATCCGGTTCGCGACGAGCACCCGCTGCCCCCGTACCGCCACCAGGTCGTCGCCCGTGACCCGCCCGGCCAGCACATCCGTCGTTCGGCTCACCCCGAGCACCTCGTCCAGCGCGGCGCCCGTCACCTCAGGACCCAGGCCCAGCAACCGCTGTGCCTCGTCGTTGACCAGCCGGATCCGCCCGGCCCCGTCGACGGCGACCACGCCCTCCCGG
The DNA here is from genome assembly GCF_013362995.1 of Streptomyces sp. TRM64462. GTDB lineage: Bacteria > Actinomycetota > Actinomycetes > Streptomycetales > Streptomycetaceae > Streptomyces. The sequence goes on along the minus strand of NZ_JABWDV010000160.1, from coordinate 12,344 downwards.
ATGCCGTGCAGCATCGCCTCCCGCTCCGCCAGCAGCGCCGAGATGTCCGAGAACGCCAGGTCCCGCGTCTGGCGCTGGATGCGCCGCGAGATCAGCCAGGCCGCCAGCGCGCCCACCGCCAGCGCCCCGCCCGCGTAGGCGAGCAGCCCCGGGATCGCCGCCAGGAACCGTCCCCGTACGGTGTCGTACGCGATGCCCACCGACACCGCGCCGACGATCTCGCCGTCCCGGTCCCGCAGCGGCACCTTGCCGCGTGCCGTGCGCCCGAGCGTGCCGCTGTCGATCTCCATGACCTCCCGGCCCGCGAGCGCCTTGCTCGGGTCCGTGGAGACCACGTCGCCGATCTTGCCGGGGTCGGTGTGCGACCAGCGCACCCCGCGCAGGTCCATGACGACCACGTACTCGGCCCCGGTCGCCCGCCGGATCCGCTCGGCGTCGGCCTGCACGGGCCCGTCGGCGGACGGCGGGGTGCTCAGAACCTCCCCGGCGAGCCGCGGCGACGCCGTCGTCTGCGCGATGGACAGCGCCCGCCGCATCGCCTGGGCGTCCACCTGGGCACTGAGCGGCCACAGAAACAGGCCGGTGACGAGCGTGGTCACTCCGGCGGCGATGGCCAGCTGCATGAGCAGCACCTGCGAGAACACCCGCCGGGGTCTGCCGAACCGCCGCCACCGCACCGGCCGAGAGCGCGGACGAGGCGGCCGCGCAGCCCGCGCACGGTCGACCGCGCGGCCGACAGCCACGTCCCCGGCAGCGGGGCCGGAAGCGGGCGCGGAGGTGGCCGGAACCGGGCTCATGGCCGGAAACGGTAGACGCTCGGGGCGCCGCGCGGAATGGCCGCCGTCACGCCAGGGAGCGCCCGCCTATCCTGAGGGCCTGGTCAGAGCCATGCGTCGAACGAGAAAGGTGCCCCTTGAGCACGCAGCAGATTCCCGTCGTCGTCCTCGCGGGATTCCTCGGATCCGGCAAGACCACCCTGCTGAACCACCTCCTCCGCAGTGCCCGCGGCACCCGCATCGGGGTCATGGTCAACGACTTCGGGTCCATCGAGATCGACGCCATGACCGTGGCCGGACAGGTCGGCTCGACCGTCTCCCTCGGCAACGGCTGTCTGTGCTGCGCCGTCGACGCGAGCGAACTCGACACCTACCTGGAGACCCTCACCCGCCCCTCCACGCGGCTCGACGTCATCGTCATCGAGGCCAGCGGCCTGGCCGAGCCGCAGGAACTCGTGCGGATGATCCTCGCCAGCGACAACGACCGCATCGTGTACGGCGGGCTCGTCCAGGTCGTCGACGCGGCCGAGTTCGACGCCACCCGCACCCGCCACCCCGAGACCGACCGGCACCTGGCCATCGCCGACCTCGTCGTCGTCAACAAGGCCGACCGCGTACCGCAGCCGGAGCTGCGGCGCGTCCAGGACGCCGTGAGCGGGCTCGCCGGCCGGGCTGCCGTGATCGGCGCGGCGTACGGGCGGATCGACCCGGAGCTGCTCTTCGACCGGGTGGCCCGCACCGACGATCTCGACGGGGCCCGCCAGCTCTCCTTCGAGGACCTGTACGCCGATGCGTACGACGCGGCTCACCCGCACGAGCGGCATCCGCACACCGCCTACGAGACGGTGTCGTTCACCGCCGACGCGCCCCTGCACCCGCGCCGGCTCATGGACTTCCTGGACTCGCGCCCCGACGGGCTGTACCGGATCAAGGGCTTCGTCGACTTCGGCGACGCCGACCCCCGCAACCGGTACGCCGTCCATGCCGTGGGCCGCATCCTGCGCTTCTACCCGCAGCCCTGGCCGGACGGCGAGCAGCGCCTCACCCAGCTCGTCCTCATCGGCTCCGGCACCGACGGCGATGCCCTCCACAAGGCACTCGACGACTGCCGCGTGGCAGGCGCGCACGACATGCCCGAGGAACACCACATGTGGGGCGTCCTCCGCTACGTACCCGAGCCGGGGCAGGGACCCGATGCCGGGCAGGAAGCGGAGGACGACCTTCCGTGACAGCGGCCGGTGTTACGACACCGGGCCCGCCAGCACCGCCACCGGCTTCACCAGCGGCGTCCCCGACCCGTCACGGCGCGGGTCCGGGTCCGGCAGCTCCACCGGCGCACCGTTCTTCTGCGCCGCCCGCGCCGGCGCCGCGCCCGCCCAGGCCAGCACCAGGACGTCCTCACCCTTCAGGAACCGCTGGCAGCGCACCCCGCCGGTCGCCCGGCCCTTGCGCGGGTACTGGTCGAACGGCGTCAGCTTCGCCGACGTACCCACGGACGTGTCCAGCTGCCCGCTCGCGCCCGCCACCGTGAACACCACGGCGTCCGACGCCGGGTCCACCGCCGTGAACGAGATCACCTCGGCACCCGCCGACAGCTTGACGCCGGCCATACCGCCCGCCGGCCGGCCCTGCGGTCGCACCTGGGACGCCTGGTACCGCAGAAGCTGGGCGTCGGAGGTGATGAAGACCAGATCCTCCTCGCCCGTCCGCAGCTCCGTCGCCCCGACGATCCGGTCGCCCTCCTTGAGGGTGATGACCTCCAGCTCGTCCTTGTTCGACGGATAGTCGGGCACGACCCGCTTCACGACGCCCTGGAGCGTGCCCAGCGCCAGACCCGGCGACGACTCGTCGAGCGTCGTCAGACAGATGACCTGCTCGTCCTTCTCCAGCGTCAGGAACTCCGCCAGCGGCGCACCGCCCGACAGGTTGGGCGCCCCCGCCGTGTCCGGCAGCTGGGGCAGATCGACCACCGAGATACGCAGCAACCGTCCCGCCGACGTCACCGCGCCGACCGTGCCCCGCTGCGTCGCCGGGACCGCCGAGACGATCACATCGTGCTTGGCGCGCTTGCCGCCGCTGTCCGGCAGCGGCTCCGCCGTCGACGTACGGGCCAGCAGCCCCGTCGACGACAGCAGCACCCGGCACGGGTCGTCCGCGACCTCCAGGGGCACCGCCGCGACGGACGTACCGGCCGACTCCAGCAGCACCGTGCGCCGCTCCGTGCCGAACTTCTTCGCCACGGCCGCCAGCTCCGACGACACCAGCTTGCGCAGCTCGGCGTCCGACTCCAGGATCCGCGTGAGCTGCTCGATCTCGCTCTTCAGCCGGTCCCGCTCGCTCTCCAGCTCCAGCCGGTCGAACTTGGTCAGCCGCCGCAGCGGCGTGTCCAGGATGTACTGCGTCTGGATGTCGCTCAGCGAGAACCGCTCGATCAGCCGCTCCTTGGCCTGCGCCGAGTTGTCGCTGGAGCGGATCAGCCGGATGACCTCGTCGATGTCGAGGAGTGCCACCAGCAAGCCCTCGACCAGATGCAGCCGGTCCTGCTTCTTGCCGCGGCGGAACTCGCTGCGGCGCCGTACGACATCGAAGCGGTGGTCGAGATAGACCTCCAGCAGCTCCTTCAGGCCGAGCGTGACCGGCTGGCCGTCCACCAGCGCCACGTTGTTGATGCCGAAGGACTCCTCCATCGGCGTCAGCTTGTACAGCTGCTCCAGGACCGCCTCGGGGTTGAAGCCGTTCTTGACCTCGATGACCAGACGCAGCCCGTGCTCACGGTCGGTGAGGTCCTTGACGTCGGCGATGCCCTGGAGCTTCTTCGAGCCCACCAGATCCTTGATCTTGGCGATGACCTTCTCCGGGCCGACCATGAAGGGCAGCTCGGTGACGGTGATGCCCTTGCGGCGCGCGGTGACGTTCTCGACCGTCGCGGTCGCGCGGATCTTGAAGGTGCCGCGGCCCCTGTCGTACGCGTCCTTGATGCCGGACAGGCCGACGATCCGCCCGCCGGTCGGCAGGTCGGGACCCGGCACATACCGCATCAGGGTCTCCAGGTCCGCGCCCGGGTGCTTGATCAGGTGCCGGGCGGCGGCGATGACCTCGCCCAGGTTGTGCGGCGGCATGTTGGTCGCCATACCGACCGCGATCCCGGACGCGCCGTTGACCAGCAGGTTCGGGAACGCCGCCGGCAGCGCGACCGGTTCCAGCTCCTGGCCGTCGTAGTTCGGCGTGAAGTCGACCGTGTTCTCGTCGATCGACTCCGTCATCAGCGACGTCGCGTCGGCCATCCGGCACTCGGTGTAGCGCATGGCGGCCGGCGGGTCGTCGTTGCCCAGCGAACCGAAGTTGCCGTGCCCGTCGACCAGCGGCAGGCGCATCGAGAACGGCTGCGCCATGCGCACCAGCGCGTCGTAGATCGACGCGTCGCCGTGCGGGTGGAGCTTGCCCATCACCTCGCCGACGACACGGGCGCACTTCACGAAGCCGCGCTCAGGGCGCAGCCCCATCTCGTTCATCTGGTACACGATCCGGCGGTGCACCGGCTTCATGCCGTCGCGGGCGTCCGGCAGGGCCCGGGAGTAGATCACCGAGTACGCGTACTCGAGGAAGGAGCCCTGCATCTCGTCGACGACGTCGATGTCGAGGATCCTCTCCTCGAAATCGTCGGGCGGCGTGGTCTTCGTGCTGCGGCGGGCCATCGCTGCTGCGGCTCCTTCACCAACAAGGTTGATCTGACGCGGACCATTGTGGACCGTCCCACTGACAGCTCCGACCGCGACCCGGAAGAGGGAAGCAGCGGGTTGCCGGGAACTTCACGCACCACCTGTGCGCTTGCATACAGTGGCAGGACTTTCTCATGACGCGATCGAAGGGACGTACATGCCCATGGGTCACACGGCCACAGCCCAGGCCGGCTCCGGCGGCCTGACAGCGACCGAGCACCGGCTGGCCAACGGCCTGCGAGTGGTGCTCTCGGAGGACCACCTGACCCCGGTCGCCGCGGTGTGCCTCTGGTACGACGTCGGCTCACGCCACGAGGTCAAGGGCCGCACCGGCCTCGCCCACCTCTTCGAGCACCTGATGTTCCAGGGCTCGAAGCAGGTCCAGGGCAACGGCCACTTCGAGCTGGTGCAGGGCGCCGGCGGCTCCCTCAACGGCACCACCAGCTTCGAGCGCACCAACTACTTCGAGACCATGCCCACGCACCAGCTGGAGCTCGCCCTCTGGCTGGAGGCCGACCGCATGGGCTCGCTGCTCGCCGCCCTGGACGACGAGTCCATGGAGAACCAGCGGGACGTCGTCAAGAACGAGCGCCGCCAGCGGTACGACAACGTGCCGTACGGCACCGCCTTCGAGCGGCTGACGGCCCTCGCCTACCCGGACGGGCACCCGTACCACCACACGCCGATCGGCTCCATGGCGGACCTCGACGCGGCCACGCTGGAGGACGCCCGCACCTTCTTCCGCACGTACTACGCGCCGAACAACGCGGTGCTGTCGGTCGTCGGCGACATCGACCCCGAGGAGACCCTCGCCTGGATCGAGAAGTACTTCGGGAGCATCCCGGGCCACGACGGCAAGCCCGACCCGCGCGACGGCACGCTGCCGGACATCATCGGCGAGCAGCTGCGCCACGTCGTCGAGGAGGACGTCCCGGCGCGCGCCCTGATGGCCGCCTACCGCCTCCCGCAGGACGGCACGCGCGCGTGCGACGCCGCCGACCTCGCCCTGACCATCCTCGGCGGCGGCGAGTCCTCCCGGCTGCACAACCGGCTCGTCCGCCGTGACCGCACCGCCGTCGCGGCCGGCTTCGGCATGCTGCGGCTGGCCGGCGCGCCCTCCCTGGGCTGGCTCGACGTGAAGACGTCCACGGGCGTCGAGGTGCCGGACATCGAGACCGCCGTCGACGAGGAGCTGGCCCGGTTCGCCGCCGAAGGCCCCACGGCCGAGGAGATGGAGCGCGCCCAGGCCCAGCTGGAGCGCGAGTGGCTGGACCGGCTCGGCACGGTCGCCGGCCGTGCCGACGAACTGTGCCGGTACGCGGTGCTGTTCGGCGACCCCCAGCTCGCCCTGACCGCCGTCCAGCGGGTCCTGGAGGTCACCGCCGACGAGGTGCAGGCCATCGCCGCCGAGCGGCTGCACCCCGACAACCGCGCCGTCCTCGTCTACGAACCCACCAAGGCCGATGAGGCCGCCGAGGCCGCCGAGGCCGACCAGACCGACAGCGACGAGGAAGAGGGGACGGACCAGTGAGCGACGCTGCCGTGTCTCTGACCAGCATGGAGTTCCACCCGCAGCCCAAGGGCGGCACGCCCCGCCCCTGGGCGTTCCCCGCCCCCGAGCGCGGCGTCCTCGACAACGGCCTGACCGTGCTGCGCTGCCACCGCCCCGGCCAGCAGGTCGTGGCCGTCGAGATCGCCCTCGACGCCCCGCTGGACGCCGAGCCCGAGGGTCTCGACGGCGTCGCCACGATCATGGCGCGCGCCCTGTCCGAGGGCACCGACAAGCACTCGGCGGAGGAGTTCGCCGCCGAGCTGGAGCGCTGCGGCGCCACCCTCGACGCGCACGCGGACCACCCCGGCGTACGGGTGTCCCTGGAGGTCCCGGTCTCCCGCCTGGCCAAGGCGCTCGCGCTGCTCGCCGAGGCGCTGCGGGCGCCCGCCTTCGCCGACCGCGAGGTCGACCGCCTGGTCCGCAACCGCCTCGACGAGATCCCGCACGAGACGGCCAACCCGGCCCGCCGCGCCGCCAAGCAGCTCTCCGCCGAGCTGTTCCCGGCCGCGTCCCGGATGTCCCGGCCCCGCCAGGGCACCGAGGACACCGTCGCCCGGATCGACTCGGCGGCCGTCCGCGCCTTCTACGAGGCCCACGTCCGCCCCGTGACGGCCACCGCCGTCGTCGTCGGCGACCTGACGGGCGTCGACCTCGACGCGGTGCTCGCCGACACCCTCGGCGCCTGGACCGGCGACGACCCGCAGCCCCGCACGGCTCCGCCCATCACCGCCGACGACACCGGCCGCGTCGTCATCGTCGACCGGCCGGGCGCCGTGCAGACGCAGCTGCTCATCGGCCGCATCGGCCCCGACCGGCACGACCGGGTGTGGCCGGCGCAGGTCGTCGGCACGTACTGCCTGGGCGGCACGCTCACCTCCCGCCTCGACCGCGTCCTGCGCGAGGAGAAGGGCTACACCTACGGCGTACGGGCCTTCGGCCAGGTGCTGCGCTCCACGGCGGACGGCACGGGCGCGGCGATGCTCGCCATCAGCGGGTCCGTCGACACGCCCAACACCGGCCCGGCGCTGGACGACCTGTGGAGGGTGCTGCGCACCCTCGCGGCGGAGGGCCTGACCGACGCCGAGCGGGACGCGGCGGTGCACAACCTCGTGGGCGTCGCCCCGCTCAAGTACGAGACGGCGGCGTCCGTCGCGGGCACGCTCGCCGACCAGGTCGAGCAGCAGCTGCCTGACGACTTCCAGGCCGAGCTGTACCGGCGGCTGGCCGAGACCGGCACGGTGGAGGCCACCGCCGCGGTCGTCAACGCCTTCCCGCCGGACCGTCTCGTCACGGTCCTCGTCGGGGACGCCGCGCAGATCAAGGAGCCGGTGGAGGCGCTCGGAGTCGGTGAAGTGACCGTTGTCACGGGCTGATTGACGGGCCGTCCCCAACGGCGGCACGAACACCGGCCGACGGGCCGGTGCGGCGGCAAGCCGGAACCCCGGCGTCCACCACGGACGCCGGGGTTCCGCTTACCCGGCGCCATATGTCCGTTTTATTGGAGAGGTTGGGTGTCTGCCCTGTGGCGTGCGCTACAAAAAACCGTGTCCGTTTGGTGATTGAAAGATCAGCCGCATAGCGTCTTAGCCGCTGTCCGCCCGCTGCACCCGCCGCACCCGCGGCATCGGACAGCGATCGCCGAATCCCCGTCGGGCGCGAGCCCGGGGAGCCGGGGACCCACCGTCCCTGGGGTGAATCGGACGCCTTCGCCACCGCGCGGAGGGGCCCGTAGGAGACCTTCCTGCTCCGAACCCGTCAGCTAACCCGGTAGGCGAGAAGGAAGGAAAGGACCACCTCACTTCATGGCGTTCACCCGTGCCACCGGGAAGCACCGTGCCCCCAGCCGTATGACCCGCAGGAGCGCCCACGCCGCAGGCGTCGCCGCCCTCGCCACCACCGGCGTCATCGGCACCCTCACGTCGCCGGCCTTCGCCGCGACCGACGCGGAGCCCCTCACCCCGGAGGACACCGGCCTCACGCAGGCCATCGCCGGCTACGAGCTCGCCCCCGGTGTCGAGGACCAGGCGGTCGCCCAGGAGGTCGCCGCGGCGGAGGCCGAGCAGCAGGCCATGGCCGAGATGGCCGAGATCACGGCGAAGCGCAAGGCCGAGGCCCGCTTCAAGGCGGCCCGCGAGGCCCAGGAGCGCGCCGACCGCGAGGCCGAGCGCAAGCGCCTGAACTCCTTCCAGCTCCCGGTCGCCGGCTCGTACGTCTCCACCGCGTACAAGGTCGGCGGCTCCCTCTGGTCCTCCGGCAGCCACTCGGGCGTCGACTTCCACGCCTCGTACGGCACCTCGGTCGTCTCCGTCGGCCGCGGCACCGTCGTCGAGGCCGGCTGGGGCGGCGCGTACGGCAACAACGTCGTCATCCGGATGCACGACGGGACGTACACGCAGTACGGGCACCTCGCCTCGGTCAGCGTGTCCGTCGGCCAGACCGTCGCACCGGGTCAGCAGATCGGCCTCGCCGGCTCCACCGGCAACTCGACCGGCCCGCACCTGCACTTCGAGGCCCGTACGAGCGCCGACTACGGCTCCGACATCGACCCCGTCGCCTACCTCCGCGCCCGCGGCGTCAGCCTCTGAGAGCTCACAGCTCAGGCACGTCCCGCACAGGCCCCGGCTCCTTGCGAGCCGGGGCCTTCGCCGTGTCCGTTCCCGGCCGCCCTCTCGTAATCGGCCAAAAAATCGCCATGGATTACCCGGGGGCATCGGAAAATGCGCTTCGTTGCAATAGAGTCACCGAACAGCGTCGAACTACTGGGTTTCGCGCGGGTTAAACGGTGGGCGAAGCGATTCGGAGGTTCGGTATGCGCATTCCCGCGCACTCGGTATGCACGGCGATCCGTACGGACATCGTCTCCGGAGTCCTGCCCCGCGGGAGCCGGCTCACCGAGGAGCAGCTGGCCCGCCGCTACGGCGTCTCACGCGTCCCCGTCCGTGAGGCGCTGCGCACCCTGGAGTCGGAGGGGTTCGTGACCTCCCGCCGCCATGTCGGCGCGTTCGTCGCCGAGCCCACCGAACACGAGGCCGCCGACCTGCTGGAGATGCGCACGCTGCTGGAGCCGCTCGGCGCCGCCCGCGCGGCCCAGCGGCGCACCGACGCCCACCTCAAGGTGCTGCGCGGCCTGGTCCGGCTGGGCCAGGAGCGGGCCCGCCGCGGCCAGGGCGAGGACCTGCGGTCGCTGGGCGGCTGGTTCCACGAGACGCTCGCCCAGGCGTCCGCGAGCCCGGGCCTGACCGCGCTCCTCACCCAGCTCCGCCACAAGATCGCCTGGATGTACACGGTGGACCAGCCCGCGCAGCCGACGGAGGTCTGGGCCGAGCACGGCGCCATCGTCGACGCCGTGGCGCGCGGCGACGCGGAACGGGCGCGGGCGCTGACGGCCCAGCACGTCGAGCGCCGGCGCGGCGCCCACCGGCTGCGGCGCGCGGACCGTGTGAGGACTTCGCAACACCACGTAAACACCGCCGGATCTTCCCATTAACAGCGGCGCCGTATACAGGTTCAAAGGAAATGCGGGGCCTGTTTTGTGGTGCCTGGAAATTCCGGCCGCGAGGTGCGGGAAAGTGCAGGAAAGGGCATTCCCCTGAAATGCCGGAAGCCGCACCCCCGATTCAGGGGTACGGCTCCGGAAAAGGTGGTGCGGGCGGTCGTCAGACCGTCTCGGGGAGCTCCTCGAGACCCTCGGCGACCAGCTTCGCCAGACGGTCCAAGGCCGCGTCCGCGCCCTCCGCGTCCGAAGCGAGCACGATCTCCTCGCCGCCCTGCGCACCCAGGCCGAGGACCGCGAGCATCGACGCGGCGTTGACCGGGTTGCCGTCGGCCTTGGCGATCGTCACGGGGACGCCGGAAGCCGTGGCGGCACGGACGAAGATGGAGGCGGGGCGGGCGTGCAGGCCCTCGGCCCAACCGACGTTGACGCGGCGCTCAGCCATGGTGTTGGCCTTTCAGGTGCTAGCGGTTGTCTAGACCAGTCTCTCACGACGCACACCGTGCTCGAACCGGCCTTCGACCCAGTGTCCCCCGACAGGCCGTCCGGCCTGGTCGCCGTCCAGACTTTGGACCCGTGTCGTACGACGACCGCCCGTGTCGTACGACGCCCCCCTCCTCGGCCCACCCTGTCCACAGGCACCGTCGCCCCCGCGACAGGCACCGTACGCTTGCCCCATGCGGAACCCGCCCGAGCAGTCGGCCCATGCGTACCCCGCCCACTGGGAAGCCGACGTGGTGCTGCGCGACGGCGGCACCGCCCGCATCCGGCCGATCACCCCGGACGACGCCGAGCGCCTGGTCAGCTTCTACGAGCAGGTCTCCGACGAGTCCAAGTACTACCGCTTCTTCGCGCCCTACCCGCGGCTGTCCGCCAAGGACGTCCACCGCTTCACCCACCACGACTACGTGGACCGCGTGGGCCTCGCCGCGACCGTCGGCGGCGACTTCATCGCGACTGTCCGCTACGACCGGATCGACGAGTACGGCCGCCCCGCCGCCGCCCCGGCCGACGAGGCCGAGGTCGCCTTCCTCGTCCAGGACGCCCACCAGGGGCGCGGCGTCGCCTCCGCCCTCCTGGAGCACATCGCCGCCGTCGCCCGCGAGCGCGGCATCCGGCGGTTCGCGGCGGAGGTGCTGCCCGCCAACACCAAGATGATCAAGGTGTTCACGGACGCCGGGTACACGCAGAAGCGCAGCTTCGAGGACGGCGCCGTCCGCCTCCACCTCGACCTCGCCCCCACCGACCGCGCCCTCGCCGTCCAGCGCGCCCGCGAGCAGCGCGCCGAGGCACGCTCCGTGCAGCGGCTCCTCGCCCCCGGCTCGGTCGCCGTCATCGGCGCGGGCCGCACACCCGGCGGCGTCGGCCGCACCGTCCTGCGCAACCTCCTCGACTCCGGTTACACCGGGCGGGTGTACGCCGTGAACAGCGCCCTCCCGGACACCCCGCCCGACGGGCCCGCTGCCACCATGGACGGGGTCCCCGCCCACCGCTCCGTCGCCGGCATCGGCGAATCCGTCGACCTCGCCGTCGTCGCCGTCCCCGCCGTCCATGTGCCCGCGGTCGTCGCGGAGTGCGGCGAGCACGGTGTGCGCGGCCTCGTCGTCCTCTCCGCCGGGTACGCCGAGAGCGGCCCCGCCGGCAGGGAGCGCCAGCGCGCACTGGTCCGGCAGGCCCGCTCGTACGGCATGCGCGTCATCGGGCCCAACGCGTTCGGCGTCATCAACACCGCCGACGGCGTCCGGCTCAACGCCTCCCTCGCCCCGCAGCTGCCGGCGGCCGGCCGCATCGGGCTGTTCACCCAGTCCGGTGCCATCGGCATCGCGCTGCTGTCCGGGCTGCACCGGCACGGCGCGGGCGTGTCGTCGTTCGTGTCGGCCGGGAACCGGGCGGACGTGTCCGGGAACGACATCCTCCAGTACTGGTACGAGGACCCCGACACCGACGTTGTGCTCCTCTACCTCGAATCCATCGGCAACCCGCGCAAGTTCACGCGGCTCGCCCGCCGTACCGCCGCCGTCAAGCCGGTCGTGGTGGTGAAGGGCGGGCGCCACAGCGGCAGCACGCCGCCCGGCCACGCGGTCCCGGTGACCCGCGTCCCGGACGCCACGGTGTCGGCGCTGCTGCGGCAGGCGGGCGTCATCCGCGTCGACACGGTCACCGAACTGGTCGACGCGGGCCTGCTGCTCGCCGGGCAGCCGCTGCCGGGCGGGCCGCGCGTCGCGATCCTCGGCAACTCCGAGTCGCTGGGCCTGCTCACGTACGACGCGTGCCTGGCCGAGGGGCTGCGGCCGCTGAGGCCCCGGGACCTGACGACCGCGGCGACGCCCGACGACTTCCGCTCGGCCCTGGCGGAGGCCCTGCACGACGACGCCTGCGACGCGGTGGTGGTCACCGCGATCCCGTGGGTCGGCGAACAGGGCGCCACGGAACCGGCCGCCGAGGGCGAGGTCCTGGCGGCGGCCCTGCGCGAGGCGTGCGCCGGGGCGCCGCCCAAGCCGGTGGTCGTCGTCCACGTCGAACTGGGCGCTCTGGCGGACGCCCTCGCCACCGCCACCAGCACAGCCCCACCCCCGGAACCCGAAGCGCCGACCGGCCCCGGCACGCCCACCGCCACCGCGGCCCCCGAGCCACCGGCCGCCCACGCCCCGGCCGTCCACGCCCCGGCCACCCCCGGCTCGCCCACGTCCCCGAGGCCGCCGACGCCCCCGACCGACCACGGCTCGGGGACCCCCACGGCGCCAGGCGCCTCCGGCTCACCCAGCGGCCCGCCGGCCTCCCCGTACTCCGACCGGCCGACGGGT
>NZ_JABWDV010000159.1 GCF_013362995.1 Streptomyces sp. TRM64462 | reverse complement strand
GACGGTGCGTCGGCCGGTCGGTTGCCCCCCGCACGTTCGCCGCACGCACCCATCCCGCACCCACCACCCGCCGCACCCCCAAGGAGGCCCCGATGAGCCGCACCCCCCGCACCCCCCTCGGCCTCGTCCAGGCCACCCCCCGCACCCCCCACACCTTCACCTTCGACGGACGCACCCTCACCGCACTCCCCGGCCAGACCCTCGCCGCCGCGCTCTGGGCCGCCGGGATCCTGTCCTGGCGCACCACCCGCGGCGGCACCGCGCCCCGCGGCGCGTTCTGCGGCATCGGCACCTGCTACGACTGCCTCGCCACGGTGAACGGCCGCCCCAACCAACGCGCCTGCCTCGTCCCCGTACGCCCCGGCGACACCGTCACGACCCAGGAGGGCACCGGCCATGACGACGACCCCACCCGCTGACCTCCAGGACCTCGCCGTCGTCGGCGCGGGCCCCGCCGGCCTCGCCGCCGCCGTCACCGCGGCCGACCTCGGACTGAGCGTCACGCTCCTGGACGCGGGGGAGCGGCCGGGCGGCCAGTTCTACCGCCACCCCGCGCCCGGCATCGGCGCCGCACGCCCCGAGGCGCTGCACCACGGCTGGCGCCACTTCGCCGCCCGGGCCCGCCGGCTCGACACGCACCGGCAGCACCACCGCGTCACCTACCTGCCCTCCCACCACGTCTGGACCGTCGTACGGGACGACAGCGCCGACGGCGACAGCGACGGCGACGGGCGCGCCGCTACCGCCCCGTGCAGCGCCTGGCGGCTGCACGCCGTCGCCGGGCCCGACGAGACCCCCGCCACCGTCCGGGCGCGTGCCGTCCTCCTCGCCACCGGCGCGTACGAACGCCAACTGCCCTTCCCCGGCTGGACCCTGCCCGGCGTCGTGGGCGCGGGCGGCGCCCAGGCGATGCTGAAGTCCGGGCTCGTCCTGCCAGGCCGGCGGGTGGTCGTCGCGGGCAGCGGCCCGCTCCTCCTGGCCGTCGCCGGATCGCTCGCCGCGGCCGGAGCCCGGGTACCCGCCGTCGTCGAGGCCGCCGACTACACCGCGTACGCCCGCGAACTGCCCACCCTGCTCCGCAACCCCGCCAAGCTCGCCGAAGGCGCGCTCCACGGCAGCGCGCTGCTCCGCCGCACCACCCGGCTGCTCACCCGGCACGCCGTCACCGCCGCCCACGGCACGACGCGCGTCGAAGCGGTCACGGTCCAGCGCCTCGACCGCGACTGGCGGCCCGTCCCGGGCAGCGGCCGCCGCATCCCGTGCGACGCCGTGGCGGCAGGCCACGGCCTTGTGCCCCAGCTGGAGCTGGCCACCGGCCTCGGCTGCACCACCCACCGCACCCCCGACGGCACTCCCGCCCTCACCCTGGACGCCGACCAGGCCACCTCCGTGCCCGGTGTCTGGGCCGCGGGCGAGACCGGCGGCATCGGCGGCGCCGACCTGGCGCTCACCGAGGGCGAGATCGCCGCGGCCGCCGTCGCCCACGCCCTGCACGGCACCCCACGCGACCCGCGCCGCACCGCGGCCCTGGCCCGCCGCCGCGCCCGCCTCCGCGCCTTCGCCGACGCGATGGCCACCGCCCACCGGCCGGGCCCCGGCTGGACCGGCTGGCTGGACGACGCGACGGAGGTGTGCCGCTGCGAGGAGGTCACCGCCGGCCGGGTCCGGCACGCCGTCACGGAACTGGGCGCCCAGGACGCCCGTACGGTCAAGCTGCTCACCCGCGCGGGCATGGGCTGGTGCCAGGGCCGCGTGTGCGGCCAGGCGGTGGCCCACCTCGCGGGCACCGCCCCCGCCCCGGACCGCCGCCCGCTCTCCTGCCCCGTCCCCCTCCGCCACCTGGCGGCCCTCCCGGAACCAGGGGCGCCCGAAGCCCCCACCCCATAGCCGCCGCAGGCGCCCCACGGCACCACACCCGGCACCACACCACCACCACACCACCACAGCCCAAGGAGCCACCCATGACCAGCACGACCCCGACGACGAGCCCGGCCTCGGCCCCGGCCCCCACCCCGGCCCCGGCCCCGACACCGGCCACGGACACCCGCACCCGCCCCTGGCACGGCATCATGGTCGCCACCGCGCTGCCCCTCCGCGACGATCTGTCCGTCGACTACGACGCCTACGCCGAGCACGTCGCCCGCCTGATCGCCGACGGCTGCGACGGTGTCGTGCCCAACGGTTCCCTCGGCGAGTACCAGACGCTCACCGACGACGAGCGCGCCCGCGTGGTCCGCGTCGCCGTCGAGGCCGCCGGCGACGGGGCGCGCGTCATGCCCGGCGTCTCCGCGTACGGCAGCGCCGAGTCCCGCCGCTGGGCCGAGCAGGCCGGCGAGCTCGGCTGCGGCTCCGTCCTCCTCCTGCCGCCGAACGCCTACCGCGCCGACGACACGACCGTGCGCGCCCACTACGCCGAGGCCGCCAAGGCGGGCGTCCCCGTCGTCGCGTACAACAACCCGTACGACACCAAGGTCGACCTGACCCCGCACCTGCTGGCGCGGCTGCACGCCGACGGGCACATCGTCGCGGTCAAGGAGTTCAGCGGCGACGTCCGCCGCGCCTACGAGCTCGCCGAACTGGCCCCCGACCTGGACCTGCTCATCGGCGCCGACGACGTCCTCGTCGAACTCGCCCTCGCGGGCGCCGTGGGCTGGATCGCCGGCTACCCGAACGCCCTGCCCGGCGCCTGCGCCGCCCTCTACCGGGCAGCGGCCGCCCAGGACCTGGACCTCGCGCTGCCGCTGTACCGGGCGCTGCACCCGCTGCTGCGCTGGGACTCGAAGACGGAGTTCGTCCAGGCCATCAAACTGTCCATGGACATCGCGGGACGCCCCGGCGGCCCCACCCGCCCGCCGCGCGCACCGCTCACGGACGAGCAGACCGCGGCCGTACGCGCCGCCACCGAGAAGGCCCTGGCCGAGGGCCTGGACTGACGCCCGGCCCGGCCCGGCCCGGACCGGCCCGGACCTGACCTGACTGGACCTGACCTGACCTGACCGGACCGGACACACCACCGGAGGAGCTTCCTGCCATGCGTACCCGACACGTCTACCACGCGGTCGACTCGCACACCGAGGGCATGCCGACCCGCGTCATCACCGGCGGCGTCGGCGTCATCCCCGGCGCCACCATGGCCGAACGCCGCCGCCACCTCATCGGCGAACTCGACCACGTCCGCACCCTGCTGATGTACGAGCCGCGCGGCCACTCGGCCATGAGCGGCGCCATCCTCCAGCCGCCCACCCGCCCCGACGCCGACTACGGCGTGCTGTACATCGAGGTGTCCGGGGCCCTGCCCATGTGCGGCCACGGCACCATCGGCGTCGCGACCGTCCTCGTCGAGACGGGCATGGTCCCGGTCACCGAACCCGTCACCACCGTCCGCCTCGACACACCGGCGGGCCTGGTCTCGGTGGACGTACAAGTGGAGGACGGCGCCGCGAAGGCGGTCACGCTCACCAACGTGCCCGCCTTCAGCGTGGCCCTGGACCGCAAGATCCACGTACCCGGCCACGGCACGGTCACCTACGACCTCGCGTACGGCGGGAACTTCTACGCCTTCGTACCGCTGGACTCCCTCGGCCTGCCCTTCGACCGCGCCCGCAAGGACGACCTGCTGAGGGCCGGCCTCGCCGTCATGGACGCGGTCAACGCCTCCGACGACCGCCCGGTCCACCCCGAGAACCCCGAGATCAGCGGCCTGAAGCACGTCTACCTCGCCGCGCCGGGATCGGACGCGTCCCGCTCCCGGCACGCCATGGCGATCCACCCGGGATGGTTCGACCGCTCCCCGTGCGGCACCGGCACCTCCGCGCGCATGGCGCAGCTGCACGCGCGCGGTGAACTCCCGCTCCACCAGGACTTCGTGAACGAGTCGTTCATCGGCACCCGCTTCACCGGCCGCCTGGTCGCCGAGACCCGGGTGGGCGGCCTGCCGGCCGTCGTCCCGGCCGTCACGGGCCGCGCCTGGATCACCGGCACGGCGCAGTACTTCCTGGACCCGGACGATCCCTTCCCGGCAGGTTTCCTACTCTGAGGGCTCACAGAACGAACCGACCGACCTGACGCGACACCACTACGCAGTACCGCAGCCCCGGAGGTAGGCCATGGGTGGCCTGTTGAAGCAGTCCCCTCTCATCACCGCGCAGGAGCGCCTGCGCGACCAGGTCGCCCATGCGCTGCGTGCCGCCCTGATCTCCGGCGAACTCCAGCCGGGCCGCGTCTACTCGGCCCCGGCGCTCGCCGCGGACTTCGGGATCTCCGCGACCCCGGTACGGGAGGCGATGCTGGACCTGGCCCGCGAGGGCCTCGTCGAGCCCGTACGGAACAAGGGCTTCCGCGTCACGGAGGTCAGCGAACGTGACCTCGACCAGTACACGGAGCTGCGCGCGCTGATCGAGGTCCCGACGGTCGGCGCGGTCACCCGGTCCGCGACCCGGGAGGAGCTGGAGGCGCTGCGCCCGGTCGCGGACGAGATCGTCGCCCGCGCCCGCGACCACGACCTCATCGGCTACCTGGACGCCGACCGCCGCTTCCACCTCACGCTGCTGGCGCTGCACGGCAACGACCGCCTCGTGGAAACCGTCGGCGACCTCCGCAAGCGCTCCCGCCTCTACGGCCTGACGGCGCTCGACGAACGCGGCATGCTGGTCGCCTCCGCCCAGGAACACGTCGAGCTCCTCGACCTGATGCTCGCCGGCGACGCACCCGCGGCCGAGGCCTGCATGGCCCGCCACCTGGGCCACGTCCGCTCCATCTGGGCCGAGTCCTGACGGACCCGGCGGTGCCCCTGCGGGCGGTCCCCCCCGTGGGCGGTGCCCCCGTGGGCGGTGCCCCTGTGGCAGGTGTGATCATTCGATCGGGCGCTCTTTCCCCCTAAGCCGGAGACGTGCCGACGGACTTCTGGTTCCGTGGGTGCCGGAGAGTGGTCAATCGCTAATCTTTCGTGCCACGCTGCCACAGGGGACGTGCGGGGCTGGCTCCAAGGTGTCTCCCTCGGCAGGCCGCTATGCCTGAGAGGTGATGGATGATCGAGCTCGCCGACCCGCAGCTCATCGAGCAGGACCTCGAGTTACTCCCGGGAGACGCGGTGCGCGGCGACCCCGCGCGCCCGGACGACGAGAAGCCGCCCCTGGCCGGACGCATCAAGCTGGGCGGACCGGAAGCCCGCCGCCTGACACCGGACTGGCTCGCCGCCGACCCCGAGCTCGCGCGCTATCACCAGGAGCAGTCGCACGTATACGACTTCTTCCTGCTCACGCTCTCCGTGACGTTCGTGTCGGCCGCGCAGCGGCCCCGGCTCGAATTCGCTCATGTCGGTCTCTCCCTCACCACGAAGCCCGGGGCGCCGGAGCCGATCGCCCACTCCATGGACCCGATGCGCCGCACGGACGCCGTCCAGGTCACGCGCACCCGCCGCCTGGGTCCGCAGCTGTCGCTGCTCGGCGCCGACGCCTCCCTCGGCGAGATGGGCCGGACCGTCGGGTTCACCACCCATCAGCCGTGGGTCGAGGCCCTCGGGCTCCACGCGGCCGAACCCGCCTGGGAGTTCCGCCGTACGGTCGCCACCGAACTGTCCGGCTGCCATGTACTGAGCGCCGTGATCCGCACGGGCGCGGGCGCCGCGACGGACGTCGCCTGCACCGTCACGGCCGGTGTGAAGATCCCGCTCCTGCGCCGCTACCACCGCAAGCTGCGCGACCCGCTGCGCCTGGAAGTGGCGCTGTGACCGCTGACCCCGAAGCGCTGTTCCCGGAGGAGATCCGTGCGCTGGCGGACATCTACGACAGGGCGGACAGCGCCGGACTCTTCCTGATCGGCGTCGGTTATCCGGCCCACGCTCTGCCCTTGGGGGCGACGGCTCCCCAGGAGTACTGGGAACGGGTCTCGCGGCGGCTCGTGGACGGCATCATGCAGGACGGCCGTCGGCGCATCCTCGCCAGAGCCCGCCAGGACTACCCGTACAACCGGGTGTTCAGCCGCTCCCCGGCGCCTTGCCCGCCGCCCGAGGCGCACGCGGCAGACGATCACGTGGCAGACGCTACGGAGAAGCTGAAGATCATGGTGCTCGGCGCCGAACCGGCCCGCCGTGGAGACGTACGCGCGGCGGCGGAGCTGCGGGAAGTGCTGGACGCCGCCGAGAACCGGCTCGACGTCCGGCTGCGCCCCGCGGCGACCCCGGCCGACCTCACGCTCGTCCGACGGTTCCGCCCCGACATCCTGCATCTGGTCTGCCACGGTACGGAGACCTCGCTGATCCTGGAGGACCGCGAGGGTGAGCCCGTGTCCCTGGCGGCGGTCGACCTCGCCGAGACGCTACGCCTCGCCGCCGACCACTACGACCACCGGCTGCGCCTGTTGATGCTGAGGTCCTGCGACGGCGACCGGATCGCGGAGATGTTCACCGGCCTCGCCGATGTGGTGATCGCCCACCGGGGACGTCTCGACGCCGACTGCTCGGCCCTGTTCGCCGCCGCCTTCTACCAGGAGCTCCTGGAGCAGCCGCTGACCGTGGAGAGCCTGACCGCCACCGCGCACATCGCCGCTCAGGACGTGGTGAACCAGACCGGGCTCGTCGAGATCCGCACCCACCTCATCGTTCTGCCGCGCACCACCTGACGCAGAGGAGAACCATGGCGTCCGCTGACGGGCCGGAGCCTTACGGCCAGGACTTCGCGTTCCCGGACTGGGAGATCCCCGACGAGGACTGGAAGACACTCGTCAGACTGTTATGCGGTCTCTACGAGGACAAGGACGAGCGAGGCCGGCTTCTCCGCGCGCTCGGTCAGCCACCCGAGAAGGTGCCCTTCTCCGACGACACGGGGGACACCTTCTGGGAGAAGATCAGGAGAGAGGGCAGGAAGGGCGCGCTCGGCTGGGACTGGAAGGACGTCGTCCGGCAGGCCATCCGTGACTTCCCGTACAGCAAGCCCATGTGGCAGCTGGCACTGCGGCACCAGCTCCTCGATCCGCCCGAGCGCCCACAGCCCGGCCCTTCCGACCCGCCCGCGGGGACCACGGGCCAGGCCCCCGCGAGCGGCCCCGGCACCGAGCCGCAC
>NZ_JABWDV010000158.1 GCF_013362995.1 Streptomyces sp. TRM64462 | reverse complement strand
TTACCACTATCATCGGCGCGGAAGTGGGGGGTACGGGTTGACGTCCCGTTCTGGAACTGGAACCGTCCGGGTCGCCGTCGTCGGGACCGGCTCCATCGCGCGCGGCGCCCATCTGCCGGCGCTGACCGCGCTGGCGGCCGAGCAGCCGCTGGAGGTGGTCGCCGCGGTCGACGTGGACGCGGCGGCGGTGGTGGGGTTCTGCCGCGAGGCGGGGATCCCGTATCCGTACACGGACCTGGACCGGATGCTGCGGGAGCGGCGTCCGCACCTGGTCGTGCTGTGCACCCCGCCCCGGTTCCACCGGGACCAGGCGGTGGCCGCGCTGCGTGCGGGGGCGTGGGTGTGGTGCGAGAAGCCGCCGTGCCCGACGCTGGCCGACTTCGACGCGATCGAGTCGGCGGAGGGCGACGCGAAGGCCGGCACGGCGGGCGGGGGCGGCGCGGTGGACGGGGGCGCGGTGGACGGGGGCTCGGCGGGCGGAGTGACGGCCGCCCGGCCCGGTCCGTACGCGGCCGTCGTCTTCCAGCACCGGTTCGGCTCGGGCGCCCGCCATGTCGGGCGGCTGCTCGCGGAGAGGGCGCTGGGGCGGCCGCTCGTGGCGCACTGCCAGACCACCTGGTACCGGGACGGCGACTACTACGCGGTGCCGTGGCGCGGCCGCTGGGACACCGAGGGCGGCGGGCCGTCGATGGGGCACGGCATCCACCAGATGGACCTGCTCCTCGACCTCCTGGGGCCGTGGGCGGAGATCCGGGCGATGGCCGGGCGACTGGTCCACGACGTGGAGACGGAGGACGTGTCGACGGCGCTGGTCCGCTTCGGGAGCGGGGTGCTGGCGACCGTCGTGAACAGCGTGCTCAGCCCCGACGAGGTCAGCCGTATCCGCATCGACTGCGAGCGCGCCACGGTCGAGCTGACCCATCTGTACGGGTACGGGAACGCCGACTGGCGCATCACGCCCGCCCCGGGCGTGGACCCGGACGAGGTGGCGCGCTGGCGGGACTTCGGGCCGGACGAGCCGAGTTCGCACCTGGCCCAGCTGCG
>NZ_JABWDV010000157.1 GCF_013362995.1 Streptomyces sp. TRM64462 | reverse complement strand
GGGGGTGCTCGCCCGTGGGGTGCGCGACCTCCAGGAGGCGTGGCACCCGGGCGGTGCGGCACCGGCCGTGGAGCTGGGCGGCGCGGTGGCGCCGGACCGCTGGGCGGGCGCCCTCCTGGAGGGCGTCCTGAACGTGCAGCCGGACCCGACGGTGCTCCAGGTCACGGTGTGGGCCCTGTACCTGGTCCCGGCGCTCGCCCTCGTGGTGGCCCCGGTAGGGTTCGGTCGGTCAGTGCGGGTCGGGGTCGAGGAGCAGAAGGCAACCGATGAGGGGACTGGTGAGCGGACCGGGGCGGGCGCGGGGCCGGAAGGCCCGGCGGGGCAGAGCGACCCTCGCCCGTGCGGGGCGGCTGCCGGCGGCGCTCGCGGCGGTGACGTCCCTGGTCCTGACGGCGAGCGGCTGCGTGACGGTGCACGGCGAGCGGGCGGTCGTGCCGACGGCGACGCGGGATGAGGCCGAGCAGGCGCTGAAGGACTTCGTCGAGGCGTACAACGCGGCCGACAAGGCGTACGACCCGTCGCTCGACGCGCACCGCGTGACCGCCTCGCTCGGGGCGATACACCAGGCGGGTCTGAAGGCGCGGGCGGCGACCAGCCCGGGCGGCAACCCGAACCACAGGCCGCTGGAGCTGACGGACGTGCGGTTCGTCATCCCCAAGAAGGCGGGCTGGCCGCGCTGGTTCGTCGCGGACACCGACTCCAACACGGACGCGGACGACGGCCCGGGCGACAACCGCTGGCTGCTGGTGTTCATCCGCAACGGCGCCGACCAGCTGTGGGAGGCGTCGCATCTGACGCTCCTGGCGCCGAAGGACGTACCGGAGTTCCGGACGGACGCGGAGGGCTTCGCCGAGCCGTTCACGGACGCGCCCGCGCCGAACCTGAGCGCCGACTACGCCTCGTACATGAAGAGCGGGCAGCCCGCGGTGTTCGCGGCGGGCCCGCACACCACGGCCTGGCGGGAGGAGCGCCGCACGGTCGCCAACCGGCCGGGCCTGGCGGTGCAGTTCGCGGACCAGGCCCTGGACACGGGGACGTTCACGCCGCTGGCGCTGGCCACCGAGGACGGCGGGGCGCTGGTGTTCTTCTCGACGCGGTACTACGAGCGGCGCACGGCCGCGCAGGGGTACCGGCCGAAGGTGTCCGACGCGGAGAAGCCGCTGCTGACGGGCGAGGTCCGCAACACGCTCACCAAGGAGTGGGTGTCGAGCGTGACGGCCAAGGTCGCGCCGGGCGCGCCGGAGTCGGAGCGGGTGACGGTGGTGAACCGGCTCCAGGGCGTGACCGCGGTGACCGGTTCCTGACCTCTCCCGGTCCCTGAACCCGCTCCGGCCGCCTCAGTCGCTCAGCGACTCAGCGACTCAGCGGCCACGCCGCCGCGTGGTGGTCGCCGTGCTCGTCGGCGTACCGGTCGGCGTGCCGTGCGCAGGCGTCGGTGAGCGCCTCCAGCAGGGTCAGCGGGTCCGGCAGCGGATGCTCCGGGCCCCGCACCCACGCCACCGCGTGGTCACCGGGGAGCCGGGCCGGCGGGACGAGGACGTAGCTGCCGCGGCAGTGCCAGCGCAGGCCCGGGTGCTCGTCCATGGTCTCTGGGTGGCAGTCCAGCTCGCACGGCCACCACTCGTCCTCGTCCTCGGGAGTGCCGCGGGTCGCCGTGAAGAACAGCATGCGGCGCTCGCCGAGCGCGTCCCCGGCCTCGGCGACCGGGCCGACGTCGACGCCCTCGGACAGCAGCCGCTCCAACGCGGCGCGACCGGCCTCCGACGGAACGTCCAGGACGTCGTGGACCATGCCGGTCGCGGTGATGAAGTTGGCCTGCGGCTGACTGCGCGCCCACCGCTCGATCTGCGCCCTGTCGGTGGTGGACTGCGTCTGCCAGGCGAAGGAGACGGGATGGCGGGCCGGGGTGGGACAGCCGATGCGCTCGCAGGAACAGCGGTAGCCGGCGGGATACGCGGCGGGGGCGAGCGGCAGTCCGGCCGCGGCGACGGCCAGGAGCAGTTCTTCGCGGCTCGGGGTGTCCGCGGCGGTGGACTTCTTCGGGCGGCGGCGCAGCCAGTGCGCGAGTCTGCTCTCCGTGCCGCGGTAGCGGCCGATACCGTCGCCCATCTATCCCCTCACACCTGAATGCAAGCCCCTGTGGTCCCTGCCATGGTCCCACCATCCTGCGCCGCAGGTGACCGGACTCCTCAACCGGGGTACGGCGGCTCGGACACGAACCACCGACAGGCGGGCCGAGTTGCAGGGGTTTGTCCTGATACGCCCTCCGTGTGGGGGCGGTTCACCGTGAGGAGGCCCACGGGTTCGGCGCAGGCGTGGGCGAGCGGGCGGCGGGCGGGTGCGCGGGGGCCGGCACGCAGCACAGTCATCAGGTCGGCCGCAACCACCCGTACGGTCCGATGCGCGAAGGCCCGGTGCGGGCGCACCATGGCTGCGTCGCACGCACACCGCGTGCACCGGACGTCCGTGAGGAGCCTTCTTTGCCTCGTGACGCTTCACCCCGCCGCTACCTGATGTGCCCACCGGCGCACTTCAAGGTGACCTACTCCATCAACCCCTGGATGGATCCGGCGAAACCGGTCGACCTGCCGCTCGCCCTCGCCCAGTGGGAGGACCTGCGCGACCGCTACCGCGCGCTCGGCCACACCGTGGAGCTCCTGGAGCCCCGCCCGGACCTGCCGGACATGGTGTTCGCCGCGAACGGCGCCACCGTCGTCGACGGCCGGGTGCTGGGCGCCCGGTTCCTGTATCCGGAGCGGGCGGCGGAGGCGGAGGCGCACCGCGCCTGGTTCCGCGCGCACGGGTTCGCGGACGTCCACGAGCCGGAGCACGTCAACGAGGGCGAGGGCGACTTCGCGGTGACCGCGTCGTACCTGCTGGCGGGCCGCGGCTTCCGCTCCACGTCCCTCGCGGGCGACGAGGCGCAGGAGTTCTTCGGGCGCCCGGTGATCGGCCTGGACCTGGTGGACCCGCGCTACTACCACCTGGACACGGCGCTGTGCGTGCTGGACGCCGCGGCCGACGAGGTCATGTACTACCCGGGCGCGTTCTCGCCCGGCAGCCGCGCGGTGCTGGCCCGGCTCTTCCCGGACGCGCTGCTCGCGGAGGAGGCGGACGCGGCGGCGCTCGGCCTGAACGCGGTGAGCGACGGGCGCCATGTGCTGCTGCCGCAGGCGGCGGTGGGGCTGTTCCGGCCGCTGCGCGACCGCGGGTTCGAACCGCTCGGCATGGACCTCGGCGAACTCCTCAAGGGCGGCGGCAGCGTGAAGTGCTGCACCCAGGAGCTCCGCCCCTGACCCCCGCACGGGGCGGGACCACCCCCCGCCCCGTCCCGCCGCCCGGCCCCGGCTGCGGCGCGGGCCGGCTACCCCCGCCCGGAGCCGCCACCTCCACCGCGCGACGCCGCACCGCCCGCTCCCGCCGCTTCCGCTGCGGCGCGGCGCGTTCGCCGGAACCGCCGGTTTCGCTGTGGGGCGGTGCGTGGGCCGGTACCGCTGCGACGCGGTGCATTCGCCGGTACCGCCGGTTTCGCTGCGGCGCGGTGCATTCCCCGGTACCCCCGGTCCCGCTGCGGCGCTGCGCTCCCCGGTACGGCGGTTCCGCTGTGGGGCGGTGCGTCGGCCGGTACCGCCGGTTCTGCTGTGGGCATGCGTTCCTCCCCCAAGCACTTCGTGCAGGGGGGACCCCCAGGGCGATGGGGGTCCCCCCTGCTCGAGCGAA
>NZ_JABWDV010000014.1 GCF_013362995.1 Streptomyces sp. TRM64462 | reverse complement strand
GGGGTGGGGAACATCCGCCGGACACGACCTACAGGTGGAAGCGGTAGACGGTCGGCGGACGGCCGGTGCGGCCTTGCTGAAGGCTGCCCACAGGCACGGCGGCGCCGGCCCGTTCGAGGCGCTTGAGGATCCGGCGGGCGGTGCGGGGCTGTACGGACAGGTGGTCGGCGACCAGTTGCGCGGTCACCCCGGCGCCGGCGGGCCCGGCGGCGGCCAGCTCGCGCAGCCGGTCCACGGTGACGGGACTGAGCCCGACGCGGTGAGCGACCGCCGTGCCCGCCGTGCCCCACGCCGCTGACCCCGTCGACAGGACGAAGTCCACGTCGTCCGGCAAGGACACCACCCCGGCCGTCGGGCCCACCGCGCGGGCGCGGTTCAGGGCGCGGCGGGCCAGGGCCTCCGCGTCGGCCGCCGTGCGGCCGAGGCCGAAGCCGAAGTGGGCCGGGCCGTGGCACGACGACGCGTCGGCCGGGAACGGCAGACGGGTGAACCCGTCGGTCGCCTTGTCCAGCGCCCCGCGCGTCGTCACGACGAGCCGCCGGCCGTCCGGCAGCTCCGCGAGGCTGCCGCCCAGCACGGCCGCGCACTCGGCCGGCAGGACGTCCTCGCCCGGTGGCAGGTCCAGGATGCCGAGGGCCACCTGGGCGTCCCCGCCGCGCAGCCCCTCCGTGGCGAGGACCAGCGCCCGGAGCGTCGCCGATATGGAGTGCCGCGACGGAGCGAGCCGCACCGCGTGCGTCCCCTCGTCCGCCGCCAGCGCCCGGTACGCCGAGCCCAGGCAGGTGATGGCCACCCGGCAGCCGTGCGCGTCCCGCGCGTCCCGGTGGAAGGCGACCAGGTCACGGGACGTCAGGCCCGGCCGGTACGGCAGGACCCGGACCCCGTCCGTGGGCAGCTCGGCCTCCGCCAGCGTGTCCCGTACGTCGGCGCGCCGCAGCGTGTCGATGGACACCCGCGACACGTCGTGGCCCCGCCGCAGCAGTCCGACGAGCGCGCGCAGCAGCGTGGCCCCGCTGTACGGCACGTACAGGGCGGGCCGGTCGAGCAGCCCCTCCGCGTCGGCACGCGCGTGCGGGACGACACCGGTGAACAGCAGCGCGTCGGCGCGGGATCCGCGCGCGCGGAGGACGGCCTCACCCGTCTCGTCCTCATGGCCGTACGGCACGGGCAGCAGCCGCGGGCGGGTGAACCCGGCGTCAGACCCTCCGGCCCGCGCCGCCGCCCCCGTCCCCGTCCCGCCTCCGTACGCGACCACTCTGCGCACCAGGTCCTCGGGCCCTATCACGCCGACCGTGAGCGGCATGGGCCGGTCTCCGTTCTGCTGAAGCTCCGTCAGTTTGCCGCGTCACGCCTGATTGACCGCCGTCCACCGGGGTTCTACTTTCGGCCCAGGCCATAATCGCGTGCTGCCGAGAGGATAAGCCCCCGATGCCGCAACGGGAAATGCCGCTGCCCACCGCCCTCGACCCCTGTGGAAGGACCTTCGGCCCGGAGGAACGTGAAGCGGTGCTCCGGGTCCTCGACTCGGGCGTGCTGTGCGGGGCCTTCGGCCGGGAGACCCGGTCGCTGGAGGCCGAGATGGCCGCGCTGTACGGGCGCGCCGAAGCCGTCTCGTGCAGTTCCGGCACCGCCGCGCTCCACCTCGCGGTCGCCGCCGCGGGTGTCGGGCCGGGCGACGAGGTGGTGACCACGCCCCTCTCGGACTTCGGTACGGTCGCGCCCGTCGTCGCCCAGGGCGCGCGCCCCGTCTTCGCGGACGTACGGGCCGACGACGGCAACCTCGACCCGGACGCCGTCGAGGCCGCCGTCACCCCGCGTACCAAGGCCGTCATCGCCGTGCACCTCTTCGGCGGGGCCGCCGACACCGTACGGCTCCGCGAGATCTGCGACCGGCACGGCCTGCTCCTCATCGAGGACTGCGCCCAGGCCTGGCTGGGCGAGGACCCCGCGGGGCCGCCCGGCCGGCTGCTGGGCACCGCCGGTGACATCGCCTGCTTCAGCCTCCAGCAGTACAAGCACATCACCGCGGGCGACGGCGGCCTCGCCGTCACCGACGACGCGGACCTCGCCCGCCGTATGCGGCTGTTCATGGACAAGGGCTGGGACCGCTCCGAAGGCCGCATCCACCGCACCATGGGCCTCAACTACCGCATGACGGAACTGGTCGCCGCCGTGGCCCGCGCCCAGCTCGCCCGGCTGCCCGGCCTCCTCACCCGCCGCCGCACCTCCGCCGGGCGCCTCGCCGGCGCCGTCGCCGAAGGCGCCGTCCCGGGCGTCCGCCTCGCCACCGCCTCCGGCACCCCGTACGAGGGGCACGCCTGGTGGGTCGTCCCCCTCCTCGTCGACGACAACGCCCGCGCAGCCAAGGCACTCGACGCCCTCGGCGTTCCCGCGCTCCCCGGCTACCTGGAGCGGCCCCTCTACGCCAACCCGGCGCTCGCCGGACACCCGCCGGGCCTCTGCCCCCGCGCCGAGCGGCTCATCGACCGCACCCTTCTCGTCCTGCCCTGGAACGAGGGCTACACCACCGCCGACGCCGACCGCGTCGCCGGGGCCCTGCGAAAGGCGGCCACCGCATGACCAGCACCGACCAGCGGATCCGGCGGCAGGCCGCGCCCGAGCAGGCGCCCTACCCCTGGCTGCACCCCACCCCCCAGGAGCACATCGGCTGGGACGTCGACGTCCTCTACGGCCCCTGGCCCCGCCACCACCGCGACACCGGCCTCGCCGCCGTGCGCGCCCACCTCGCCGCGTCGCCCGTCGCCGGCGCGCTCGCCCTGTCCACACGCGGCCCCCTGTTCGACGACGCCGCCGGCAACGCCGAGACGCTCCGCGACCTCGCGGGCGACCCGCGCCTGCGGCCCGTCGGCACCGTCGACGTGCGGGACGCGCTCACCGCCGACGACCGCCTCGACGAACTCGCCGCCGCCGGAGTGCGGTTCCTGCGCCTGTTCACCGTCGAGCAGGCCGCCCAGCCCGACTTCCCCGGCTACCGCAGGGTGGTGCGACTGGCCGTCGAGCGCGGCATGGTGCTCCTGCACGACGGCGACCCGCGCCGCTTCGGCCCGCCCCTCACCGGGTACGGGGCGAACGTCGTCTTCCTCGACCTGCACGCCTACCTGCTGGCCGACTTCCTCCTCCTGGCCCGCGACGAGCCCGGGTTCAAGGCCACGACCCGCATGCTGTCCGGGCCCGACTCCATCGAACGGGTCGTCGACTCCGTCGGCCCCCGCCATCTCGTCTTCGGGTCACGCACCCCCTTCATGGACATCTCGCCCCAGACACTGAAGCTGCGCTACGCGGACATCGCGGACACCGACCGGGCCGCGATCGCCACCGGGAACGTCGAGGAGCTGCTCGCCTGATGCCCATCATCGACGTACACGCCCATGTGGGCCGCTGGCAGTTCCATCTCACGACCGGCGACGCCGACACCAACCTCCGGCAGATGGACCGGTACGGCATCGACCTCCAGATCGTCTCCGCGTCCGAGGCGGTCGTGTACGACGCGGTCGCCGGCAACGCCGCCCTGCACAAGGCGCTCGCCACCC
This sequence comes from Streptomyces sp. TRM64462, assembly GCF_013362995.1. Classification (GTDB taxonomy): domain Bacteria; phylum Actinomycetota; class Actinomycetes; order Streptomycetales; family Streptomycetaceae; genus Streptomyces. Next base: position 8,999 of record NZ_JABWDV010000014.1, on the reverse strand, counting down.
GCCCGCGTCTGCACGGCTACGCCGTCGTCAACCCCAACCGCATCGACGAGAGCGCCGCCGACCTGCGCCGCTGCCTCGACACCGGCCGGTTCGTCGGCGCCAAGATCCACACCCACTACCCGGGCCGGCTCCCCGGCTCCCGGGAGATGGCCGCCGCCTTCGACGTCGTCGCGGAGGCGGGCGTCCCACTGCTGCTGCACACCTGGGGCCGCGAGGTGACCCTGCTGCCCGAGCTGCTGGAGGCCCGCCCCGGACTGCGCGTCGTCATGGGCCACGCCGGCGGCGACGCGTGGCGCGAGGCGGCGCACGCCGCGGCCGCCTGCGACCGGCTGTACCTGGAGCACTGCCGTACCGCCACCGACGCCGGGCGCATCGCGTACGCCCGCGAGGCCGGCGTCCCGGTCGAGCGGCTGCTGTTCGGCACGGACGCCACCCTCATCGACCCGTGCGTGTCCCTCGGCGTCATCCGCGACGCCCACTTCACGCCCGACGAACTGGACCGCGTCCTGTGGCGCAACGCCGCCGACCTCTTCGGCCTGGAGCTCCCTGCCTCGGAGCTCCCCGCCTCGGAGCCCTCGCCCCCGGAGCTCACCACCCCCTAAGGAGAGCCGTATGGAACGCAGGCGACTGCTGAACGCCGGTGCGGGACTGGCCGTGACCGCCTGGGCCGCCCCCTTCACCACCGCCGAAGCCGCCCCGAACCCCACCTCCGCCCCCGCCTCCCTCCCCGAGCCCGCCTCCGAGCCCGCTCCCGGCTCGGCCGCCGGTGCCGCCGGCCGCTGTTCCGGGCCGCAGACCACCCCGTACGGTGTCGCCTCGTACACCGCCGCCATCGTCGGCGCCACCGTCCTCGGCGACTACGCCTACGTCGTGGCGCGCGGCCAGAACCCGCCGCTCGTCGGCCAGATCGACCTGAGGACCCGCCGGCTCGTCCGCACCGTCCGCCTCGACCGCGGCGACGGCGGCTGGGCCACCACCGTCTCCGGCGGCCACGTCTACATCGGCACCTACCCGTACTCCGACCTGTACCGCCTCGACCCCGCCACCGGCGCCACCACCCGCATCGGCACCCTCGGCCCCACCGGCAGCTTCGTGTGGTGCCTCACCACCGCGCCCGACGGCGCCGTGTACGCCGGCACCTACCCGCGCGGCGAGGTGTGGGAGTACCGCCCGGACACCGGCGTCCTGCGGAACCTGGGCCGCGCCATGGCCGGCGAGCAGTACGTGCGCGGCATCGCCGCCGACGAGACGTACGTGTACGGCGCGACCCTCCCGCACGGCCATGTCGTCGCGTACGACCGGGCCACCGGCGCGCGGCTGGGCACGCTCACCCCGGAGCCGTACGGCGGCGCGTCCGCGCTGCTCGCGCACGACGGCCGGGTCATCGGCTCACTCGGCCGGACCGTCGTCGACCTCGCGCAGGACGGCAGCGACCCGCACGTCCTCCCGATCCCCGCCGCCGAACGGCTCGTGGACGCCATGGCGACCACCCCCGACGGCACCCTGTACTGCGTCGGCCGCCCCACCGGCACCGTCTACCGGCGCGACGGCGATCGGCTCGTACCCGTCGCCACGCCCGCGTCGGGCGACGAGCACCGCGCGCTCCTGCCGCTGCCGGGCGGCGCGGGCGGCACGCTGCTCGGCGCGGCCGGCAGCGGCCGGCTGTGGTGGCTGGACCTCGCGACCGGCGCCGCCGACCTCCTCGAACTCATCGACATCGGCCTGTCCGGCCCCGACCCCGTCCAGTCCATCGCCCGCGACGCCCACCCGATCGGGGCGGCCGTCCACGTCGGCGGCCACTACTCGCTCACCACGCACGACCCCGAGCGGGGCACAGCGCGCCGTATCCGCATCCCCGGGGAGCCCAAGGCGATGCGGGTCGTCGACGGGCTCGTGTACGCGGCGATGTACCCCAGCACCGAGGTCCTGGAGATCGAACCGCGCTTCGGCAGGATCCGCTCCCTCGGGTTCGTCCTGCACGACCAGCAGCGCCCCACCGACCTGGCCCACGCGCCCGACGACAACCTGCTGCTGCTCGCCAGCGCACCGCCCGCCGGCGGGCTCGCCGGGGCACTGACCCTCGTCGACCGCCGCGCCCGCACCCTCACCGTGCACCGGGGCGTCATCCCGGACCAGAGCGTGATGTCCGTGGCGCTCGACGACCGGCGCGGCCACCGCATCGCGTACCTCGCGGGCGACACCTGGGGCGGCGGCAGCGTGCCCCCGGCGCGGCCCAGCGCCACGGTCGCCGCCTTCGACCTGCGCAGCCGGCGGGTGCTGTGGGAGCACGCGCCGATCGAGGGCTACGCCAGCCTCCAGCACATCGAGGTGCTGGGCGGTGTGCTGTACGGGGTCTACAAGCGGGCGGCGGGCGTCTGGTTCGCCATGGACCTGGATACGAAGCAGATCCTGGCGACCGGTCAGCTCCCCAGCTACGGCGAGCTGTCCGTGCACTTCGGCCATGTCTTCGCGGCCGTCTTCGGCGGCGCCGTGTACCGCATCGGGCCCGGCCTCACCGAGGCCGAGCAGGCCGCCGGCGGCCTCGGCAACGGCTGGTACAACCCGCCGCAGCTCGCCTGGGAGAGGACGTCCTGGCACGCCTGGGGCATGTCGTCCCGTGACCTGGCCCGGCTGCGGCTCGACCCGTCGTGCCCGATGGTCGATCAGTCACCCGTGAAGAAGCCCGTGGAGGCCATCCTCAAGGCCCTCCTCGCCAACTGACACACACCGACGCACCAGGCCGTACGGCTCACGCGCCGACGGCCCCGGATTCACGCGACCGGCCCGTCGTCGTCCTCCGCCAGCGCCTCCAGGCAGGCGACGACGGCCCGGCGCTCCGCGTCCGGCAGCCCCGGCCCGTACGGGTCGTGCGCGGCCTCCTCCGGGACCAGGCCCTCCCACACCGCGGCCCACAGCATCCGCCGTACGTACCCCTCGAGGGGCGCACGGAACGTGACCTTCGCGAACCGGTCGAGCCGCCCCGACGCCCGGACGAACGCCCCGTGGTCGCCCTTCCGCCACGCCGTGAGCACCGCGGCCGTCAGCGGTACCCGGGCCGCCGCGATGCCGACCAGCGCCGAGTCCGCGCCCCACATCAGCGAGGGCCCGAACATCCGGTCCTCGCCCGTCACCACCAGCTTCCCGTCCACCGCCGCGTCGATGGCGTCCTGACAGGCCATCGCCCGGTCCAGCGTCGCCAGCTTCACGCCCGCCACCGACGGCACCTCCAGCAGCCGTGCCACCAGCTCCGGCGGGTACGGGTAGCCGCCCGCCTCGCCGTGCAGGAAGAAACCGAGAACCGGAAGCCCCGACTCCGCCGCGACCCGCTCGTGCAGCGCCACCGCCGCGTCGCCGTCCCCGTCGAGCCACGCCGGCGGGTACACCATCACAGCGTCCGCGCCGCCCTCCGCCGCCCGCACGGCCATCGCGGCCGTCGCGTCCGCCGCCTCCCGCGCCCCCACCCGCCCGGCCGAACGCGGCACGCCCGCCCCCGCCACCACCGGCAGCCGGGCGTCCAGCACCTCCCGCCACACGCGCAGCACCCGGTCCCGGTCGGCGTCCGACAGGTACAGGCCGCGCCCCGTGTGGGCCCACACCGCGACCCCGCCCACCGGACCGGCCGCGATCCGCTCCGCGTACCGGCGCAGCGCCCCGAAGTGCACCGTGCCGTGCGCGTCCATCGGCGTGACGACGGCCGGCAGCACCGTCCCGCGCACCCGTTCGACAAGGTGAGTCACCGACATGCGGCACGCTCCTGTTGTCCTTCGCGGTCGTGCCCGCCACGCTAGCTCTTACGGCCTGGACCGTAAAGGAAGGGATCACGCTCCCATGCGACTCGGCCTGTACGTCAACCTCTACGCCCACAAGGACGACCGGCCCCGTCTCGCCGACGCCGTCGAACAGGTGCGCCTCGCCGAACAGGCCGGGTTCACCTGGGCCGTACTCGGCGAACGCCATCTGCACCGGCCCGGCTACCACGAGGCCGTCACCTCACTGGCCTACCTCGCCGCGCACACCGAGCGGATCGGCCTGGCCACGGCCGGGCTCATCGCGCCCGTCCACCATCCGGTGCACCTCGCCGAGTCTCTCGCCCACATCGACGTGCTCTCCGGCGGCCGGCTCACCGCCGGGTTCGTGCTCGGCTACCGGCCCGAGGAGTTCGCCCTGTACGGCGCGCGGCCCCACGAGCGCGTGTCCCGCTTCGAGGAGTGCGTCGAGATCGTGACGCGGCTGTGGAGCGAGGACACCGTCACCCACGAAGGCCGCCGCCACACCCTCACGGACGCGTTCCTGTCCCCGCGGCCCGTGCAGCGCCCCCGCCCCCGCGTCTGGAACGGCGGACGCGTGCCGGCCGCACTCGAACGCACCGCACTGTTCTGCGACGGCTGGACGACGTCCTTCAACGAGACCGACGAGGAGCTGCCGCAGAAGATCGCCCTGTACCGGGCGGCCCCGCGCGGCCCCCGCAGCCTCGGCGCCGAGGTCATCGTCTGCCGCGAGGGGTACGCCGCGCCCACCACCAAGCAGGCCCGCGCCGCCCTGGAGGGCCCGCTGCGCCGCCTGTACGACGCGTACGGCGACTGGAAGCGCACCTCGGCCGACGCGGCCCGCTACGCCCAGCCGTGGGAGGACATCGCGGCCCGGTCGGTCATCGGCTCGTACGAGGAGTGCGCCGACCGGATCGGGCGGTACGCGGAGATGGGCGCCGACGGGATCGTGCTGCGCGTCCAGCCGCCCGGCATGGCGCAGGCGGACGCCCTGAAGGCCATCGAGGCGTTCGGGGAGCTGGCGACCTCCTGAGCCGCGGCTGAGCCACGGCTGAGGCACGGCTGAGCCACGGCCATAGTCACGACTTGAGGCCGGTGGTGGCGACCGAGTCCGTCAGATAGCGCTGGAGCAGCCCGAACACCAGCAGGCAGGGGATCACCGTGATGGTGGCCCCCGCCATCATCTGGTTGATCGTCACGTTCTCGCCCTCCAGGGTGGCCAGGCCCACGGTCAGGGTCCGCATGGCCTCCGACTGGCCGATGACCAGCGGCCACAGGAAGTCGTTCCAGTGCCATAGGAAGACGAACACGCCGAGCGTGGCGAGGACCGGCCGGATCAGCGGCAGCACCACCGTCGTGTACACACGCCACTCCGACGCGCCGTCGATCCGCGCCGCCTCGAACAGCTCGTCCGGCAGCTGCACGATGAACTGCCGCATCAGGAAAACCGCCTGCGAGTTGGCGAGCGTCGGCACGATCAGACCCCAGTACGTGTCGACGCCGCCCAGGTCCGACACGAGCAGGTAGTACGGGATGAGCGTGGCCTGGAACGGCACCATCAGCGTCGCCAGGAACGCCCAGAACAGCACCTCGCGCCCCGGGAACCGCTTCTTGGCGAACGCGTACCCGGCCATCGACGCGAACAGCAGGATCAGCAGCACCGACACCAGCGAGTAGACCAGCGAGTTGACCGCCCAGCGCGTGATGTCGGCGGTCTCCAGGATCTCCGAGAAGTTGCGGAAGGTGGCCCGCGTGACGTCGAGGGCATCCGGCAGCGTCCGGCCGCCCGCCGGGGCGAACGCCACCAGGACCATGACCACGAACGGCGTGACGGTCACGACGGCGACCAGGACCAGCAGGACCGGCAGCCTCAGCCGCGCCATCAGTCCGTCTCCCTTCCGATGAGCCGGCGCTGGATCAGCGAGAACACCAGCACGATCAGGAACAGCACGAGGCCGACCGCGCTCGCGTAGCCGAAGTCGAAGAACTTGAACCCGGAGTCGTACAGGAAGTACACGAGGGAGTAGCTGGCCCTGACCGGGCCGCCCGCCGTCATCACGTACATCGCGTCGAACACCTGGAACGCCTGGATGGCCTCGATCACGAGGACGAAGAACAGCACGGGCCGCAGCATCGGCAGGGTCACCCAGCGGAACCGCTGCCAGGCGGTCGCCCCGTCGATGACGGCCGCCTCGGTGATCTCGCGCGGCACGGACTGGAGGCCGGCGAGCAGGATCAGCATGGAGTAGCCGAAGCCCTTCCACGCGGAGGCGGCCGCGATGGACGGCAGGACCAGGTGCTCGCTGCCGAGGAAGTCGACGGGGCCGAGGCCGAGCCCGCCGAGCGCGGAGTTCAGCAGTCCGTCCTGGACCTCGTAGATCCACTTCCAGATCACGGCGGCGAGGACGACGCTCGTGACGTACGGCAGGAAGAACAGGCCGCGGAAGAAGCCGCGCAGCCAGAGCGTGCGGTGCAGCAGCACGGCCGTGCCGAGGGCGAGCAGCACCGTCATCGGCACGTACAGGGCGGTGTAGACGGCGGTGACGGTGAGGCTGTCCCAGAACAGGTCGTCGGCGATGAGCCGGGTGTAGTTGGCGGTGCCGATGAACGTCCAGTCGCCGTTGATGCGGTAGTCGGTCAGTGAGAGGAACGCGGCGCCGAGGGTGGGGCCGAAGCGGAACACGGTGAACAGCACGAGCATCGGCGCGACGAACGCGAGACCGGCCAGGGCCTCGCGTCGGCGGGCCGGGCTGAGGCGGCCGCGGCGGGGCCCGCGTACGGGGCTGACGGGGAGCGGCGCGGCGGCCGGTGGAGCGTCGGGCGCGGTCGCGCGCGGTTCGACCTTGCTCAACGCTGCCGTGCCAGCAGTTCGTCGCCCTGCCTCGCCGCGTCGGCCAGGGCACGCTGCGGGGACTTCTTGCCGGTGAGGGCCGCCTGGATCTCCGGTGACAGCAGTGCCATGAGCTGCCGGGCGGCGGGGTGCGGCTCACCCGGGTGGACGTGCGCGAGCGCCTTCTCGTACTGCTGCGCGTACGGGCTGTCGTTGGGGACGGTGACGTCGGCGCGGGGCGAGAAGAAGCCGCCGGCCTTGCCCATGGCGGCGATCTGGGCGGGCTGCGTCATGTACGTCACGAACTTCTCGGCGCCGGAAGGATTCTGCGAACGGGCGTTGAGGGCGAGGCCGCCGGGGAGGCCGAAGCAGACCTGTTTGCCGGGGCCTGACAGGGCCGGGCCGACGATCACGTTGCCCTTCCCCCAGGCCTTCTCGGCGAGGGCCGCGTCGGCGGGCGTGTTGGTGTAGCCCATGGCGACCTGCTCCTTGCCGAGGGCCTGGTCGGTGAAGAGGTTCGCGTTGGTCATGGCGGACTTCGGCACGGCGCCCGCCTTGTACAGGTCCACCAGGAAGGTGAGCGCCTCGACGCCCTCGGGGCTGTTGAACGCCGTCTTCCTGCCGCTCTCGTCGAACACGCGGCCGCCCGCCTGCCACAGCAGCGGGTAGAAGCTCATGTTGAGCGACGCCTCGTTGCTCGCGGAGTAGTCGAGCGTGGCGACACCCGCGGCCTGCCGCAGCTTGGGTGCGGCGTTCCTGATGGCGTCCCAGGTGGCCGGGGGCTCCTTCATACCGGCCTTGTCCAGCAGCTTCTTGTTGTAGAGCGTGCTGGTGACCGTCTGGTAGATCGGGGCGGCGTAGACCTCGCCGTCGATCGTCATGGCCTCCAGGGCGGCGGGGCGGTACGCGGAGCGCGCCTGCTCGATGGCCCGGTCGACGGGGCGGAGCGCCCGATTCGCCTGGAACTGCGGGATCTGGTCGGGGATCAGGAGGACCACGTCGGGGCCCTTGCCGCTGCCGAACGCGGTGGCGAGCTTCTGGTCCCGGTTCTCCCAGGGCTGCTGCTCGATGTTCAGGTCGATGCCCTTCTCGGAGGCCTCGAAGCCCTTCTCGATGCCGTCCCAGAAGGCGGCGTTGGCCTTCGGATCCATGATCACCGGGTACATCCAGACGGTGACCCGGTCCGACCCCGAGGCGCCGGCGCCACCACCGCAGCCGGCCGCCGCGAGGGCGGTGAGCGTGAGCGTCGCGAGGGAGACGGTGGCGCGCGTGAACCCTGTCTTCATGGGGGCCTCCGGAAGCCCTGGGGACGTCTAGGTTTCGGCCTGGGCCGAAAGTAACCGGGCGGTATGGGGCTGTCAACGCCGCCCGCCGGGGCGGCCCACAACGACCGCCGGATGGCGGCAGGCTGATGAGACGTCATTTCCCTTGACCATTCAATTGACGGTTCAATTATGCGGGTGGGATTCCGTACGGCCTGTGACCGCGGCATTGTCGCAGAGTGATGAATTCCGTTGACAGTTTTTCAAATAGCGCGGCGCGCTATCTCGATTCGGTTACGACATCCTTAAACAGGACTGGACCACTCGGCGCCTACGCGCGTAACTCCCTTGATTCTTAAGGGATTTGATGGTTCATCATTTACGCATGTCCGGTAACGGAACGGACTCGTTCGGCAGGTCCCTCTTTGCCGGAATTCTCCGTTCATGCGTTCTGGCAGGCTTCCGCGCACCGTCCTCTGACCAAGGAAAGGTGCACAACTCGTGTCCGGACGCCGAAGAATGAAGAAGACTCACCGCGCCAGGCCGCGCCGGCTGATACTCGCGACGGCCGCCGTCGCCGTCGTCACCGCCATCGGGGGAGTGACCTACCAGGGCCTGTACGGGGAGGCCGACACCGCGGCGGCCGGGAGCGGCTCGCCGTCCCTCGCCCAGCCGGCGGCCGCGTCGCCCGGTGCGGCGCCGGAGCCGGCGGCCGAGCCCGCCCGCGACAAGGAGCCGGAGCCGCTCCCCGAGACGCCGAAGAGCGAGCCCCGCAAGGGCCTCGTCTTCGACGGGCTCAAGGCTGCGCCCGATGGCGACCCCTGCGCGGGCGTCTACCGCACCACCGGCGGCCACTGCACCCACGGGCCCGACGCGCCACCGCCGGGCGTCGACATCAAGAAGGACACCCCGCCGGCGGTGAAGGCCGAGGTACCGGCCGAGGACCCGGCGAAGGACTCGAAGGACTCGAAGGGCTCCCAGGACGCGAAGGGCTCCCAGGACTCCCAGGACTCGCAGGGCTCGAAGGGCTCGAAGGGCTCGAAGGGCTCGGAGGACGCGTCCACGGACGTGCCGGGGGGCTCGTCCGGAGACTCGTCCGACGGCGCGGAGCCGGCCCTGCCCGCCGCAGCCGACGCACCG
>NZ_JABWDV010000156.1 GCF_013362995.1 Streptomyces sp. TRM64462 | reverse complement strand
CCGGCGCGCTCGCCGGGGCGGTGCGGGACGTCGCGGCCGCGGCGCCCGCGTCCCGGCTGAACCTGCTGCTGACGGACGGCGCGACGGTCGCGGCCACGGCGTGGGGCGACACGCTGTGGTACCTGGCCGCGCCGGGCTCGGGGCGCACGGTGGTGGCGTCGGAGCCGTACGACGACGATCCCGGCTGGCGCGAGGTACCCGACCGCACACTCCTCACGGCCACGGCGACAGGCCCGGACCTGACCCCCCTGCCGAACCCCCCGCAGGCCCCGGGGCCCCCACAGGCCCTGAAGGCCCGGCAGGGCCCGGCACCCTCCGAAGCACCGCCAACCACCGAAGTCCCGGACACCTCCACGGACCTGACGCCCCTGGGCGCCCCCGCAGACCCGGCAGCCCTGGGCGCCGCCGCAGGCCCGGTGGCCCCTGGCGCCTCAGGCGCGGCGGCCCCCGGTGCCTCCGCGAGCGCGGGAGGCTCAGCAGCCGTTGGAGTCCCTGCGGCGCCGCGCCCGGGGGGCTCGGTGCCGCCGTACTCACCACGTGTTTCGACCGATCCGTTCGAGGAGTCCCCCCGCGTGAGCCCCTTCCTGCTGACCCGCACCCTGCCCGAGGGCACGGCCGGCGCCGATCTGCGCGCCGACGTGCTGCACGGCCTGACCCGCACCCCGAAGGAGCTGCCGCCGAAGTGGTTCTACGACGCGCGGGGCAGCGAACTGTTCGAGGAGATCACCCGGCTCCCCGAGTACTACCCGACCCGCGCCGAGCGGGACATCCTGGCCGCCCGCGCCGCCGAGATCGCCGAGGCGACGGGTGCGCGCACGCTCGTCGAGCTGGGGTCCGGCTCGTCCGAGAAGACCCGGCACCTGCTGCGTGCGCTGCGGCCGGGCCTGGAGGGGTACGTTCCGGTCGACGTCAGCGAGTCGGCGCTGACCGGCGCCGCCGCGGCGCTGATCGAGGAGCTGCCGGGGCTGCGGGTGCACGCGCTGGTCGCCGACTTCACGCGGGGCCTGGCTCTGCCCGGCACGCCGGGGCCGCGCCTCGTGGCGTTCCTTGGCGGCACGCTGGGCAATCTGCTGCCGGCGCAGCGCGCGACGTTCCTGCGTGCGGTGCGGGCGCTGCTGGAGCCGGGGGACGCGCTGCTCCTGGGCACGGACCTGGTGAAGGACGAGGCGACGCTGGTGGCGGCGTACGACGACGCGGCGGGCGTGACGGCGGCGTTCAACAAGAACGTCCTGTCCGTCCTGGCCCGTGAACTGGGCGCGGACGGCGACCCGGACGACTTCGACCACGTGGCCGTGTGGGACGCGGAACACGAGTGGATCGAGATGCGCCTGCGCGCCCGGCACGCCCTGACCGTGAAGATCCCGGAACTGGGCCTCGCGATCCCGTTCGAGGCCGGTGAGGAGATGCGGACGGAGGTGTCGGCGAAGTTCCGTCAGGAGGGCGTGCGGAAGGAACTGTCCGCTGCCGGCCTGGAGCTGACCCGGTGGTGGACGGACGAGAAGGGCTGGTTCGGTCTGTCCTTGGCCACCGCCGTGTGAGGCCCGGCCCCCGCCCCCGCCGCCGGCAGGGCGCGTGCTGACCGTACGGCGTGCTCGGCCGCGGCGGCGAGCGTGCGGCGGTCGGGGTGCCGGGCGGCGGGGACGGGCTCCAGGAGCTCGATCTCGGCCGTGAGGCCGCCGCGCCCCGCCGCCGCTGCCGCGACCCGCCGGAGGGACGCGGCGAGCGGGTCGGCGCCGACGAACGCGGCGGGGCCGAGGGGCCGGTAGGTGATCCGTACGGGCTGGACGGGTACGCCCGCGTCGAGCGCCGCCTGGAACGCCGCGGGGCGGAAGCGGCCCTGGGCGCGGCCGCACCAGGTCGAGCCCTCGGGGAAGACGACGACGCGGGCCCCTCCGGCGAGCGCGTCCGCCAGGTCGCGGACCAGGCCCGGCAGGGCGCGGATGCGGTCGCGTTCGAGGAAGAAGGTGCCGCCGCGTGCGGCGAGTGCGCCGAGCACCGGCCAGTGCCGCACCTCGCTCTTGGCGACCATGCGGCCGGGCAGGACGGCCGCGACGAGCGGCACGTCCAGCCAGGAGATGTGGTTGGCGACGACGAGGTGCGGCCCGGGGCGGGGCGTGCCGGTGACCCGGACGCGGACGCCGAAGGCGCGGAGGACGGCCCCGCACCACAGCCGGGTCAGGGCGCGGCGCGCGGCGGGGCGCAGCAGCGCGGCCGGCGGGGCCAGGACGACCCCGGCGAGGACCGTGACGAGCCCGACCGTCAGGTGCAGCGCCGCACGGGCGCGGCCGCCGGCCCGGGCGTCGGCGGTCCCGGTGGCGCACTGCCCGGGGGTGCAGGGCGCGGTGGGGAGCCAGGGGCTCGGCAGGCCGGTCACGCGGGGGCGAGGGAGAGGAAGTGCCGCAGGTAGCGCGGGTGGATGCGGCGTACGGACAGCAGGACGTACAGGTCGGCGACACCGAAGGCGGGGTCGTGGGCGGGGGCTCCGCAGACCTGGGCGCCGAGGCGGAGGTAGCCGCGCAGCAGGGGCGGGAGTTCGGTGCGTCCGGTGGGGCGGGCGACACCGTCCGGGGACCAGAGGCGGTGCGGGGTGACCCAGTACTCCTCGGGCGCGAGGTGGCGGGACCTGACGGTGTCCCAGGTGGCCGCGGCGAGTGCGCCGCCGTCGGTGAGCGGCAGGGAACAGCAGCCGCCGAGCCAGGTGTGACCGGTGCGGGTCATGTAGCGGGCGATGCCGGCCCAGATGAGGGAGATGACGGCGCCGTTGCGGTGGGCGGGGTGGACGCAGGAGCGGCCGACCTCGACGAGGTCGTCGCGGATCGGGCCGAGGCGGGTGAGGTCGAACTCGCCCTCGGAGTAGAGCCGTCCGGCGACGCGGGCGCGCTCGGGCGGGAGCAGGCGGTACGTGCCGACGACCTCGCCGGTGGTGTCGTCCCGTACGAGGAGGTGGTCGCAGTAGGCGTCGAACGCGTCGCTGTCGAGCCCGGGTTCGGGCCCGTCG
>NZ_JABWDV010000155.1 GCF_013362995.1 Streptomyces sp. TRM64462 | reverse complement strand
GGCCCGCGCCTGTTCACGCCACGGCCCCGCGCCTCTTCACGCCACTGCCCCGGCGCCGCTCACAGCACGGCCTTGCGCGCCACGGGCGCTCGCACCACCGCCTCGCGCCGCGCGGCCGCTCACAGCACGGCCTCTCGCCCCGGGGCCGCTCACAGCACGGCCTCGCACGACGCGGCCGCTCGCACCACCGCCTCGCGCCCCGCGGCCGCTCACACCACGGCCCGCGCACGTTCCACGACCGCCGCCAGGTCCAGCGTGTGCGGCAGCGTCCCGAACGCCGTGCCCCAGTCGCCGCCCAGCCGCGACCCGCAGAACGCGTCCGCGACCTCCGGCGGCGCCCACCGCACCAGCAGCGAGCCCTGCAGCACCAGCGCCATCCGCTCCACCAGACGGCGGGCCCGCGCCTCGATGCCGTCCAGGTCGGCGAGCTCGGTCAGCAGGCCCTTGATGGCCGCGTCCAGCCGGTGGTCCGCGCCGCGCGCCTCGCCGACCTCGTTCAGGAACGCGTTCAGCGCCTCCGGCTCCCGCTGCAGCGCCCGCAGCACGTCCAGTGCCTGGACGTTGCCGGAGCCCTCCCAGATGGAGTTGAGCGGCGACTCGCGCAGCAGCCGCGGCATCCCCGACTCCTCCACGTACCCGTTGCCGCCCAGGCACTCCAGGGCCTCCGCCACCGTCGGCGTGCACCGCTTCGTCACCCAGTACTTGGCCGCAGGCACCGCCAGCCGCAGCAGTGCCCGGTCGTGCTCGGCACCGGACGACTCCACCGCGTCGTACGCCGCCGCCAGCCGCATCCCGAGTACCGTCGCCGCCTCCGACTCCAGCGCCAGGTCCGCCAGCACGTTCCGCATCAGCGGCTTGTCGATGAGCGGCCCGCCGAACGCGCTGCGGTACGCCGAGTGGTGCACGGCCTGCGCCACCGCCTGCCGCATCAGCGCGGCCGACCCCAGCACGCAGTCGAGGCGGGTCGCGGCGACCATCTCGATGATGGTGCGCACCCCGCGCCCCTCCTCACCGACCCGGCGCGCCCACGTCCCGTCGAACTCGACCTCGCTGGACGCGTTCGAGCGGTTGCCGAGCTTGTCCTTGAGCCGCTGGATCCGGAAGACGTTACGCGTCCCGTCCTCCAGGACGCGCGGCACGAGGAAGCAGGTCAGGCCGCCCGGCGCCTGGGCCAGCACCAGGAAGCCGTCCGACATGGGCGCCGAGCAGAACCACTTGTGCCCGGTGAGTACGTACTCCCCCTCGGCCTCCAGCGGCGCCGCCGCCGTCGTGTTCGCCCGGACGTCGCTGCCGCCCTGCTTCTCCGTCATGCCCATTCCGAAGAGCACCCCGGTCTTCTCGGCCGGCGGGCGCAGCTCCTCGCCCTCGTACACGCGCGAGGTCAGCTTCGGCTCCCACACCGCGGCCAGCTCCGGGTCCGCGCGCAGCGCGGGAACGGCGGCGTGGGTCATCGACAGCGGGCAGCCGTGCCCCGCCTCCGCCTGCGTCCACACCAGGAACCCGGCCGCGCGCCGCACGTGCCCGGACGGGCGGGCCCAGGCCGCGGTCAGCCCGGCGGTCACCGCGTGGCCGAGGAGCCGGTGCCAGGCCGGGTGGAACTCGACCTCGTCGATCCGGTGGCCGTACCGGTCGTGGGTGCGCAGCCGCGGCGGGTACTCGTTGGCGAGCGCGCCCCAGGACTGGGCCTGCGCCGAGCCCGCCGTGGTGCCCAGCCGGGAGAGCTCCTGCCGTGCCTCGTCGAGGAGTTCGGGCGGAAGGTGGCGTTCCACGGCTTCCGTGAGCGCGCGGTCGGCGGCGAAGACGTCGTATCCGACCAGCGGCGGAGGCTGATTGGTCACAGTGTGGGTGGTGGCTGCCATGCGGATACGGTAAGGAGGTGCAGGCAGCAAAGGAAACACCCGAGTCGGCCCCAGGGTCCTCTTCCGGACCCGGTTCAGGGCCCGGCACCGGGTCCACGGGACGACTCCACCGGGCCCGCGTCCTCTACCGCAACGTCTCGAAGCGGAAGCTGGCGTGGCTCCTCCTGAAGGACACCGTCAACTCGTGCATCGAGTACCGGATCCTCGGCCTCGCCGCCGAGGCCGCCTTCTTCACGCTGCTGTCGCTGCCGCCCCTCATGCTCGGTCTGCTCGGTCTGCTCGGCTACATCGACGAGTGGACCGACACGACCACTGTCGCGTCCATCGAGAAGAACATCCTCGCGGCGGTCGGCACGGTCCTCTCCGAGGACGGAGTCAACGACATCGCGAAACCGCTCCTGGAGGACGTCACCCAGGGCGGTCGCCCCGACATCATCTCCATCGGCTTCGCCATAGCGCTGTGGTCCGGGTCCCGGGCCGTGAACGTCTTCATCGACACCATCACCGTCATGTACGGCCTGGACGGGCACCGCGGCATCGTCGCGACGCGGCTGCTCGCCTTCCTCCTCTATCTGATCGCCCTCGTGATCGGCGCGGTCGTGCTGCCGCTCGCGGTCGTCGGCCCGGACCGCGTGGTGGAGCTGATCCCGTGGGGTACGGAGGTGGTGGCCGTCCTGTACTGGCCGGTCGTCATCCTGCTGTCCGTCGCGTTCCTCACGACCCTGTACCACGTGTCCGTGCCGGTGCGGTCCCCGTGGATCGAGGACGTGCCGGGCGCGCTCGTGGCGCTCGGGATGTGGGTGCTGGGCAGCTTCCTGCTCCGTATCTATCTGACGAACACGGTCGAGGGCCCCACCATCTACGGCTCCCTGGCCGCACCGATCGCCGTTCTGCTGTGGATCGGCATCTCGGCCTTCGCGGTGCTGGTGGGCGCCGCCGTGAACGCGGCCATCGACCGTGTGTGGCCGTCGGTCTCCACGGCCGCCGCCCGCGCCGAGACGGAACGCCTCCGCGCGGCGGAGGCCGAGGCCCTGCTCGCCCGGACACGGGCACCGGACGGTGAGAACCCGGCCCCGGACGACCCGGACGACCCGGACATGCCGTCGGAGTTCCCCGAACGGTGGTCGCGCTTCCTGCCGCCGGACGACGTCCGGGCGCGGCTCCAGAAGGAACGGAACGGCAAGAGCAAGGGGCCCGACGACCGGAGGCCCCGGTGAGCACCGCCGGCGGTCACCGGGAGCGGCCTCCCGCCGGGACGGTGCCGTCCTGTGCGGATCGGACGTCCGCCGTAAGGAATTCGTCATCGGATCACGGTCCTCAGCGGGGCGTTCGCCGAGTTGAATGGCAGCCACGTGACCCGTGGACGAGCGAACGCGAGGAGTGGTGACGATGGGTGGTGCGCGGCGGCTGGTGGCCCGGCCGGTGGTGATCGGCGTGCTGGTGGTGGCGCTGGCGGGGCTGGGTTTCGGGCTGTACTGGTTCCAGCCGTGGAAGCTGTGGACCGACGACACGGTCCAGGAGGCCCTCCCGGGGGTCTCGGCGCCGGCGGACCCCGCCGCGCCCGCCGCCCCCTCCGCCCCCGCCGCGCCCGCGGATCCGGCGGGCCCGTCCGCTCCCGCTTCGCCCGCCGCCCCCTCCGGCGACAGCGGGCCCCGCACCCTCGCCACCGGCACCTTCATCAGCCACGAGCACGCCACCAGCGGCTCCGTACGTGTCGTCCGGCTGACCGACGGGTCCCAGGTCCTCCGCCTGGAGGGACTCGACACCAGCAACGGCCCCGATCTGCGCGTCTGGGTGACGGACGCCCCGGTGATCGAGGGCAAGGCCGGGTGGCACGTCTTCGACGACGGGGCGTACGTCAGCCTCGGCAAGCTCAAGGGCAACAAGGGCGACCAGAACTACGCGCTGCCCGCCGGTTTCGACCTCGACACGTACTCCAGCGTCAGCATCTGGTGCGACCGCTTCGACGTGTCCTTCGGAGCGGCGACGCTCAAGGCGGCGGCCTGACGGTCGCTTACGGCTCCCGTACCGCGACCAGGACGCAGCTCGGGCCGTACTGCCAGACCGGGCCCGCCGCGGCGAAACCGGCCTTGTGGAGGAGCTCCACGTGGCGCTGGAGCGTCAGGCCGTTGTCGCCGCCGGCGCCCGGGCCGCGGCGGGCGCGTTCGGCGAGGGGGCCGGCGAGCTCCGGGGCGGAGGCGGCCGCCGCCCACCAGCCCGTCCAGTCCTCGTGGGCGTCCGCGCCGTGGCGCTCGGCGTGACGGCTGCCGACGACCCGGGCGAGTGCGGCGACCGCCGGGTCCTCCTGGAACAGGTGGTCGCCGTTGACCAGCACGCCGCCGCCCCGCAGCCGGTCCCGTACCTGCTCGTACACCGACAGCAGCGCCGGCTCCGGCAGATAGTGCAGCGCCGTCGCCGACACCACCGCGTCCAGCGGACGGCCGCGCAGCTCCAGGCACGCCAGCCACCCGGGCGCGCCGATCGTCGCGTCCGCGAACCGCACCGCCGTGCCGTGGTGCGCCCGGCCCAGCGCCAGAAGCAGCGGATCGGTGTCCACGCCCACCACCTCGGCGTGCGGCAGCCGCTCGGCCAGCCGGGCCGCCAGGGAGCCGGGGCCGCAGCCCAGGTCGGCGATCAGCGGGCGCGGCACGGCCGCCGTCGCGGCCTCCACGACATCGGCGATCACCGTGAAGCGGGCCTCGCGATCGCACGCGTACCGCTCCTGCTGGAGTTCCCACCGGCGGATCCACTCACCCGCGCGCTCGGCCGTCAGCGGCCGTGACATCAACCGTCGCGACATCGTCCCCTCGTGCTCCCTTGCTTCCGTACTGCCTCAGGCCGTGCCCGCGAAGTCCCCGCTGCCGGGCGGCTCTGCGGACACTCCCTACCGCTGCCCGCCCGGCCGGTCGTCGGCCAGGTCCGACAGCACCCCGAGGAGCCGGTCGATCTCCTCGGGCGTGTTGTAGACGTGCAGGCTGACCCGCACCGAGCTGTCGCTCTCGCCCGCCCGGGCCTGGCACAGGCCGTCCGCCCGGACCAGCAGCCCGTGGGCGGCCAGGATGAACCCCAGGTCGTTGGCGCTGATCGAGCGGTGCCGGAACGTCACCAGGCCCTGCCGGCGCTGCACCGCCGAGTCGGCCGTCAGACTGAGCGGGCAGCCCAGCACCTCGTACGCGTCGAGCTTGCTCAGCCCGTCCGTGAGCCGTACGCCGAGACCGACCGTCCACTCCTCGATACGGCCGAGGCCGGCAGCGTCCAGCCAGTCCAGGGCCGTCCGCAGGCTGAGGATGCCCGTCGTGTTGGGCGTGCCCTGCCAGCCGCCCGGCCGGAAGGCGCCGCCCCGCTGCCCGCGCGCCCACACCACGCCCGTACCGGGCAGCGCCATCGCCTTGTGCCCGGAGAACACCACGAAGTCCACGTCCAGCGCGCCCAGGTCCAGCGGCAGATGGCCCACGCTCTGCGCCGCGTCCAGGCAGATCGGCACGTCCGGGCCGACCACCTTCCGTACCCGGTGCACGTTCATGTCGGCGCCGTACACGTGGTGGACGTGCGTGACCGCCACGAACCGGGTGCGCGGCCCGACCAGCGCGGCCAGCGCGTCCACGTCGTAGTCCCGCGAGTCCTGCTGGTACGGCAGGGGGTGCACGGTGATCCGCACGCCCCGCTCGGCGAGCAGCTCCCGCGCCTCCAGCCACGGCAGATGGTTGGCCTCGTGGTCCGCGAACGGCACCACGATCTCGTCGCCGTCCGCCAGCTCCCGCACCAGCCAGTCGCGGGCCACGGTCCGCAGCCCGTCCGTCGTGCCGCTGGTGAACCACACGGCCGAGCGGTCGGGTGCCGGGTCACCGAGGAACGCCTTGACCCGCTCCCGGGTCTCCTCGATGAGCGCCGTGGTGCGGTTGGCCCACGTGTACGTGCCGCGGCCCGCGTTGGCGTTGCAGCCGGTCAGATACGTCTGGACGGCGTCCAGCACCGCCTTCGGCTTCTGCGCGGTGGCCGCGCTGTCCAGATACGCCAGGCCGGGGTTGCCGGTGACGATCGGGAACTGTTCGCGCAGCGGCCGCTGCCACTCGCGCAGCCCCGCCGACGGCGCCGGGAACGCGGCCGATGCCGTGTGCCTCGACTGCCTGGTCGTGTCGCCCATCGTGTCCACCGCCTCAGTCCCGCACCATCGGCGCGCCCGCGTCCCGCCAGGCGATGATCCCGCCGGCCAGACTCCGCACGTTCCGGTGGCCCATCCGCGTCAGCAGCGCCGCGTACGCGACGGACTGCTCACCGACCGGGCAGACCAGCAGCACCGGCTGTGACCGGCCGAACGGCAGCCCGCCGTGGAGGAGTTCCGCGAACAGCTCGTCGACGATGTTGACGGACCCCTCGATGTGGAGCGCCGCGAACGCGAACGCGCCCCGCAGGTCCACGACCACGGGCCGCTCCGTGTCGATCCACGCCCGGGCCTCCTCGACCCCGATGACGTGCACCGCCGCCAGCTCGTCCGGTGTGAGCGTGGCGGGCGAGTTGGGGCGCGGCGGGCGCCGCAGCAGTTCGGGGCGGCGCTGCCGTACGTAACTCATGTAGCTCTCGACGCGGTCGCAGACGATGAACACCGCGGTCCGCCGCCGCCCGTCGCCGGACTCGTCCCGGGACAGTCCGGCGTCCACGGCGCGCAGATGGCGTACGGCTCCGAAATAGGCGGCGCCGCCGGTCGGGCCGGCGAGGATGCCGCAGCGGCGTACGAGCGTCAGCATGCCGTCGATGGCCTCGTCGGCGGTGACCGACTCCAGCGTGTCGTACGTCTCCGGGTCGAACAGGCCGACCTCGTGGACCTCGTCGATGTTCCGGATGCCGGGTATGAAGTCCGACTTGTGGGCGACGAGCCCGATGACGCCGGTGTCCGGGGCGTGGGCGCGCAGGGCGCGCGCGGTGCCGGTGGACGACCCGGCGGTGCCGACGGCGGCGACGAACCAGTCGGGGGCCGCGCCGCCCAGGTCCTTGATGATCTCGGGCCCGGTGCCGGAGGCGTGGGCCTCGGCGTTGGCCGGGTTGTAGTACTGGTCGGTGTGCAGGTACTGGCCGTCGTCCTCGGTGAGCATCCGGTGGATGCGGGTCAGCGGGTCCTCGGTCGCGGTCGGGTCGAGGCACTCGGCCTGCCCCGGCAGCTCCTCGATCTCCGCGCCCAGCAGCAGGAGCAGGTCCTTGATCTCGGGGACCTTCATCCGGTTGGTGACGCTCTTGAACGGCAGCCCGTGCATCCCGGCGATCACGGCGAGGGCCTTCGCGGTGTTGCCGCTGGACAGTTCGACGACCGTACGGCCCTGCGCGCGGGCCTGCTCCAGATGCGGCCGGGCCATCCGCCAGGCGGCCCGGTCCTTGACCGAGCCGAACGGGTTGAGCATCTCCAGCTTGGCGTACAGGTCGATGTGGGCGAGTCCGTGCACCTCGGGGGCGATCCTGACGAGGGGGGTGTCGCCGATGGCGTCGGTGATGTGGTCGTACCTCATAGGGCGCCCCCCGGTTCGTCCGCGGTGAGATGGGGCCAGTACTGCTCGTCGAGGCACCAGCGCCACGCCCCTGCGGCGTCCTGGTGGACGGCGGCCTTGCGGGCGACGGGCTGCCGCATGGCGTGGTCGGCGGTGAAGTCCATGAAGTAGCCCGCGGTGTTGACGAACGCGAGGAGATCGCCGGGGCGCGGCGCGCGCGGCAGGAACACGGTGCGGCGGCTGATGAGATCGGACTCCAGGCAGAGGTTGCCGAGGATGTAGACGCCGACGGGCCGCTCGACGCCGTCGTCGGGCGCGCCTCTCGGTACGAGGACCGGGTCGACGAGCAGCCCGTGGTCCTCCAGGCCCACGTCACGGGCGTTGGCGGCGATCCGTACGAGCCGCTCGCCGGCCGCCGTCGCCCGCACCTCCAGGACCTCGGCGAGCGTGATGCCGCACTGGTCGGTGAGGGCACGGCCGGGCTCGGCGTGCAGGTCGTACAGGTTCTCCAGGAGCAGCGTGGCGAGCGGGCGGCCCAGCGACGGTGCGGCCTGGCCCAGGAGTTCGTCCAGGTAGCGGGGGCCGGCGACGGGCCGGTGCCCGGGGTACACGCCGAGGGCGCCGCGCAGGGTGCCGTTCTCGGCGCGCAGCCCGTAGCCGTGGCCCTCCCAGGTGAGGGGCGGGCGCCTGCCGAGCAGGGCGCGGGTCAGTTCGGTGGTGTACGCCTCCCACTGGGCGCCGTCGGCGAGGTAGTCGACGCCGAACCCGCCGCCGATGTCGACGGCACGGGGCCGCAGCCCGCGGCGGCGGCAGTCGTCCAGGACGCGGACGCAGCCTTCGAGCGCGACGGCCTTCTCGGCGAGGGACATGGTGTCCAGGTGGTACGAGACCCCGGTGAGCTCCAGGCTGCCGGGGTGCTTCTCGACGAGGTCGAGGAGCGCGTCGGCCTCGTCGGCCGGAGTGCCGAACCGGCTGCGGCGGGTGAGCGTGCGGGTGCCCGGCGCGGTGAACTCGGAGAGGCGCGGCATGACGCGGACCCGGGGGAGGTCGTGGCGCTCCACCAGCGCGGCCAGCGCGGTGAGTTCGCCCGCCGAGTCGGTGCCGACGGTGACCCCGGTGCGGGCGGCGAGCCACAGGAAGGCGGGGTCCTTCGGGCCGGTCGCGGTGATCCGTTCCGGTGTGAAGCCGCAG
Organism: Streptomyces sp. TRM64462; assembly: GCF_013362995.1. Lineage (GTDB taxonomy): Bacteria > Actinomycetota > Actinomycetes > Streptomycetales > Streptomycetaceae > Streptomyces. Next base: position 16,226 of record NZ_JABWDV010000155.1, on the reverse strand, counting down.
CCGAGTGCGTGCTGGAGCTCGCCGAGCGAGGCGACGTCGATGCCGACGGAGGCTCCGGCCGAGGACGCGCCGCTTGCGGCGGGGCTGTGGGTGGCAGGGCTGTGGGCGGCAGGGCTGTGTGCCGCGGGGCCGTTCGCGGGTGCGGAGATCGCGGCGAGCCGGCGCACGAGGGCGCTGGAGCGGTTCGCCTTGTGCGCGAAGCAGATCCGCCCGGCGAGCCGGTGCCGGGCGTACACGTCCTGGAAACGCCGTACGTTGTCGGCCATCTGGTCCGGCAGTACCACGTTGAGGGGGGAGCCCAGGGCGGCGACCAAGGAGTGGAGGAAGACGGGGGAGTCCAGCAGCGCCGCCGGCCGCGACTCCAGGCGTGGTGCGAGATACAGCGGATCGCTCATGCGGGTGTGGTCCTGGTCCTCTCGAAGGGACGGAAGGTGTCGTCTCGGAGGGACTGACTCGGCCGAGTGTGACGGGGCGACGTGCCGGAGGTCGAGCATGCCAGCAGATGACAATGGTTGTCATAAGCGATCTGGTGGTGTGTCACGGATCCCACACATCCGGAATGTGTGACTCCGCAGGCCGGTTGGGGTGCGCGCCCTCAGCACGCCCCGGCGCGACCGCCCCGCTCGCGGACCGGACGCGGACCACCGTCTCATGCGACAGACGTATGAACTGATGGACGGTCCGGTGTCGAACGCCGCATCCGGTTACGACGGAAGGGGTGACTCGACATACGTCGATCGCCGTACAGGAAGTGGGACCGAAAAACCGTTGGCGCGGTCCGGCGGAGCCCGGCTAACGTGTGGACGTCGCACACGGCGACCAACGACAACGACGCTCAGGGGGTGAGGACATGGTGACTGTCACGGTGGCGGCCGCTGCCCGGCTGCAGAAGATCATCATTCCCACTTCCGCGGTCCCCGTCTGACGTCGAGAACGCGACGTCCGGGACCGCCCCGAGAAGGGCTCCCGTTGTCTTCCTCCCGCTGTTCGTCTTCCCTCTCTCCTTCCCTCTCTCGTTCCGCCTCTCTCTCCTCCGCCTTCGCGTCCCTGGCCCCCTACGGCTGGGACGCCGCCTGGGAGGAGGAGTTCGCTCCGTACGCCGACCGGGGCCTGGTCCCGGGGCGGGTCGTCCGCGTCGACCGCGGCCAGTGCGACCTGATCACACCCGAGGGCACCGTCCGCGCCGACACCGCCTTCGTCACCCCGCACGATCCCCTCCGCGTGATCTGCACCGGTGACTGGGCGGCCGTCGACCCGGCCGGCGGATCCCCGCGCTACGTCAGGGCGTACCTGCCGCGCCGCACCTCCCTCGTACGGTCCACCTCGTCCAAGCGGTCGGACGGGCAGATCCTCGCGGCCAACGTCGACCACGCGGTCATCGCCGTCTCGCTCGCCGTCGAACTCGACCTCGGCCGCATCGAGCGGTTCCTGGCACTGGCCTGGGAGTCCGGGGCGCAGCCGCTGGTCGTCCTCACGAAGACCGACCTCGTACCGGACCCGGTCGGCCTGTCGTACCTCGTCCAGGACGTGGAGACCACCGCGCCCGGCGTACAGGTGCTCCCGGTCAGCGCCGTCACCGGCGAGGGCGTCGACGTGCTGCGCGCCCTGGTCGCGGGCGGCACGACGGTGCTGCTCGGCGTGTCCGGCACCGGCAAGTCGACCCTCGCCAACACGCTCATCGGCGAGGACGCCATGGCCGTCCGGGCGACCCGCGACGTGGACGGCAAGGGCCGCCACACGACCACCACCCGCAACCTGTTCGTCCTGCCCGGGGGCGGCGTCCTCATCGACACACCGGGCCTGCGCGGCGTCGGGCTGTGGGACGCCGGGGCGGGCGTCGGCCAGGTCTTCGCGGAGATCGGGGAACTGGCCGCGTCGTGCCGCTTCCACGACTGCGCCCACCAGGCCGAACCCGGCTGCGCCGTCCTCGCCGCCGTCGCCTCCGGCACCCTGCCGGAACGCCGGCTCGACAGCTACCGCAAGCTGCAGCGCGAGAACGCGTACATCGTGGCCAAGACCGACGCCCGGGTACGGGCGGAACTCCGCCGCGAGTGGAAACGCAGGGGGGCCGAGGGCCGCGCCGCGATGGCCGCCAAACGCGGCGCCGGCCCGCACCCCCTGCACTGATCGCACCTGAACTGGCCGCATCCGCCACCCGCCGCCCGCTCGCCCCGCATCCAGCCGGGCGGGCGGGTGCGGGGGTGGGCGCGGGGCCTCCGCGCCCCGGGGCCCGCCGGGCGGAGCGGGGGCTACGTACCGACCACCACGCCCAGCCACGCCGCGACGATCAGGAGGCAGGCGAAGAGCTCCACCAGGACGCTCGTGCCGATCGCGCGCATGACGGCGCGGGTCGACGCCGCCGCCGGGCCGTGGCCGCCGAGGCGGAGGCGTTCCGAGAGGTAGATGCCGCCGACGTAGCCCGGTACCGCGCCGATCACCGGGAGCACGACGAAGCCCACGAGCGCGCCGACGCCCGCGTACACCACCATCCGGCGGGTCACGCCGACGCCGCGCAGGCGGCGGGCGGGAAGCTGCCACACCACGGCCTGGGTCACCAGGAGCAGGGCCGTCGCGCCGACCAGCAGCCACCACGCGGCCGCCGACGTGTCCTGGAGCGACCACCACAGCACCGCCGCCCACACCAGCCACGGCCCCGGAACGCCCGGGACCAGGACCCCGAAGAGGCCGAGCAGCAGCACCAGAGCGACCAGGAGCTGCTGCCACACACCCATCTGTCCAGCGTGCAGGACGCCCGCCGTCCGTGCAGGTCAGCAGGTGCGTCGGGGGAGGTCAGCGGCTGACCCAGCCCCGTTCGTACGCATGCCAGCCCAGCTGCAGCCGGGTCGTCACGCCCGTCAGCTCCATCAGGCCCTTCACGCGGCGCTGGACCGTACGGAGCCCCAGGTCGAGCTGCTTCGCGACGCTCGCGTCCGTCATACCCGCCAGCAGCAGCGACAGGATCTCCAGGTCCGTCGTGTCCGGGCCCGCGGCCGCCGTCCCCGCCACCGAGCCGCCCGGATCCAGACGCAGCGGCACCGCCTCCCGCCACACCGCCTCGAACAGGCCCATCAGCGACTCCAGCAGCCCACTGGCGTGCACCACCAGCGCCGCGGGCTCCGCGCCCCGGCCCGTCAGCGGCACCATCGCCAGCGACCGGTCGGCCACCACCAGCCTCGTCGGCACCCGGTCCACCATCCGTACCCGCTCGTCCCGGCCCAGCGCCGCCGCCAGCTCCGCGACCCCGCCCGGCACCTCCAGCACCTCGCGTTCCACCACCACCCGGTGCGCCACGCCCGGGCGGGCCGCGCGCTCCTCCGCGTCGTGCTCCGCGCCCGCCACCACCACGGGGCGGCCCGTGACCAGGGCGCACACCTCGTCCGCCGCGCCCAGCCGGAGCTGGAGGAACCGGTGCGCCACCGCGCCCGCCCCGGTGACCACCTCCACCAGGTCGTGCACCTCGGGCTCCGCCGCCTCCGCCCGGTACTCCTTCGCCAGCAGCGCCGCCGCCAGCTCCGCCTGCTCCAGCTCGTGCCGCTGCCGGGTGACCAGCGCCCCCAGGGCGACCCCCGGCGGCGCCGCCACCCAGCGGCCCGTCCGGTACGAGGACCGCGCGGCGAGCCCCTGCGCCTCCAGGCGCCGCAGCGTCCGCTCCGTCTCCGGCTCCGCCAGGCCGAGCCGGTGCGCGAGGTCCGTGACCCCCGCGGCGCCCAGCGCGACCAGCGCCCGGTACGCGGACTCCTGCCGCTCGTCCAGCCCTATAGCCGTCAGCACCCGCGCCCACCCCTCACTCCGGCCCTCATCCCGGGAACACGCCGCTCCGTCCGGGCCGTGGCGGAAAACAGCCACGGCGCGAACCCGCCTCGCCCATCATCACCACACCGCACGCCCCTCTGCCAAGGTGCCGCCACCGCGGCACTCACCGCTCCACTCCCCTCCACACCCACCCGGAACGGAACGCCCCGCTCACCCCCCGAAACCGGCCAGGGCCGTCGTAATCGGCCATCTTGGCTTCGGTTCTGCGCCATGACTACCTTTCCTGCCCCGCCAGACGGCACGCTTCCCGGTGACCACGCACAGCCGTCGTCGGCGCGCCCGGAGACCCCGGGCACGGGACGCCGGAGAGTCCTCTCGTACGGGGGTGCACTTCGTCATGTCGTCACACGGGGGAACAGAGCCTGTCGTCGAGGCCGTTCTGCGACGGGCGGCACAACAGCCGCAGCGCGTCGCCGTACGGCAGGGGGCCGAGCGCCTGACGTACGCGGAACTGGCCGACCGCGTACGGGCGGAGGCCGCACGGATCGGCCGGGCCGGCCCGGACCTGGCGGGACCGGAGCCCGTGGTCGCGGTCATGCTGCCGCGCGGCATCGACCTCGTGGTGACCCTGCTCGGCACGCTTCGCAGCGGCGCCGCCTTCCTGCCGGTCGACCCCGGGCTGCCCGAGGACCGGGTCGCACGGATGCTGTCGGCCGCCGACGTCTGCGTCACCGACCGGGCCCACCGCGCGGTCCCCGACCGCGTCGGCCTTCCGGTCCTCCAGCCGGCCGACCGGAGCGGCGACGACCACACGGCCGCGGCACCGGCGGCCCCTCACGAACCCGCGCCGCCCGCCCGGCCCCTCCACCGCGATCAGGCGGCCTACGTGCTGTTCACCTCCGGCAGCACAGGAACACCCAAGGCCGTCTGCGTACCGCACGGCGCGCTGGCGAACCACACGGCCTCGGTCGCAGCGGCATACGGCCTGGGGCCCGACGACCGGGTGCTCCAGCTCACCACCATCGGGTTCGACGTCGCGCTCGAAGAGATCCTGCCGACCCTGGCCGTCGGCGCCGAACTCGTCCTCGCACCGCCCGCCGTGCTGTCGCCCGAAGACCTCAGTTCCCTCCTGGCGGCGGAAGGCGTCACGGTCGCCAACCTCGCGACCCCCTACTGGCAGCACTGGGTGCGGGACCTCACCGACGGCCGCGCGCCGGTGCCCGACCACCTGCGGCTGCTCGTCGTGGGCAGCGACACGGGCCGCGCCTCCACCCTGGCCGCCTGGCGGCGGTTCAGCGCGGCGGAGGTCGTCAACGCCTACGGGCTGACCGAGGCGGCCATCACCTCCACCGTGCACCGCTTCGCACCCGGAGAGCCCTCACCGTACGCCGGGGAGCCCGACGCGGTACGGGAGCTCGACACCGTACGGGAGGAGCCCGATCCCGTACGGGAGGAGCCCGACGCCGTACTGCCGGTCGGCCGCCCCCTCGACGGGGTGGCCGTCCGGATCCTCGGCAAGGACCTGGAGCCGGTCCCGGCCGGCGAGACCGGTGAGATCTGCCTGTCCGGCGCGGGCCTCGCGCGCGGCTACCTCGGGGACCCGGCGCTCACGGCCGAACGCTTCGTGCCGGACCCGCTGGCCGGCACGCCCGGCGCCCGCCTCTACCGCACCGGAGACCTGGGGCGGTGGGACGAGGAGGGAGTCCTTCACGTGCTGGGCCGCGCCGACGAGCTGGTCAAGATCCGTGGCCAGCGGGTCCATCCGCGCGAGGCCGACCGCCATCTGACGGGCCATCCACAGGTCGCCGACGCCCTCACGGTGGCCCGCCCGACGGGCCCCGAGGGCGCCACCGAGCTCATCGCCTTCGTCGTCCCGGCCGACCCGCGCGCCGTACCGACCGCGGCGCAGCTGCGCGAGCACCTCGCGACGCAGCTTCCCGCGGCCCATGTACCCCGGCGCTATGTGATCGTGGACGCGCTGCCCCTGCGGCCCAACGGCAAGGTGGACACCGACGCGCTCCCGCTGCCGTCCGGATGGGAGCGGGCCGCGCACGCCCAGCGCCGGCCCCCCGCCACACCCGTCGAGGAGGCCCTGGCGGACATCTGGCGCGAGGTGCTGGAGGTCACGGACCTCGGGACCGACGACTCGCTGCTGGACCTCGGGGGCCACTCCCTGGCCGTGGCCCGGATGGCGAACCGCATCACCGACCGGTTCGGCATACGGCTCCCGGTACGCGACCTCATGGCCGCGCCGACCATCACCGAGCAGGCCGCGCTGCTCACCGCCCCGGAACGGACGGGGCGGCCGCTCCCCCTTCCTCCGCTGGTGCGCGCCGCACCGGACGCGGACGTGCCGCTGACGGCCCAGCAGCGCCAGGTGTGGTTCCTCCAGAAGCTGTCCCCGGGCAACGTCGCCTACCACGCGCAGACGACCCTCCGCGTCATCGGCACCCTGGACACCGACGCGCTCGGCCGGGCCGTCGCGGCCATCACGGCCCGGCACGCCGTCTTCCGCACCACCTTCCACGACGACGGCGGAACGCCCCGGCAGCGGGTGCACGCCACCGGCCCGATGCCCGTCGAAGTCATCGACCTCACCGGACTGCCCGCCGACGAGCGGCGCGCCCGGGCCGAGGAGATCGCCGCGGAGCGGGCCCGTACCCCGTTCGCCCTGGACGAGCTGCCGCTGGTGCGCTGGACCGTCCTGCGGCTGGCCCCGCTCCAGCACGAGATCGTCCTCGTCGAACACCATCTGGTGCACGACGGCTGGTCCTTCGGCCTCCTCATGCGGGAACTGCGCGCCGCCTACGCGGCCGAGGTCACGGGCGAGCCCGCCGAACTGCCCCCGCTGCCCCACCAGTACGCGGACTACGCCCTCTGGCAGCACACGTCCCTCACCTCCGACGCGTTCCTCGCGCAACGCGACCACTGGGCGGCGGTGCTGGCCGACGCGCCCGCACCCACCACCCTCCCCACCCTGGCCCCCCGGCGCGGCAGGCAGACCTTCCACGGCGCCGCCGTCCGCGTCGAGGTGCCCACCGCCACCGTCACCGCGCTGCGCAGGCTGGCACGGCAGGAGGGCGCCACGCTCTTCTCGACCATGCTGGCCGGCTTCTACGCCCTGGTGGCGCGCTGCACCGGCGAACACGACCTGGTGATCGGCTCCGGCTTCGCCAACCGCCAGATGGCCGAGACGGAACAGATGATCGGGATGCTGGTCAACCCCGTCGTCCTGCGCTGTGACACCGGCGGCGACCCCGCCTTCACCACCCTGGTGCGCCGCACCCGGGACACGGTGCTGACCGCGTCCGCGCACCAGGAGTACCCGTTCCTCGAACTCGTACGGCACCTCAACCCGGACCGTGACCCGGCGGCCAACCCGTACTTCCAGCTGATGTTCAGCTCCAACGACGCACGCATGCCGGACCTGGAGCTGCCCGGCGCGTCGGCCACCGTGTTCGAACGGGACAACGGCTCGGCGAAGGCCGACCTCAACGTCATCATGATCCCGCGCGCCGAGGCGGAGACCGGCGCGGACGGACGCGTCGACGGCCGGGTCACGCTGCTCTGGGAGTACAACGCGGACCTGTTCGCGCCCGCGTTCATGACGGAGCTGGTCGAGTCCTACCTGGAACTGCTGGCCGACGCGTCCCGCCACCCGGACCGCAGGCTCTCCGGCCTGGCGTTGCTCACCGCGCCGCGCAGGCAGGCGCTGCTGCGTGCGGGCACGGGCGGGGACGCGGGACCGGCCCGCCCCCTCGCGCGGCTGATCGAGGACGTCGTCCGCCGGTGCCCGGACGCGGTGGCGGTCCGCGCGGCCGACGGCGAACAGCTCAGCTACGCCGAACTGACCGCCGAGGCGGCCGCGGTGGCCGCCCGGCTGGACGCCTCGGGAACGGGCGACGAGCCGGTCGGGCTCTTCCTGTCCCGCAGCCCCCGCATGCTCGCGGCGCTGCTGGGCGTCCTGCTGTCGGGCCGGTCCTATCTCCCGCTGGACCCGGCGCACCCGCGGAGCAGGACCGAGTTCACCCTCACCGACTCCGGCGCCCGCAGCGTGCTCGTGGACGCCCGCACCGCGGCCGAACTGCCCGACGGCCCCTGGGAGGCGATCGACGTCGCCCGGTGCACGGCCCGCCCGCCGGGCTCCCCCGGAGCGGCGACCGCGTTCCCCCGGCCGCCGGCCCATCCGGACGCGACGGCGTACATCCTCTACACCTCCGGCAGCACGGGAACACCCAAGGGCTGTGTGGTCAGCCACCGCAACGTCGACCACTTCGTCCGCTGGGCGCTTCGCGACACCCCGGCCGATGCCCTCTCCCGGACCCTCGCGACCGTCTCGATCTGCTTCGACATGTCCCTGTACGAGCTCCTGCCCCCGCTCGCCTCGGGCGGCACCGTGCAGCTCCTCGACCACCTCCTCGACCTGCCGAAGCTGCCGCCGGACCAGGCGCCCACGCAACTGTGCGCGGTGCCCAGCCTGCTCGGCGACCTCCTGCGCGACCACCGGCTGCCGCCGACGCTGCGCCTGGTCAGCCTGGGCGGTGAGGCGCCGTCCGCCGCGCTGGTCTCCCGGCTGTACGCCGACGGCGTCCCTGCGGTGCGGAACCTGTACGGCCCGACCGAGATCACGGTCCTCGCCACTGCCTGCGAGGTCACGGACCCCGGCCCCGACAGCACCCGGCCGGTACCGCTCGGCGGCCCGGTCCACGGTGCGCAGGCGTACGTCGTGGACGAGCGGCTCAACCCGATGCCGCCCGACTGCCCCGGCGAACTGGTCGTGGGAGGCGACGGCGTCACCGCCGGATACCACGGGCGCCCGGGCCTCACGGCGGAACGATTCGTCCCCGACGTGTTCTCCGGTGTACCGGGAGCCCGCCTCTACCGCACCGGCGACCGGGCCCGGTGGACCAGCGACGGCCGCCTGGAGTTCCTGGGGCGGCTGGACGACCAGGTGAAGATCCGTGGCCTACGGATCGAACCGGGCGAGATCGAACACGTACTGACCGCCCATCCGGGCGTCTCGGCCGCCTGGGTGGCCGTCACGGGCGAGGCGCCCGACCAGACGCTCACCGCCTATCTCCAGCGGTCGGGCGAGTCGGCCCCCGACCCGGCGGAGCTGCGCGCTCACGCGGCGGCCCGGCTGCCGTCGGGCCTGGTGCCGGCCGCCTTCGTCGTCCTCGACGAGGTACCGCTGACGCCCACCGGCAAGGTCGACCGGGCACGTCTGCCCGTGTGGGGCGAACCCGACAGCACACCGCAGGACCGCGCGGCGGGCGAACCGCCCGCCGACGCCCTCGAAGAACGTGTACTGCGCATCTGGGCGGAGGAGCTGAACCAGCCGGCACTCGACCGGGACAGCAACCTCTTCCTGGTGGGCGGGCACTCGCTGCTGATGCTGAAGCTCCGGCACCGCACCGCGACGGAACTGGGCGCCGAGGTCGAGACGTCGGCGTTCTTCGAGCATCCGACGGTCGCGGAGATGACGGCGCACCTGCGCTCCCTCGGGTACGGCGGACGGGATGGACTGGGGGAGCAGGTGTGAACCCTTCCACGGGAAGCCGGGCCGACGGAGGCGGAGGGCCGGCCGGTCCCGCCGCCCGCCGCGCACTGACCCCCGCACAGGCCGGTGTGTGGTTCGCCGAACAGTGGCAGCACACCGGACACGCGGCCGGTGCCGGCCCGGTGGACGCGACCAAGTACCACATCAACGCCTCGCTCCGGCTCAGCGGACACCTCGCGCCCGACGCCCTGCACCGGGCGCTCCAGGCCCTGACGGACCGGCACCCGATCCTGCGGGCCCGCGTCGAGGACGGCCAAGGCGCCGACGGCCCAGCTCTGACGGATCCGGGGCCGATCTCGCTTCCCCTCCCGGTGGTCGATCTGCGCGCCACCCCGTACGGCGCCGACGAGACCGCCCGCGCACGTCAACGGGACGAGCTCGCCCGCCCCTTCGACCTCGCCCGGGGCCCGCTGGTGCGGGCCACGCTCATCCGGCAGGCCGACGACGACCACCTTCTCGTCCTCGTCGTCCACCACCTGGTGTGCGACGGCTGGTCGCTGAGGATCCTCTACCGCGACCTCGGAATGCTGTACCGCGCGGAGTCGGGCGAGGACATCCGGCTGCCGGCACCGGCTTCCTGGTTCGACGAGAAGCCCGCGCCGGGTCCGGAACCCGGTGCCCGCGAGCACTACCGGCGGATGCTCGGCGACGCCCCCGCGGTCACGGACCTGCCCACCGACAGGCCCCGCTCCGACAGCGGTACGGCGCCCGGAGCCGCGCTCCAGCGGGACGTCCCGGCCGGGCTGTGGCGCGCCGTCGTCATGGCGGGGGCGCGGTGGCGGGCCACCCCGGCCATGGTGGTGACGGCGGTGCACGCCCTGCTGCTCGCCAAACTCACGGGCGGGCGCGATCTGGTCGTCGGCGTCCCCTCGGCGGGGCGCGGCAGCCAGGAGCAGACCGAGACCGTGGGCATGTACGTCACCACGATCCCCTTGCGCGTCCGGATCTCGCACACGACCACGGCCGAGCAGCTGGTCCGCCAGGTCCGCGACCGCACCCTGGAGTCCCTGCGCCACCCGGCCACGGGGCTGGAGGAGATCGTCGCGCTGCTCGGTGCCGAGCGCTCGGCGACCACCGCGCCCCTGGTGCAGACCGTGTGCGCGGTGGAGCAGCTCGGCATCGAGATGCCGACGCTGGGCCCCGTCACCACGCGCCGGGCCGAACTGCCCTGCACGGCAGCCAAGTTCGACCTCTCCCTGGGCGTTCAGGTCTCCTCGTCCGGGGTCGTGGCGGACTGGGAGTACGCCACGGCGCTCTTCGACGCCGACACGGTGGCCGGTATCGCCGACGCCTGCCTCGCCCTGCTGGCCGCGTTCACGGCGGCGGAACCGGACCGTCCCGCCCTGACCCTGCCGCTGGGCGCCACCCCCGGCCTCACCCCCGGCCTCACCCCCGGCCTCGCCTCCGGTGTCACCTCCGGCGTCACGCGTCCGCCGGAGCCGCCCGCCGCGGCCGGAGCCACGGCGCCGGACGCCTCCGGCTCGGACACCGCCTGCGTCCCCGAGCTGATCGCGCGCCGCGCACGCTCCGCACCGGACGCCGTCGCCGTCCGCGCAGGCACCACCGTGCTGACCTACCGGGAACTCCATGAGCGGGCCCGCGCGGTGGCCGGGGCGCTGCGGGCGGCGGACGCCGGCCCCGAGGACACCGTGCTGCTCGCGGTGGCGCGCGGAGCCGACTGGGCCACGGGACTCCTCGGCATCTGGTACAGCGGCGCGGCGGCCGTACCGGTGGACCTCCACCAGCCCGACCTGCGCCTGCGGGAACTCGCGGAGACCGCCGGAGCCCGTCATGGAATCAGCGGCTCGGCCGCCGACGCCGAGACGCTCCGCGGCCGACTGGGTGCCGGGCTGTCATGGACACCGGCGTCCGCTCCCGGCTCCGGCGTGGCCGGCACGACGGCCCCGGCCCCGGTCCCGGCCCCGGCCCCGGCCCCGGTCCCGGCCCCGGCCCCGGGACCGGGACCGGGACCGTACGGACCCCACCCCGCCACCGTCCCCGCGTCACTCGCCTACGTCCTGTTCACCTCCGGCTCCACCGGCCGGCCCAAGCCCGTCGCCGTCGCGCACGGCAGCCTCGCTCACCACGCCCGGGTCACCGGCCGGCGCTACGGGCTCACCGCCACCGACCGGGTCCTGCAGTTCGCCGCGCCCGCCTTCGACGTCGCCCTCGAAGAGGCGGTGCCGACATGGTGCGCCGGAGGGACCGCCGTCTTCGTCGAGGACAACACCGTGGGGCCCGCGGCGCTGGAACCCGTGGTCGCCGACGGCGTCACCGTGGTCAACCTGCCGACCCCGTACTGGGCGGAGTGGGCCAGGGACCTGCACGCCCGGCCCCGTGCCCTCCCTCCCGCGCTGCGCCTGGTCGTGATCGGCAGCGACACCGGCCACCACGCGGACCTCACCCGCTGGCACGAGGGCGGCGGCGGCCCGGTGACCAATGCCTACGGCCTGACGGAGACGACGATCACAGCCACCACCTGCCGCCTCGACGGACCGGCCCCCGCGGGCACCGACGAGACCACCGTCCTCCCCATCGGCAGGCCGCTGCCGGGCATCACCGCGTACGTCCTGGACAGCACGCTCCAGCCGGTCCCGCCGGGGCTGACCGGTGAACTCTGGATCGGCGGGGCGTGCCTCGCCCGTGGCTACCACCGCCAACCGGCCCGGACGGCGGAGCGGTTTCTGCCGGACCCGTTCGCCGCGCGGCCCGGGGCGCGCATGTACCGCACCGGGGACCGCGTCCGGCGCGGCACGGACGGCGAACTCGCCTTCGTGGGCCGCCTCGACGACCAGGTCAAGATCCGCGGCCACCGTGTGGAACCACGTGAGGTGGAGGCGGCGCTCCTCACCCATCCGCTCGTGCGGGACGCGGCCGTGCGCGTCCTCGCGGTGGCGGGCTCCCGGCGTCTGGTCGCGTACGCCGCTGTCGCGCAAGACGGACGGGACGGCGAGGCTTCCGCGGCAGACGCCGGGGACGGCGAGCGGACCGACGGTCCGGCGCTGCGACGGTTCCTGACGACCGTCCTGCCCGCCCACGCCGTACCCGCACACCTCGTCGTACTGCCCCGGCTGCCGCGGACCCCCGGCGGCAAGCTCGACACCCGCGCCCTGCCCGACCCGCCGGAGCGCGCCACCGCGCCCGACGCCGGAACCGGCCCCGAGGCCGGTCCGGAGGCCGGAGCGGAGCAGGAGAGGAGCCCCGAGGAGGCCGTCATCGCCCGGATCTGGGCCGACGTCCTGGGCGTCCCCGCCGTGGGGCCGGGCGACAACTTCTTCGGCATCGGCGGCGACTCCGTCCTGAGCATGCGCGTCGTCTCCCAGGCCCGTACGGCCGGGCTGGAGCTGACCACCCGGGACGTCTTCCGCCACCAGACACTGGCCGAACTGGCCGCGGCGGCACGCCCCCTCCCCGCCCCGCAGGCCCCGGTCGTCCCCGCCGGGCCGGTCACGCATGCCGCCCGCACCACGGCGGAGGCGGTGGTGACCCCGCTCCCGGCGCCGGACGTCCCTGACCGGCTGCGCCTCCTCGCCGACCTGCGCGACGCCGCCGCCGTGCACCCCGCGACCCCGATGCAGCGGTGGGGCCTGAACCGCCTCGCCCACGCCCCGCGCCCCGGCCTGTACCGCGTGTACGAGGCGTTCGACATCGGCGGCACCGACACCGACCCGGACGCGCTGGTGCTCGCCTGGCAACTCCTGGCCGAGCACCATCCGGCGCTCCGCTCCTCGCTCCACGTCCACGGGGGCCGGGCCTGGCAGGCGACCCACCGGAACGTACGGATCCGGCTGCACCGCGAGGACACGCGTAGCGCCACCACCGACCGGACGGCGGACGCCATGGCCGCCTATGTCGAGGACCTGCGCGGCCGCGCGGTCGGCGCGGGGGAGCCCGGCCATGTGGAGCTGGCCCTGTTCCGGAGCGACCACGCGACCCGGCTGGTCTGGAGCTTCTCCTACCTCCACGTCGACGGCTGGTCCTTCCCCCACCTGCTCCAGGACCTCTTCACGCTCCACGACGGCCTGCGCGCGGGGCGCGTACCGCCGCTGCCTGCCCGCCCATCGCCCGGCGACCTGGCCGGCCCACGGGCACCGGAGGACGAACAGGCCGCCCGCGCCCACTGGCGGGCCGAACTCGCCGGGGACCCGGCCGGTTCGGTCGCCGCCCTGCTCGGCCCCGCCGACGGGCCGGCCGAACAGGCGGACCTGCGCACCTGGCTGACGCGGGACCAGACCACCGCGCTCCGCGCGAGCCTGCGCCGCCGCGGCCTCACCCTGCACACGGCCGTGCAGGGCGCCTACGCGCTGGTGCTCGGGGCGCTGGCGGAGAGCGACGACGTGCTGTTCGGCACGGTCGTGGCGGGCCGGTCGACCGCCGGGCCGGGAGCCGAGGACGCGGTCGGATGCCTCAACAACGTCCTGCCCAGCCGGGTCCGGATCCGCCGTACCGAACGCACCGGCACCTGGCTCCGCCGGCTCCAGGACCGCCACGCGGAGTCGGCCGCCCATGAACGCACCAGCCCCCTGGACGTCCAGCGCTGGTCAGGCGTCCCCGACGGCGGCCGGCTCCACGACTCGCAGATCGTGGTGGAGAACTTCCCCTTCGCCACGGCGCTGCAGTCCCGGATCGCCGGCTGGGGCCAACTGGCCAACGGAGCCCACGGCGACGAGGCCCTGCGGCTCACCGTCTGGCCGGACCCCGCTCTGCTGATCAAGGTGGGCTACCACCGGGACCTGATCCCCGACGCCGGTGCCGCGGATCTGCTCCACCGGGTCAAGGCCGTACTCGCCTCGCTCGCCGGCCATCTCGACGACCCGACGGACCGGCCGGCCGCCGTGGCCCGCCGCCCCGCACCGCCCGTCACCGGCTGACCCTCGCCGCGCCCGTACAAGGCGACCGCCCACCACCCAGGAGGAGGCTCCGATGCCGTCACCCCGGCCCCAGGAACACGAAGAAGAGGAACAGTACGACGTCGTCGTCAACGACGAGGAGCAGTACTCGATCTGGCCGGCCGGCCGGGACCTGCCACCGGGCTGGGAGAGGGAGGGCACCCGCGGCGCCAAGGCCGACTGCCTGGCCAGGATCGACGAGGTCTGGACCGACCTCCGCCCCAGGTCGCTGCGCGAGCATCTGGCGCGTCACGGCCGGTGAGCACGGCGGGCGACGAGGTGGCCGGGGCGGCCGATGCGGCGCGCGGCGCGGCGCCGCCCCGGCGGCGCAGCCTGTGGCTGCACCGGGGCTTCACCGCGCTGTGGAGCGCCCACACGCTCAGCCAGTTCGGCACGCAGATCGCCTTCTTCGCCCTGCCGGTCCTGGCCGTGACCACACTCGGCGCCTCCACGACGGAGCTCGGTCTCCTCGCGGCAGCCGAGACGCTGCCGTTCCTCCTGATCGGGCTCCCGGCGGGGGTCCTGGTCGACCGCTGGCCTCGTCGACCCGTGCTGATCGTCGCGGACCTCGTACGGGCGGTCCTGCTGGCGGCCGTGCCGCTGGCCCACCTGGCGGGGGTACTGACCTTTCCGCTGCTCTTCGCGGTGGCCATGCTGGTCGGCACGGCCACGGTCCTGTTCGACATCGCCTATCTCTCCTATCTCCCCGACCTGGTGGACCACGCCGACCTCCCGGCCGGAAACGCCCGTCTGGAGTTCTCCCGCTCCGCCGCCGAGTCGGCGGGACCGGGGCTGGGCGGACTCGCCGTGCAGTGGACGTCGGCGGCGACGGCGGTCTGGGGCAACGTGCTGAGCTACCTCGGTTCGGCCCTGCTCCTGGGCCTCATCGGCCGTGGCTCCGCGCACGGCGAAGCCCCGGCAGACGCGCACGGGGACACGCACGCGGAAACACCCGCGGAAACGCCCGCGGACAAGACGGGAGCCGGCGGGTCGATGGCCGGGGCCATCCGGGACGGATTGCGTTTCGTCTTCCGGCACCCGGTCCTGCGCGCGCTGGCCGTCTCCACCGCCGTGGCCAACCTCTTCGGCATCGGCGGAGCCCTGAGTGCCGTGCTGACGGCGTACGCCGTGAACGATCTGCGCCTGTCCGTGGGGCTCTTCGGCCTCGCGCTGACGGTCGGCAACGCGGGAGCGGTGGCGGGTGCCCTCCTCAACGGCGTCCTGCTGCGCGTCCTCGGCCCCGGGCGCACGCTCATCCTGACGTCCCTCCTTCCCCCGCTCGGTCTGCTGCTGCTGGCGACCGCCGCCCCCGCACGTGCCGCCGTCGTCATCGCGGCCGCCATGGGCCTCATCGCGGGGAGCGTCACGGTCTACAACATCAACCAGGTGAGCCTGCGTCAGGCCGTGACGCCCGCCGGGATGCAGGGCCGGATGAACGCCTCGATGCGCTTCGCCATCTGGGGCGCCCTCCCCCTCGGCGCCCTGGCCGGCGGCGCACTGGCCGATCTGATCGGCATCCGGGCCACCCTGTGGTGTCTCGGCGCGCTCGGCTGCACGGCCTGCCTGCCGCTGCTGATCCGTCCCGTCCGTACGCTGCGCCGGATGCCGTCGCTCTGACGGCGCCCGGCGCCCGGCGGCCTTTCATGATGAGCACTTTTTCCGGAAGCACCGTTTCGCGCGCCCCCCGCTGAGGACAATTAAGGGCATGAGTCCACAGGGGGACAGGAACGCCACCGGCGAGGACGACTGGTGGGACAAGCTCTACGACGACACCGCCCCGGACACGGCCCACGCCGCGACGGGCGACACCCTCGACGACCGCTACCACTCCGCCTCCGGCACGCTCATCCCACCGCACGGCCCCCCACCGGACGGCCCCCCACCGCACAGCCCCCCGTCCCGGGCCCCGTGGGAGCCACACCCGCCCACGGGCCCGCGCACCTTCCCGTACGACGCGCCACCCCGCGCGGTCGAACAGCCCCCGCGCCCGTGTCCCGGCGAGGACCCCCGGCGCCCCGCCGCTG
>NZ_JABWDV010000154.1 GCF_013362995.1 Streptomyces sp. TRM64462 | reverse complement strand
TTCTGGGCGATCGGCCCGGCCGAGCGGCGGGAGGTGTTCTACAGCCATCTGCTGTGCGGGGTGTTCGGCCGTCAACGCCGACCTGGCCCCGATCGGAGCCACCCAGATCTCCGCCCTGTCCAAGGCGGACACGGAGGCGACCCTCGCCGCCGCCCCCGCCGCCCCGTACATCGGCCCCCGCCCGGCCATCGTCACCCGCAAGGGCTGGGGTGCCGACGAATCACTGCGCGAACGCGACTTCCTCTACACGAAGACCGTTCGGGTGGCCTTCGTCCACCACAGCGCCACCGGCAACAACTACACCTGCTCCCAGGCGCCCTCCGTCCTGCGCAGTATTTACCGCTACCACACCCGGAGCATGGGCTGGCGCGACATCGGCTACAACTTCGCCATCGACAAGTGCGGAAACATCTACGAAGGCAGGGCCGGTGGAGTGGCGAAGCCGGTGCAGGGGGCACACACCCTCGGTTTCAACACCAACAGCACAGGTATCGCCGTGCTCGGCACACACACCTCCGCCGCCCCACCAGCCGCGACGGTCACCGCGGTGGCGAAGCTGACGGCATGGAAACTCGGCCTGCACGGAATGGATCCGCGGGTGAAGACGACCCTGACATCGGGCGGCGGCAACCTGTACAAGAAAGGCACCCGGGCCACGTTGAATGTCATCTCCGGGCACCGCGACGGCTACGCCACCGAATGCCCGGGAGCACAGCTCTACTCGAAACTCGGAACCACCCGGAACACAGCCGCCTCATACCAGGGCAGGTCGTAACAGGACCGCCGCACGACCGCACAGGAACGCTCGTCGAACAGCCTGTCTACGATCTGCCTAGACTGTCCGGTCGTACCGATCGTATGACTGATCCACGGGGGTCGGTCGGGGGTCGGTCGTCATCAGACATCGGCACCGACACCGACACCCCCTCGACCGGCCCCGTAGGAAGCAGAGACGACAGGTGACAGAAGCGATCCTCCTGGTCGGCGGCAAGGGAACCAGGCTCCGGCCGGTGACGGTGCGTACGCCGAAGCCGATGGTGCCCGCGGCGGGTGTGCCCTTCCTCACCCATCAACTCGCCCGCGCGCGGGCCGCCGGCGTCGAGCACATCGTGCTGGCGACCTCGTACCTCGCCGAGGTGTTCGAGCCGTACTTCGGCGACGGCTCGTCACTCGGGCTGCACATCGAGTACGTCACCGAGGAGGAGCCGCTGGGCACCGGCGGCGCGATACGCAACGTCGCCTCGCGGCTCCACTCGGGACCGGACGACCCGGTCCTCATCTTCAACGGGGACATCCTCACCGGGCTCGACATCCGAGCCCTGGTCGACACCCACCGCACCTCGGGCGCCGACATCTCCCTGCACCTCACGCGCGTCGAGGACCCGAGGGCGTTCGGCCTCGTCCCGACGGACGCGACGGGCCGCGTCACGGCGTTCCTGGAGAAGCCGCAGACGCCCGAGGAGATCGTCACCGACCAGATCAACGCGGGCGCGTACGTGTTCCGGCGCTCCGTCATCGACACCATCCCGGCCGGGCGCCCGGTCTCCGTCGAGCGCGAGACGTTCCCGGACCTGCTGGCCGCCGGGGCCCACCTCCAGGGCATGGTCGACTCCACGTACTGGCTGGACCTCGGCACCCCGCAGGCCTTCGTCCGCGGCTCCGCCGACCTGGTGCTCGGCCGTGCCCCGTCCCCCGCCGTCCCGGGCCGCTGCGGCGACCGGCTCGTGCTGGACGGCGCGACGGTCGCCCCGGACGCCAAGCTGACGGGCGGTACGGTCATCGGCACCGGCGCGGTGGTCGGCGCGGGCGCGCGTGTCGAGGGCAGCGCCGTCATGGCGGGCGCGGTCGTGGAGCCGGGCGCCGTGGTGACGGACTCGCTCATCGGCGAGGGCGCCCTGATCGGCGCCCGTACGGTGCTGCACGGCGCGGTCGTCGGCGACGGCGCCCGGGTCGGCGCCGACAACGAGCTCCGCGACGGCGTCCGCGTCTGGTGCGACGCCCATCTCCCGGCCGGCTCGATCCGCTTCTCGTCCGACCAGTAGGACGGCCCGGAGCTACGGCCGGGGCTACGGCCGCGGCTACGGCCCGGGGCTACCCTGACGGGGTACATCCACGCCCCCGGAGGACCAGTGGCCGGCCGCTACGCCCCCCACCCCACGCGCACCTACGTGCGCGGCGGGCCGTCCGGCACACCCACCCAGCAACCGCCCCCGCACCGCACACCGGCTGTCCCCGGGCCGGCGACGCCTCCGGAAGACAGCACGACCTCCGCACCTGCGGTGTCCCCGGCCGACGAGGCGGGGGAGCAGCCTGGCGCGCCCGTGTGGCCCGACGCCGCGCCGGCTCCGGGCGCAAGGC
>NZ_JABWDV010000153.1 GCF_013362995.1 Streptomyces sp. TRM64462 | reverse complement strand
GGCCGGCGGCGAGGCGGCGCGCCGCAGGGCCGCGCACCGGGCGGCGCGGATCACGGCGGGCGCGGAGGAGCTGGAGCAGCGGCTCGCGGACCTGCTGCGCGGGGGTCTGGCGGCCGCGGACCAGGCGGGGTACGGGCTGTGGGAGGAGACGGCACGCCGCATGGTCGACGCGCAGGCGCCGGGGCTGGCGGCCAGGGTGCGCGAGCTCGGGGCGATACCGGGCTCGGGGCCCGGCTGGCCGGTGCGGCTCCTGGAGGAGAGCGCCCTGACGCACCTCCTCGACCGGGCCTGGCTCGGCGTGGACGGGCTGCCCGGGCCGCTGGCCGCGACGGTCCGCACGCGGGTCGGGCTGCCCGCGTCCGCGGAGGGCCCGGCGATCCGGGACTGCTGGCTGACGCTCGCCCAGTACGACACGTCCGACGGCAAACTGACGACGCGCCGCATATGGCTGTACGGGTACGGGACGGGGCGCACGGCCCTGTTGCTGTCCTTCGGCGCGGCGGGCCGGGCGCCGGAGCCGGCGCTGCCCGTGGGCACGGTGATCGACGCGGAGGTCACGCCGCACGCGGGGGCCGGGCAGCTGCGGGTGGAGCTGGGCGAGCGGTTCGCGGCGCCGGTGCCTGCGGAGGCGCCGCCGCCGGGCGGTTCGGTGGGCGACGCGCTCACGGCGTACGGGCTCGCGCTGCGCGACGACCCGTGGCTGGACGCCTGGCCGGTGACGCTGCGGGACGTGGTGCCGGTCCCGACGGAGGGCGGCTGGCAACTGGCCGACGCCGACGGCCGCGAGGCCCTTCCGGTGACCCGCACCGCTCTCGGCCGCCCGGGCCTGTGGCGCCTGGCCGCGGTGTCCGGCGGCGCGCCGGTCACCGTCTTCGGCGAGTGCGGCCACCGGGGCTTCACGCCGCTGGCCGCCTGGTCCCCGGACACACCGGGCACGGTCCCGCTCACCTGACTGGAGACACCATGACGACGACCGTGTGGGAAGCGCTCATCACCTCGGCCCTCCTGGGCACCGACCGCAAACCCCCCAGCCCGGCAGCGCTGTCGGCGGCCCTGGCCACCCCACCGGCGAGCACCGACACCACCGGCCGGACGCCGAACACTGGAGCAATAGGACCCGCCGGTCACCGCCCGCACGGGCAGCGGGCCACCACCCCGCCTCCCTGCCCGCCGGCCGGCCCCGCCACCGGGCGGCCGGAACCTGCCGGTCCCGCTCACCCCGAGGCCGAGCCTGGACCGACGGGCGCGGCGAGCGGGGGCGCCGACGGGATGGTCGGCCCGGCGGATGCGCCTGCGCGGGGGGACGCGGGTGAGGGGAGCGGGCCTGCGAGCGTGGGCGGT
>NZ_JABWDV010000152.1 GCF_013362995.1 Streptomyces sp. TRM64462 | reverse complement strand
CTGCCCGGGTTCGTCCGACTCCGCTATTCGCGGCGCGGGGCCGACGGGGTCGACGGGGCCGGTGATGTCGATCGGGTCGATCGGGTCGATGGTGGGGAGCGCCATCGTCTCGCCACCGCCGGCGCCGGTGCCGTCGCCCCCGGGTGCGGGCGTCTCGTACGGCTCGTACGTGTCGTACGGCGCATACGAACTGTGCGGCTGCTCGTACGGCTCGTACGGGGTCTGCTGCCCGTACGGGTCGGCGTACGGCTCGTACGGCTGCTGCTGCCAGGTCTGGGGCGGCTGGGCCGGCTGGGGCTCCTGGGGCTGGTCGTGCGCCGGCAGGCCGGCCGCCCGGAACCACGGCGAGCCGTGCTGCCCGGCCCCCGCGCCCCCCTGGGCGTCCGCGTCGTGCTCCGGGCGCACGGAGGTCACGCGACGGCCTTGCCCACCACCGGCGCGAGTCCCGCGGAGCGGCCGACCGCCCCGGTGTCACCGCACTGCTCCAGCCAGTTGGCGAGCATCAGGTGCCCATGCTCGGTGAGCACCGACTCGGGGTGGAACTGCACCCCCTCCACGGCGTACTCGCGGTGGCGCAGGCCCATGATGATGCCGTCCTCCGTGCGCGCCGTGACCTCCAGGACGTCCGGCAGCACGGCCGGTTCGGCGGCCAGCGAGTGGTACCGCGTCGCGGTGAACGGCGAGGGCAGGCCGGCGAAGACGCCCTTGCCCTCGTGGACGACCGGTGAGGTCTTGCCGTGCAGCAGCTCGGGCGCGCGGTCGACCACGCCGCCGTACGCGACGGCCATGGACTGCATGCCGAGGCAGACGCCGAAGACCGGAACGCCCGTGGCGGCGCAGTGCCGCACCATGTCGACGCAGACGCCGGCCTGCTCGGGCGTGCCGGGGCCGGGCGACAGCAGGACGCCGTCGAAGCCGTCCTGGGCGTGGCTCAGTTCGACCTCGTCGTTGCGGCGCACCTCGCACTCGGCGCCGAGCTGGTAGAGGTACTGGACCAGGTTGAAGACGAAGCTGTCGTAGTTGTCGACGACGAGGATGCGTGCGCTCACTGCTGTCCGTCCACCGTCACATCGTTGAACGGAAGCAGGGGCTCCGCCCAGGGGAACACGTACTGGAAGAGCACGTAGACGACCCCCAGGGTGAGCAGGAGCGAGAGGAGAGCCCGCACCCACGCGTTGCCCGGGAGATGCCGCCAGATCCAGCCGTACATGACGTCTGCTGTCCCTTCCGTTCGATACCGCACCAGAGTAAGGCGCGATCCCCTCCTGTTGGGGAAGCTGTGGAAAGCCTGTGACGTACTACGCGCCGGCGTACCGCGCGCCGCTACTCGGCGGGCTTCGCGTGGTGGAGGTCCAGGGTTCCCGAGTAGCCGGGCAGAGTCGTGGAGCCGCGTTCGTCGACCTTCCAGCCGAGCCCGTACGCCTTCACGTAGAGCTGGTAGTTCTGGATCGCGGGCGAGGCGGCGAGTGCCCGGCGCAGCTCGCGGGTGTCGCCGACGGCGGTGACCTTGTACGGCGGCGAGTAGACGCGGCCCTGGAGCAGCAGGGTGTTGCCGACGCAGCGCACCGCGCTGGTGGAGATCAGCCGCTGGTCCATGACCTGGATGCCCTTGGCGCCGCCCTGCCACAGGGCGTTGACGACGGCCTGGAGGTCCTGCTGGTGGATGACCAGGTCGTCGGCGCGCGGCTCCGGGTAGCCGGGGGCGGCGCGGGCACCGGGCGGTGCGTCGTCCAGGGTCACGGTGAGGCCACCGCCGGAGATCTCCGTGGTGCCCGCGGCCTTCTCCAGGGCGGCGAGCCGCGCGTCCTCGGCGGCGCTGGAGCCGGCGTCGCGGCGGGCGAGGGCGCCGACCTCGTCGCGTACCGCCGCCGTGGTCTCCTCCAGCTCGGCGTTCTTGTCGCTGCGCTCCCTGACCAGGTCGGAGAGGCGCAGCAGCGAGTCGTCCGTGCGGATGTTGGTGCCCTTGGCGGTGTTGAAGCTGGTGACGAAGAGCAGGCCCGCGAGCGCGAAGACGGCGGCGGTGAGCAGCCGGACCGGCCGCCATCGCCGGCGCCGGACCGGCTCCGTGGGGGAGTCGGCGGAATTGCTCAACGTACCCTTATCTCCTTAGGCGTCGCAGAAGCACTACGCTAACGGACGCCCGGGCGGGACAGCGGTCCCCCTCGCTCTCCGCCCCGGTACCAGCCGAAGTCACAGTTCTCTGCGCGGTCACGCAGCGCATCGACAGGAGAGTCCCTCGTGCCGAAGTCACGGATCCGCAAGAAGGCCGACTACACGCCGCCCCCCGCGAAGCAGGCGACCGCCATCAAGCTGACCAACCGCAGCTGGGTCGCGCCGGTGATGCTGGCACTGTTCGCGATCGGACTGGCCTGGATCGTCGTCTTCTACGTCACCGACGGCTCGCTGCCCATCGAGTCGCTGAGGAACTGGAACATCGTCGTGGGCTTCGGCTTCATCGCCGGCGGGTTCGCGGTCTCCACGCAGTGGAAGTAGCGGGGCGGGCAGCGGGAGAAGCAGCGGGGCGGTGCGCGCGATAGCCGGGGAGAGGCTGCCGCGTCAAGCCGCCCCCTGGGTTATCCACAGCGTTGTGCACAGCCGTGGAAAAGGTCAGACGATCTGTGGATAACTTGCATCGGGTTGACGCCGATGTGACTGCAGCACACCCCGGAAGCCTCCGCGGCGGCCCCTTGTCGCACCGGAAAGACCCAGGTCAGCGACGAGGGGCACATATGTTCCCGACGCGCCGCAGCAGTGTCGTCACCTGCTGTGGACAACATTGGGGAAAGCTTCTGCTCAGCTGAGCGCGCCGGTCCTCAGAACCGTCATGACGACGGTCGCCGCCAGGACCAGCCCACAGGCGCCCCACTGCATCAGGGCACGCCGCTCGCGCGGGCCGCTGATCATCCCGTACGCGATGATCGCCCCGGCGATCAGGCCGCCGAGATGCGCCTGCCAGGCGATGACCGTGTGGAAGACGACCGTGATGAGCACGTTCAGCGCGATCAGACCCATCACGGGCCGCAGGTCGTAGCGGAGCCGGCGGACCAGCACGAACGTCGCGCCCATCAGGCCCCACACCGCGCCGGACGCACCGAGCGACGGCTGGTTCTGCGCGGCGATCAGATAGGTGAAGGCGCTGCCTGCCAGGCCCGCGAGGAGATACAGCGCCGCGTAGCGCACACGGCCGAGCGCCGCCTCCAGAGGCCCGCCCAGCACCCACAGACCGAGCATGTTGAACCCGATGTGCCACACCTCGATGTGCAGGAACATCGAGGTCAGCAGCCGGTACCACTCGCCGTTCGCCACGCCGACGACCTCGAGCAGCCGCGGGTCGAAGGCCAGACCGATCAGCTCAAGCCGCTCGGCGAGGTTCTCGACGAGGGCGGCGGCCAGGAAGACGAGCGCGTTGATCCCGATGAGGACCTTCGTGACGAGGCGCGGGTCCCCGGCCGTGATGGCGCCTCCCGCGATCGTGCGCGGCCGGCTCGCACTCGCCGCGTGGCCCGTCCCCGAGCCGTTCCGCACGCACTCCGGGCACTGGAAGCCGACCGACGCCTCGACCATGCAGTCGGGGCAGATCGGCCGCTCGCAGCGGGTGCAGCGGATACCGGTCTCCACGCCGGGGTGGCGGTAGCAGCCGGCCAGCCCGTTCGGCGCCTGGTTCTGCTCCATGGGGATCCCCTCGTCGTTCCTGACGTGACGCGTGCGGTGCGTACCAACGCCCCGCCCATCCTTACGGACGGACGGGGCGGAAAGGTTCCCGGGGGAACCCGAGCCGTACCCGGCGCGGTCGGACCTCAGCGGGTCTCGACGACCACGGACTCGATGACCACGTCCTTGACGGGGCGGTCCGTACGCGGGTTGGTCTGCGTGGCGGCGATGGTGTCCACGACCTTCTGGCTCGCCTCGTTGGCGACCTCGCCGAAGATGGTGTGCTTGCCGGTCAGCCAGGTCGTCGGCGAGACGGTGATGAAGAACTGCGAGCCGTTGGTGCCCGGGCCCGCGTTGGCCATGGCCAGCAGGTACGGCTTGGTGAAGGCCAGGTCCGGGTGGAACTCGTCCTTGAACTCGTAGCCCGGACCGCCCGTGCCGTTGCCCAGCGGGTCGCCGCCCTGGATCATGAAACCGCTGATCACCCGGTGGAAGACCGTGCCGTTGTACAGCGGGTCGCTGGTCTTCTGGCCCGTCTCCGGGTTGACCCACTCGCGCTCGCCCTTGGCGAGCTCCACGAAGTTCTTCACCGTCGTCGGCGCGTGGTCCGGGAAGAGCCGGATCTCGATGTCGCCGTGGTTGGTCTTCAGGGTGGCGTAAAGCTGCTCGGCCACGATGTGCCTTCCTTCGGTCTTCTCTTACATCTACCGATCCTCGCACGGAAGCCGCCGCCGTTGCCCCGTATGCCCGTCCCGCATGCCGACCCCGGGGCCGGAGGGCATGATTTTCGAAAAGGGTGGAAAGGCGAAAAAACGACCGCCAGCGAGCCCGCCAGGCGATGAGGAGGATCCCGTGACGACCCGCATGGACAGCGTGCGCGCCGCGACCGGTACGGCGAAGGAGAGCGTGCTGCACGCCGCGGACGCGGTGGCGCCCTACGCCGGCGCGGCCAGGGAGCAGGCCGCGCACTACGCGCACGAGGCGCGCGTGAAGATGGCACCGAAGGTGTCCCGGGCAGCCCAGCAGGCGGCGCACCAGGCACGCAGCCAGTACGACGTACGCGTCGCCCCGCATGTGCCGCCCAAGGTCGACGCGGCCGCGCACCGCGCCGCTGCCCGCACCCGCAGGGCCGCGCGCCAGGCGGCCCACTACACCGTGCCGCGCGTGGAGCACGCCAGGGCCGCCGCGGGTCCCGTGCGCGAGGAGGCCCTGTCCCGCTCCACCGCCGCGCTCGCCGCGCTGCGCGGGCAGGTGTCGGGCAAGGAGGTGCGGAAGCTGGTCAGGAGGCACGAGCGCCGGGCGAAGGCCGGGCGGGCGATGAAGGGGCTCGCGGT
Organism: Streptomyces sp. TRM64462; assembly: GCF_013362995.1. GTDB lineage: Bacteria > Actinomycetota > Actinomycetes > Streptomycetales > Streptomycetaceae > Streptomyces. The sequence goes on along the minus strand of NZ_JABWDV010000152.1, from coordinate 347 downwards.
GCTCGGCGTGCTGTTCGGCGGTGCCGTGGCCGCGTGGAAGTGGTGGGACAAGCAGGCCAACCCGGACTGGCTGGTCGAGCCGCCGGAGGCGACGGAGGTCGCGGAGCGGTCCCCGCTCGCTTCGGTGGACGGCAGCGGTCCCGGGGCGCCGGGGGCGTCGGAGTCGTCGGGGTCGTCGGCGGAGTCCGAGGCCGGGGAGCGCGAGGACGGTGACGGCGACCGGCGGTGAGGCCGGGCCGGACGGTGAGGCCGGCGCTGGGCGGTGAGGCCGGCGCTGGGCGGTGAGGCCGGCGCGCCGGGGTCAGAGTCCGGCGCCCGCGTCCGCGCCTGCGCTCGCTCCGGCGGGC
>NZ_JABWDV010000151.1 GCF_013362995.1 Streptomyces sp. TRM64462 | reverse complement strand
GTGGGGGCCCACGCCGCTGCACGGGCCCGCTCGGCCGTACGCTGACCCCCGTCCCAGGGGCCGGCCAGCCCCGCTGCCGTCGCGGCCAGCACCAGACCCAGTACGGCGGAGCCCGCCGTGAGGTGCAGGACGTTCCGCTCCGGCACGGCTGACCAGCCCCTTTCGCGATCACTCGGTTGCGTGAGGGACACTTAACCACTGAGCTGGGCCACGTCCAGTCCCCCGACATTGTGTTGATCTTGGAGGAGCCACCCGTGGAGTTCGACGTCTGCATCGAGATCCCCAAGGGTTCGCGGAACAAGTACGAGGTGGACCACGAGACCGGTCGCATCCGACTCGACCGTCACCTGTTCACGTCGACCGTCTACCCGGCCGACTACGGCTTCGTCGAGGGCACCCTGGGTGAGGACGGCGACCCGCTGGACGCGCTGGTCATCCTCGACGAGCCGACCTTCCCGGGTGTCCTGGTCAAGTGCCGCGCCATCGGCATGTTCCGGATGACGGACGAGGCCGGCGGCGACGACAAGCTGCTGTGCGTCCCGGCGTCCGACCCGCGGATGGAGCACCTGCGCGACATCCACCACGTCTCGGAGTTCGACCGCCTGGAGATCCAGCACTTCTTCGAGGTCTACAAGGACCTGGAGCCCGGCAAGTCCGTCGAGGGCGCCAACTGGGTGGGCCGCGCCGAGGCCGAGGCCGAGATCGAGGCCTCCATCAAGCGCCTGGAGGCGCAGGGCGGCGCTCACTGAGCCCGGACCCTCTCGTACACCGGAGGGCGGTGCACCTGTGAGGTGCGCCGCCCTCCGTGCGTATCAGGGGGCATCCGTGCCCATACTGGGCGGACGAGGGGGGTACGCGCGCGGACAGGAGTGAGGGCAGGCCCAGTGGTGGCGGAGCAGCCGCACGGTCCGGAGGAGGACCGCAAACCGCAGTCGGACGAGGCGCACAGCGCCTTCACACCGCCTGCCGGCGTCGAACCGCCGGGCATCCCGGAGGAGGACCAGCCGACCTCGGAGTTCGCCGTTCCCGAAGGGCTCACGACCGAGCCGCAGGCCGGTACGGAAGGGTCGGCCTTCGCGCCGCCCGCGAGCTTCGACGCGAAGCTGGCGCACCCGGCGTACACGCCCGCCCAGGGCTTTCCCGCGGTCCGCCTGGCGAAGGACGCGCCGTGGCAGGACCGGATGCGCACCATGCTGCGGATGCCGGTGAGCGAGCGGCCGGTGACGGAGGCGGTGCAGCGGCAGGAGGAGGACACGGGGCCCGCCGTGCCGCGCGTGCTGGACCTGACGCTGCGTATCGGTGAGCTGCTGCTCGCGGGCGGCGAGGGCGCCGAGGACGTCGAGGCGGCGATGTTCGCGATCTGCCGCTCGTACGGGATGGACCGCTGCGAGCCGACGGTGACGTTCACGCTGTTGTCGGTCACGTACCAGCCTTCGCTGGTGGACGACCCGGTGACGGCGAGCCGGATCGTGCGGCGCCGGGTCACGGACTACACGCGGCTGACGGCCGTGTACCAGCTGGTCGCCGACATCAGCACCGAGGGCTACGACGTCACCCTGGAGGAGGCGTACCGACGGCTCGCGCTGATACGCCGCAATCGGCACCCGTACCCGGGCTGGGTGCTGACGCTGGCGGCCGGCATGCTCGCCGGGGCGGCGTCGGTGCTGCTGGGCGGCGGGCTCGCGGTGTTCCTGATCGCGGCGGCCGGCGCCATGCTGGGCGACCGGCTGGCGTGGCTGGCGGCGGGGCGCGGGCTGCCGGAGTTCTACCAGTTCGCGGTGGCGGCGATGCCGCCGGCGGCGCTGGGTGTGACGGTGAGCCTGCTGCACGCGGGGCTGCGGCCGTCGGCGGTGATCACGGGTGGGCTGTTCGCGCTGATCCCGGGGCGGGCGCTGGTGGCGGCGGTGCAGGACGGCCTGACGGGCTTCTACATCACGGCGTCGGCGCGGCTCCTGGAAGTCGCGTACTTCTTCGTGGCCATCGTGGTGGGCGTGCTGACGGCCCTGTACGTGGGTGTGCAGCTTGGCGCGCAGCTCAACCCGGAGGGCACGGTCGCGCCGGTCGAGCGGCCGCTGGTGCAGATCGCGGCGGCGATGGTGCTGTCGCTGACCTTCGCGGTCCTCCTCCAGCAGGAGCGGGGGACGGTGCTGTTCGTGATGTGCAACGGCGCCGTGGCGTGGGTGGTGTTCGCGGCCGTGGCCGTGACGGCGAAGGGGTCGACGGTGCTGGCGACGGCGCTGGCGGCGGGGCTCGTAGGTCTGTTCGGGCAGTTGATGGCGCGGTACGAGCGCACGTCGTCGCTGCCGTACGTGACGGCGGCGATCGGACCGCTGCTGCCGGGTTCGGCGACGTACTACGGCGTGCTGAACATCGCGCAGGGCCGGATCGACGGGGGCTTCAACTCGCTGGCGCGGGCGGCGGCCCTGGCGCTGGCCATCGCGATCGGCGTGAACCTCGGGGGCGAGCTGGCCCGCATGTTCCTGCGGACGCCGGCCTCGGCCGCGTCCCGCCGCGCGGCGAAGCGGACGAGGGGCTTCTGAGGCCCTGTGGACGACTTGTCCACAGGGAGCGGCCGCCCCGGCCGGACGTGTGGCGTCACCCCATAGGATGGTTGCTCATTCCAGCCCGCTCCAGGACGGTTCGCGCTGGCGCCGCCCTGCTACGAAACGGGAGATCATGGCTAAGCTGGCCGGCCCCCAGTTCTTCAACGTGTTCCGCGGTGCGCTCATCGGCGCGGCGGAGGCCGTGCCCGGCATCAGCGGCGGCACCGTCGCCCTGATCACCGGTGTGTACGAGAAGCTCATCGGCGGCGCCGGTCATCTGACGAGCGCGGCGCGCCTCGCGGTGACGGACATCCCGCGCGGGCGGGGCGGCGCGCGGGCGGCCGCCGAGGCCAAGAAGGTGGACTGGGGAGTCGTCGTACCGCTGCTCATCGGCATGGCGGCGGCTCTGGTGCTGGCGGCGAAGCTGATCGCCCCGCTGGTCAAGGAGCACCCGCAGTACGCGTACGCGGTGTTCTTCGGGCTGGTGCTGGCGTCGCTGTGGGTGCCGTTCTCCAGCTCGGGGCGGCGCTGGCGGCCGCTGGACTACGTACTGGGCATCGCGGTCGCCGTCGGCGGCTTCCTGCTGACGGGCCTGCCGCCCGCGCAGATGCCGACGCACCCGGTGATCGTGGCGGCGGCGGGCGCGGTCGCGATCTGCGCGCTGGTGCTGCCGGGCGTCTCGGGCTCCTTCATCCTGCTGACGCTCGGTCTGTACGAGCCGACGATCGACGCGGTCAACGAGCGGAACTTCACGCACCTGGGCGCCTTCGCGGTCGGCTGCGTCTTCGGTCTGGCGCTGTTCGTGAAGCTGCTGAAGTGGCTCCTCGAGAACTACCACCACATCACGCTGGTCGTGATGACCGGTCTCATGGCGGGCTCGCTGCGCGCCCTGTGGCCGTGGCAGGACGAGGACCGGGCGCTGCTGGCGCCGAGCGGCGAGGTCGGCCTGACGTTCGGGCTCGCGGCCGTCGGCGCGCTCGTCGTGATCGCCGTCCTGGTGGTGGAGCACCGGGCGAAGGCCCGGCGTGAGAGCGCCCCGGCCGGGCGGGGGCGCCACGCGCGCGTACCGTCCCCCGACGCGTCCCCCGACGCGGGCGACAGCGAGCTCGCGGGGGAGACAGCCCGCAGGAGGTGACGCCGCGCGGCGTCACCTCGATGAGGAACGTGCGGAGCGTGCGGAGTACGGCGGCCGCCGCC
>NZ_JABWDV010000002.1 GCF_013362995.1 Streptomyces sp. TRM64462 | reverse complement strand
CGAGCCCGAGCCCCACCCGTACGTATCCGCCGTCCACCGCGCCCCGCACGATCCCCGCCGTCCGCGAGCACGAGGCCGCCCGCGGCCCCGGCTGGCGGCCGGGCCCCGGCAGCGCCGTCGTCGTCGCGCCCGGCAGCAGCACCCTGGACGACGAGGCGCGGCTGCTCGCGAGCGAACTGAGGATCGCCCACCGCGGTGAGTCCCCCGCACGGGCGGGCGACATCGAACTCGCCCTCGACGGCGCGGCCGACGGCGGCACGGGCGGCGGCCCCGAGTCGTACACGCTCACCACCCGCGACGGGCGCGTGCGGATCGCGGCGCCCGACGACGCCGGCGTCTTCTACGGCACCCGCACCGTCAAGCAGGCCCTGCGGTCGGGCGGCGTCGTCCCGGAGGGCGTCGTCCGGGACCGCCCGGACCGGCCGCAGCGCGGACTGATGGTCGACATCGCCCGCAAGCACTTCACCGCGGCCTGGCTGGAGGCGCGGCTGCGCGAGATGGCCGACCTCAAACTGAACCAGCTCGGCCTGCACTTCTCCGACGACCAGGCGTTCCGCATCGAGTCGACGAGCCACCCCGAGGTCGTCGCATCCACCCACCTCACCAAGGCGGAGGTCCGGCGGATCATCGCCCTCGCCACCTCCCTGCACATCACCGTCGTCCCGGAGATCGACTCGCCCGGGCACCTCGGCGCGGTCCTCGCCGCCCACCCGTCGCTGCGGCTGCGCAACGCGCAGGGCACGGTGGCGCGCGGCGCCATCGACATCGCCAAGCCGGAGTCGGCACGCCTCGTCGACGAGCTGCTGCGCGAGTACGCCGCGCTGTTCCCCGGGCGGTACTTCCACGTCGGCGCCGACGAGTACCGGCCGCTGACGGCCCGGAACCCCGAGGCGTCGTACCCGGCCCTGGCCGCCGAGGCGCGGCGGCGGTTCGGCGCGCGGGCGCGGGTGCAGGACCTGGCGACGGCGTGGCTGAACGAACGGGCGGCGGTCGTGCGGGCGGCGGGCAAGCAGCCGAAGGCGTGGAACGACGGCTTCTACCAGGGCGGTGTGGTGAACGCCGACAAGGACATCGAGGTCGAGTACTGGACGGGCCGCGAGATCGGGGCACGGCCGCCGGCCGCGTACCTGGCGGAGGGCCGGAAGGTCGTGAACGTCAACGACCGGCACCTCTATTACGTGCTGGGCGAGCCCAACGAGTTCACGTATCCGACGGGCCGTGAGATCTACGAGCGGTGGACGCCCCTGGTGCTGCGCGGCACGCAGGCGGTCCCGGCACGCTACTCCGGGCAGATCCTGGGCGGCCGGTTCGCGGTGTGGTGCGACCTGGCGAACGCCCAGACGCAGGACCAGGTGGCGGCGGGCATCCGCATGCCGCTGCGGGCGCTGGCGCAGAAGGTGTGGGACCCGCGGACGCCGTCGCTCGCGTGGGGCGACTTCACGGAGCTGGCCGGCCGCCTGGGCCGGTGACAGGAGACGCGCTGCGAGCCCGCCCGGGGGTAGTGCGGGCCCGCAGCGCGGGTCTGATGTGGGCAGAATGTAACAGACGGGTGGGGGACATGTGTACGGGTCTGCGGACCCGTCCCGGAGGTGTCACCGAAGCGGGATTTCCCGCCGCGGCGAGTGACGATTTTCCGCCAGGGGGCGCAGTAAGGGGAGTACCGCGTCCGTCCGCGACGGGAGACGTCATGAGTCCCAGTACGAGTACGACCCCCAGCCTCGCCGAGCTCATCGCGCGGGCCGACGACCGCGGACTCGCCGCGTCCGCGCTCGCCTGCCTCGACCGCTGCCTCCCGCTCCTGGACCCGGACGCCGGCGAGCAGTTGCGCCCGCTGTGGCTGGGCGTCGCGCGCGGCGGCGCCGACTGGGCCGACCGCCTCACCGAGGCCAGGGCCGCCGTGGGGGACCCCGCCGCTGACGGCGAGGAGGCCGCCCTCGTACGCCGGATGCTGGACGCGGCGCCCGCCGAGTGGGCCGCCGCTCCCCTCCGTACCTGGGCGGACACCTGCTCGCTCGCCGCGCTGGAGGCACACCACCGGCTGTGCGCCGCACCGTCCCCGGACCTGGCCGAAGTGCTGGACCGGTGCCGGACCGGCGAGCCCGACGGCGTCGGCCCGCTCGCCGCCGGCGAACTGCGCCGCCAGGTCCGGGTCCTGGAGATCCTCGCGGACGGCGCGGCCTACGGGCTGCGCCGCGCCCTCGACCTGTCCGCCGAGGGCCGCCGCGTCCTCCAGGCGGTCGTCTCCCGCCGCGCCCGCACGGCGTGACCCGCGCGGTCAGCGGCCGGCCGTCACCTCGGTGACGAGACGGTTCGCCGCGAGGAGACTGAGGTCCGGCACGGCTTTCCGTACCGCCGCCACCGCCTTCACATGCTCGCGCGCCGCGTCGATCCCGGCGTCGTCCAGGATGCTCCGCGCCCAGTGCGCCAGCACCTCGCCGTCGCTCCGCGCGCACTGCGCCTCGATGATGGCCAGCGCCCGCTCAAGGCCGGGCCGTTCGGTGTCGGCCGCCGAGGCCAGGGCGCCGCGCAGCGCGAGCCGTATGTCGTTTCCGTCGCGGTACAGGACCAGAGGCACCTTGCCGAATGTCATGCGCGTTCTCCTTGTGTGAATGCCGGGTGTGCATGCCGGGTGTGCATGCCGGGTGTGCATGCCGGACTGCGGACTCCCCCCGTCCCGTTCGACGCCCACCGGCCGTGCCGGGTCACGGACTTGAGCGAGACCTGAGGTCCGGGCACACACGGCGCCGCACGCCCGCGTGACGTGTCACAGCAGGAGCAGCACCGCCGCGCCCCACAGCACCGAGACCGCCGCCAGCGGCGGCCCGACCGGCATGCCCTGCTGGCCGGCCGCGGCCTCCTCCAGCGGCCGCAGCTCCGGCCGGTGGAGCAGCGCCCGCAGTTCATCGGCGGCCCGTACGGCGTGCGGTACGCGGCCGAGGCGCCGCTCCAGCCACGCCCAGCCGGTGGGGGAGAGCGCGACCGTCGAGTCCTCGTCCCGGCGGATCCGGATGCTGTCATCGGCGTGCCGCACTGACGTGATCTCGTCCCACGCGATACGCCGCACCCGCCACGCCCCGGTCACCCACAGGCCGTCGCGGTCGGCCGCGATCCGCCACGTCAGCGCGGTGGACACGGCCGTGACCAGCCACGGCAGCCCCGCCGCGAGCCACAGCCAGGTCCAGGACAGGCCGTCGTCGAGTGCCGCCCAGATGCCGCCGCCCTGCACCACCAGGAGGCCGAGCCCGAGGCCGCGCGAGAACCCGTGCGCCGACCACACGCGGGGCCCGGCGGTGGGGGCGAGTTCCGCGGCGACCTCGTCGACGGGGCGCGGTCGTTCGGCCCGCTCGCGGCCCTGCGCCGGGCGGGCCACCGGCCCCGGGCGGGTCACCAGTCCCGGGGCGGCGGGCTTCACCGCGGTGACGCTGCACTCCACCGCCACCTCGTCGCCCTCGGCATCGCGCGCCACGAAGGCGAGTTCGGCGCCGGCGCAGGGGACCCCGTACAGCACGGCCTCCCGCAGCGGCGGGGGCGGGTCCTGGCCCTTGAGGATGTCCACCAGCTTGCCGAGCTCGACGGCGGCCTCCTCGGCGTCGCCCTCGTCGTGCCCGCCCTCGTCGTCTTCGTCTTCGTCCTCGTCGTCCTCGAAGCTGTACAGCGAGTGGAAGTGCAGGATGGGCTGCCTGCCCTGCGGGTCGTCGGCCGCGAACACCCAGGTCCGCCCGTCGTCGTGGCCCTCGCGCACCAGCACGCGCAGCACGGGCAGCGGCCCGCGCCGCAGCCGTTCGGAGCGGGTCCGCCCGTCCACGCCGTTCGCGAGGAAGGCCAGTCCCGTCACCGAGCCGGCCAGCACCAGCAGCTCCCACCCGAACGTGTCGTACGGCTCCGCGACCAGCGCCGACCAGTCGCCGTCCACGACGACGTCGACGCGGCTGTCGACGGGGAAGTCCTCGGGGAAGGCCGTCTCGAAGTGATGGGTACGCCCCTCCGCCTCCACCTTCAGCACGTCGACCTCGTCCTCGTCCTCGTACTCCACGGCGACGACCCGGCCCGACACGTGTGCGGCCCGCGCGGCCCGCTCCTCGTACGCGTCCGCGATCTGCTGGGCCTGCCAGTAGCCGAACGCGGCGACGGCGAGCAGCAGCGCGGCCAGCACGAAGGACAGCCGCCCCCGCCGGAACGTCCGCGCCGCGGCGGGCAGCGGCTGTACGACGGGTCCGGCGGCCTCCAGCGCGAGCGCCCGCTGCCGCCCCGCGAGAGCCAGCCGGTGCATGAGCCCCACGGTGGTGAACGCGGCGGCCACGACGAACAGGAGCGCGGCGGGCTCTTCGAGGGCCGCGGTGAACCCGCCCTCCACGGCGAACCCGGCCAGCACGGCCCCCAGCCCCGCCAGCGCGAGCCGCGGCTGCCGCCACACCCAGTACAGGGTCAGCACCAGCACCACGGTCACGCCGAGGCCGAACCAGTCGGTGCCGCACGGGTCGTCGGACGTGCAGGGGTCGACCGGAGCCGCCACCACGTCCCACGCCACGGCGGCCGCCAACGCCAGCAACGCCCACAGGGGATGGGCCCACCGGCCGGGCACGGAGCCCAGCCAGCGCTGGGCGTCGGGGGTCCGCCACGCGGCGGTGCCGGGCGGTATGTGCTCGGCGGGCAACGGCACGGGGTGTCTGTCCACCCGCGCATTATCGCGACGCGCGACGCCTCACAGGTTGTCGCCCCAGCCGCCCTGGATCATCGTCTGGAACGCCCATGTCCCGTCCCGCCTGACCAGGATGTCGGCGTAGCGCAACCGCTGCTTCTGCCCGCTCATGGTCATGGTCGAGTCGGTGAACACGACGGCCATGGCCGGGGACAGGAACACCGGCGTACGCGTGGACTCGAACGTGATGTCCTCGTCGCCGCTCCCCATGACCTGCGTCATCGTCGCGACGAACTGCTCGCGGTCCCACTGTGCCGCGCGGGCGTTGCCCTGTGAGTCGTCGCTGACGAGGTTGAGCGGGAACACGGCCATGTCGGCCATGCGCTCGATGTTCCGCCGCGCGCTCTGCGCGTCGTACTCCTCGAACCACGCGTCCAACGACGCACGGTCCTCGGCGGTCGGGGTGTATCCGGTGTCGGGCAGGTGGGTCACTCAGTCTCCTCGCTGACTGGTCAAGTTTGACTACGTGGGAGAAGGTATACCCTTCCGGGCCAGTAGTCAAACTTGAATAGGCGTGTCGTGCGTCACTTCGACTGTGACACTTCGGCCCGCGCGCACGCAGTGCAGAGCAGGTGCACACGTACCGGACGCGCGGCGCGAAGAGGTCGGTGTGGGGGGACACGATGCGGAGCTCGGCGCTGCGGTCGCGCGCGCCCAGCTCGGTGACGAGGACGCGTTCGCGCAGGTCTACCGGCTGGTGCAGCCGGGCCTGCTGGGGTACGTGCGCGGGCTCGTCGGGGACGACGCCGAGGACGTGGCGGCCGACGCGTGGCTGGAGATAGCCCGCGACCTGGGGCGGTTCCGCGGCGACGGCGGCGGGTTCCGCGGGTGGGCGGCGACCATCGCCCGGCACCGGGCCCTCGACCACCTGCGCAAGCAGCGGCGCAGGCCCCGCACCTCCGGGATCGAGGACGACGTACTGGAACTGCCCGGCGCGCACGACACCGCGGGCGCGGCGCTGGAGGCGCTGTCGACCGAGGAGGCACTCGCGCTGATCCGGGACCTGCCGCGCGACCAGGCGGAGGCGGTGCTGCTGCGGGTCGTCGTGGGGCTCGACGGCCCGGCGACGGCGCGGGTGCTGGGCAAGCAGCCGGGAGCGGTGCGGACGGCCGCGTACCGGGGGCTCAGAAGACTCGCCAGGAGACTCGGGCACGAGGGCGGAACGACAGGATGAGGCGGGCACAGGAACCGACGCCCTGGACAAGCGAAAAGCCCGTGTCCAACGGGCGCGGGCGGTGGGTTCCGGAGGACGACCGGGGCCGCCACCCCCCACAGGAGAGGCCCCGGTCGCCGTCCGCGGGTCCGTGGAACGGCCCCGTACTCCTCTCAGCGCCGCGGGTGCGTTTTCTGTCACACCACCCTGCGCCCCAAGCTGTTGCATGTTGTACAAACATGGACGAGATACGGCAGCAGCACGTAGCGTGCTGCTGCGCCATGGGCGGGAGCGGTCTGGGTGGACCTGCCGCGATGACGAACGGGTTGTGGGAGTGCTGGGGGACGACGCGGAGCTGACCGCCGCAGTGCTCGCGGCACAGGACGGGAACGAAGACGCCTTCCGTACTGTGTACCGCGCCGTGCACCCGCGGCTGCTCGGATACATACGCACGCTGGTGGGGGACACCGACGCAGAGGACGTGGCGTCCGAGTCGTGGCTGCAGATCGCCCGTGACCTGGACAGGTTCAGCGGGGACGCGGACCGCTTCCGGGGCTGGGCCGCGCGGATCGCCCGCAACCGCGCCCTCGACCATCTGCGGATGCGGGGCAGGCGTCCCGCCCAGGGCGGCGACGAGACCGAGCTGACCGACAAGCCGGCCGAGTCCGACACCGCCGGCGAGGCCATGGAGGCCCTCGCCACCGGCCGCACCATGAGCCTCATCGCCCAGCTCCCGCAGGACCAGGCCGAGGCCGTCATCCTGCGCGTCGTCGTCGGCCTGGACGCCAAGAGCGCGGCCGAGACGCTCGGCAAACGGCCGGGCGCCGTGCGCACCGCCGCGCACCGGGGGCTCAAACGACTTGCCGAACTGCTGGGCGCCGCCGACCAGGGCGGCGTCCCGCTCAGCGCTGTACCGCCGCAGCCCGGACCCCGGATCGGGACCGGCGAGCGGCCCTCGATCGCGCGCCGCGCTGTGACGCATTCGCGCGCGCGGACGCAGAAGGACATGTGATGGCCGACGAGCGGAATGGGTGGCTCGACCAGGCGGCGGCGGAGCGACTGCTGCGTGGTGAGCCGGTCGACGCCGACGACGATTACACACGGTTGCAGGCCGAACGCCTCACGGAGGCGCTGGAGGACGTCCGCAGAGCCGCCGGGCTCACCGACACGGGAAGCGCGGCGTCCGCCACCGGAAGCGCCTTGGGCCCCGGCGGGCTGCCGGGTGGTCTGGCGGGCGGTCTGCCGGGTGAGCGGTCAGGCGAGCGGTCAGGTGCGCTGCCGGGTGCGCTGCCCGGCGAGGAGGCCGCGCTGACGGCGTTCCGCGCCGCTCACGCCGCCCGTGCTTCCTCCCGTACGGCGGCCGCCGGCCGGGGTTCCGCCGCCGTGGCGGCGACCGGCGCGGGCGGGGACCTCGGTTCCGTACGGATCGGTGGAGCCCTGCGGCCGCTGCGCCGCGGGGAGCGGTCCGGGCGGTGGCTGCGGCCCGCCC
>NZ_JABWDV010000150.1 GCF_013362995.1 Streptomyces sp. TRM64462 | reverse complement strand
GGCTGGTCAGGCGTCGCGCTCGGCGGCGAGGGAGCGGACGGCGTCCGCGAACGCCTCGCCCCGCTTGTTGTAGTTGACGAACATGTCCATCGAGGCGCAGGCCGGGGCGAGGAGCACCGTGTCGCCGGGCTGGGCGAGCCGTTCCGCCTCCTGGACCGCCGCCGCCATCGCCCCAGTGTCGGTCCGGTCGAGGTCGACGACCGGAACCTGCGGGGCGTGTCGCGCGAGGGCTTCGCGGATGAGGGCGCGGTCGGCGCCGATGAGGACGGCGCCGCGCAGCCGGGCGGCCGACTTCTGGACGAGCTCGTCGAACGTGGCGCCCTTGGCGAGGCCGCCGGCGATCCAGACGATCGGGTCGTAGGCGGCCAGCGACGCCTCGGCGGCGTGCGTGTTGGTGGCCTTGGAGTCGTCGACGTACGAGACGCCGGCGACCTCCTCGACGTACTCGATGCGGTGCGGCTCCGGGCGGAAGGCGCGCAGGCCGTCGCGGACCGCGGAGGGCTCCACGCCGAAGGCGCGCGCGAGGGCGGCCGCGGCGAGGGCGTTGGCGATGTTGTGCGGGGCCGGGGGCTGGACGTCGGAGACCTGGGCGAGTTCCTGGGCCTGCTTCTGCCGGTTCTCGACGAAGGCGCGGTCCACGAGGAGGTCCTCGACGACACCGACCTGGGAGGGGCCCGGGGTGCCGAGGGTGAAGCCGATGGCGCGGCAGCCCTCCTCGACGTCGGCCTCGCGGACCAGGTCCTCGGTGGCCTTGTCGGCGGCGTTGTAGACGCAGGCGACGGTGTTGCCCTCGTAGACGCGTCCCTTGTCGGCGGCGTACGCCTCCATGGAGCCGTGCCAGTCGAGGTGGTCGGGCGCCAGGTTGAGGACGGCGGCCGAGTGGGCGCGGAGGCTGGGCGCCCAGTGGAGCTGGTAGCTGGACAGTTCGACGGCGAGGACGTCGTACTCCTCGTCGCCGAGTACGGCGTCGAGGAGGGAGACGCCGATGTTGCCGACGGCGGCGGTGCGCAGCCCGGCGGCCTCCAGGATGGAGGCGAGCATGCGGACCGTGGTGGTCTTGCCGTTGGTTCCGGTGACGGCGAGCCAGGGCGCGGGCTTCCGGCCGCCGAGGCCGCGCAGCCGCCAGGCCAGCTCGACGTCGCCCCAGACCGGGACGCCGGCCGCGTCGGCGGCGGCGAACAGCGGCTTGTCGGGGCGCCAGCCGGGTGCCGTGACGATCAGCTCGGTGCCGTCGGGGAGCGTGTCGCCGTCACCGAGGCGGACGGTGATGCCTTCGGCCTCCAGTTCGGCGGCCTGCGCGCGGGCGCGGTCGTCGTCGCCGTCGTTGACGACGGTGATCCGGGCGCCCAGGCCGTGCAGGACGCGGGCGGCGGGGACGCCGCTCACGCCCAGGCCCGCGACGGTGACCCGCTTGCCCTGCCAGTACTCGGCGACCGGAACGTTCGTGCTCACTTGTCGGCTGCCCATCCCGCGTAGAAGAGCCCCAGACCCACGATGACGCACATGCCCTGGATGATCCAGAACCGGACCACGACGAGGACCTCGGACCAGCCCTTGAGTTCGAAGTGGTGCTGGAGCGGTGCCATGCGGAAGACCCGCTTGCCGGTGAGGCGGAACGAGCCGACCTGGATGATCACGGAGAGGGTGATCAGGACGAAGAGGCCGCCGAGGATCGCCAGCAGCAGCTCCGTACGGGAGGTGATGGCGAGGCCGGCGAGGGCGCCGCCGAGTGCGAGCGAGCCGGTGTCGCCCATGAAGATCTTCGCGGGCGAGGTGTTCCACCACAGGAAGCCGAAGCAGGCGCCCATGAGTGCGGCGGCCACGACGGCGAGGTCGAGGGGGTCGCGTACCTCGAAGCAGGCGTGCGGATTGGTCAGGGTCTCCGCGTTGACGCAGGACTCCTGGAACTGCCAGAGCCCGATGAACGTGTACGCGCCGAAGACCATCACGGAGGCGCCGGTGGCGAGGCCGTCCAGGCCGTCCGTGAGGTTCACACCGTTGGACATGGCGAGGATCATGAACAGCGCCCAGACGACGAACAGCACCGGGCCGATGGTCCAGCCGAAGTCGGCGATGAACGACAGCTTGGTGGAGGCGGGGGTCAGGCCCCGCTTGTCCGAGAACTGGAGCGCCAGGACGGCGAAGGCGACACCGACGATCAGCTGGCCGGCCATCTTCGCCTTGGCCCGCAGACCGAGCGAACGCTGCTTGACGATCTTGATGTAGTCGTCGAGGAAGCCGACGAGCCCCATGCCGGCCATCAGGAACAGCACCAGCAGACCCGAGTAGGTGGGGTCCTCGCCGGTGATGACCTTCGCCAGGGCGTACGCGATGAGCGTGGCCAGGATGAAGGAGATGCCGCCCATGGTGGGCGTGCCCTTCTTGCTGCCGTGCGTGCGCGGGCCGTCGTCCCGGATGAACTGCCCGTATCCCTTGCGGGCCAGGAGCTTGATCAGCAGCGGCGTACCGATCAGGGTCAGGAAGAGCCCGATGGCTCCCGCGAAGAGGATCTGCCTCATCGGCCGGCGACCTCGCCCTCGGTGGTGTTCTCGAGCAGTGCCTGGGCGACCCGCTCGAGCCCGACCGACCTGGAAGCCTTCACCAGCACGACGTCTCCCGGACGCAGTTCACTGCGCAACAGGTCGATCGCCGCCTGCGTGTCGGACACGTGCACCGACTCCTCACCCCACGAACCCTCGTTATATGCGCCCAGTTGCAGCCAGGACGCTTCCCTGCCCCCGACTGCGACGAGCTTGCCGACATTGAGCCGGACGGCGAGCCGTCCGACCGCGTCGTGCTCGGCGAGCGCCTCGTCGCCGAGCTCGGCCATCAGACCGAGCACCGCCCACGTGCGCCCCCCCTTGGCCCGTGCGGCCTCGCCCATGGCGGCCAGTGCGCGCAGGGCGGCCCGCATGGACTCCGGGTTCGCGTTGTAGGCGTCGTTGACGATCGTCACACCGTCCGGACGCTCGGTGACCTCCATGCGCCAGCGGGAGAGGGAGCCCGCCTCGGAGAGCGCGGCGGCGATCTCGTGCACGGGCATGCCCAGCTCATGGGCGACGGCGGCCGCGGCGAGCGCGTTCGACACGTGGTGCTCACCGTACAGGCGCATGGTCACGTCACTGCACCCGGTGGGTGTGTGAAGCTTGAAAGAGGGCTGTCCGTTCTCTGTGAGACGGACATTTTCGGCGCGTACGGACGCGTCGTCGGCCTCTCCGAAGAAGACCACGCGCGCCTTGGTGCGGGACGCCATCGCCTTCACCAGCGGGTCGTCGGCGTTCAGTACGGCCACGCCGCCGTCCTCCGCCGCCGGGAGCGCCTCCACGAGTTCGCCCTTGGCCTGGGCGATCTGCTCGCGGCCGCCGAACTCGCCGATGTGGGCGGAGCCCACGTTGAGGACGAGGCCGACACGGGGCGGGGTCAGCTCGGCGAGGTAGCGGATGTGGCCCACACCGCGGGCGCCCATCTCCAGGACGAGGTGCTGGGTGTCCTCCGTGGCGCGCAGGGCCGTGACGGGCAGCCCGATCTCGTTGTTGAGGTTGCCGGCCGGCCAGACCGTCGGGCCCTTGCGCTGGAGGAGCTGCGCGATGAGGTCCTTGGTGCTGGTCTTGCCGGCGGAGCCCGTCAGTGCGACGACGGTGGAGCCGAGGCGCTCGACGACGGTGCGGGCGAGCGCGCCGAGCGCGGCGGTGACGTCGGGTACGACGATGGCCGGTACGCCGACGGGGCGGGTGGCCAGGACGGCCACCGCTCCCGCGGCGACGGCGCGCTCCGCGTAGTCGTGCCCGTCGACGTGCTCGCCGGCGAACGCGGCGAAGAGACTGCCGGGCTCGACCTGGCGGGAGTCGTAGACGACGGATCCGGTGACCTGGACTGCCGGATCCGGTATGTCGTACGACTGCCCGCCGACGATTGCGGCGATCTCGGTGAGGGAGAGGGCGATCACTTCTTCATCCCTGACTGTTCTGGATGGCTTCCCGCAGGACCTGGCGGTCGTCGAAGGGGCGGACCACGCCTGCGATGTCCTGGCCCTGTTCGTGGCCCTTGCCCGCGACGAGCACGGTGTCCCCGGGCTGCGCGCGGGCCACGGCGGCGGCGATCGCGGCGGCCCGGTCCTCGAACACGGCCACCTCGCCGCGCTCGTGGACCGGCACCTCGGCGGCGCCGGCGAGCATGGCCGCCAGAATCGCGAGGGGGTCCTCGGAGCGGGGGTTGTCGGAGGTCAGTACGGCGGTGTCGGCGAAACGGGCCGCCGCGGCGCCCATGGGGCCGCGCTTGGTGACGTCGCGGTCGCCGCCGCAGCCGAGCACGATGTGCAGCCTGCCCTCGGTGACCTTGCGCAGCGCGCGCAGCACCGACTCGACGGCGTCCGTCTTGTGGGCGTAGTCGACGACGGCGAGGTACGGCTGGCCGGCGTCGACGCGCTCCAGGCGGCCGGGGACGCCCGGTACGGCGGCGATGCCGTCGGCGGCGGTCTGCGGGTCGATCCCGGCGACGGCGAGCGTGACGACGGCGGCGAGGGTGTTGGCGACGTTGAAGGTGCCGGGCAGCGGGGCGGTGGCGGTGACGTGCTCGTCCTTGGGGCCGACGATGGTGAACGTGCTGCCCAGGGGGCCGATTTCGACGCCCTCGGCGCGCCAGTCGGCGTCCGGGTGGCCCTCGGCGGAGAAGGTGACGACGGGCACGGTGGCCTCGTTCACCAGCCTCCTTCCGTACTCGTCGTCAAAGTTGACGACTCCTTGGCGAGAGCGGCGGGGGGTGAACAGCTGCGCCTTGGCCTGGAAGTAGTCCTCCATGCCGGAGTGGAACTCCATGTGCTCCGGGCTGAGGTTGTTGAAGACGGCGACGTCGAAGACGCAGCCGTCGACCCGGCCGAGCACGAGGGCGTGGCTGGAGACCTCCATGGCGACCGCCTCGACGCCGCGTTCGCGCATGACGGCGAACAGGGCCTGGAGGTCGGTGGCCTCCGGGGTGGTGCGTTCGGACTTGATGCGCTCGTCGCCGATGCGCATCTCGACGGTGCCGATCAGTCCGGTCTTCCGGCCGGCGTTCCGCAGGCCGCCCTCGACGAGGTACGCGGTGGTGGTCTTGCCGGAGGTGCCGGTGATGCCGAGCTGCAGGAGGTCGCCGCCGGGGCGGCCGTAGATGTCGGCGGCGAGCTCGCCCATCCGGCCGCGCGGGTCGTCGACGACCAGGACCGGCAGGCCGGTCGCGGCGGCGCGGTCGGCGCCGGACGGGTCGGTGAGGACGGCGACGGCGCCGAGGTCGGCAGCCTGGGCGGCGAAGTCGGCGCCGTGGACGCGTGCGCCCGGCAGCGCGGCGTACACGTCGCCGGGGCGGACGGCCCGGGAGTCGTGCGTGATGCCGGTGACCTCCCCCTCGTACGGCCGGTGCGGCTCGTGCGGAGCGGGGGCGCCCAGCCGGGCGGCCAGTTCGCCGAGGGGGGTGGGGCGGACCTGGACCGGACGGGGCGCTCCCGGCTGTTTCGCGGGGGCGTCCTGGTCGGTGCTTCGGGACTGATCAGCGTGTGGCACGGCGGTGAGCGTACCGGGCGTACCCGTGATCGGGCTAAATGAGGCCGCCGGGTCACGGTGGGTGCCGGATCGGTTCCCGGGGTCGGGCGTGATCGTGGTCACTGGGGGCTCCCCTCGGTCAGGTGCCGGGTGTGAAGGTGACCGGCATCCGCGGGGGCTGCTTTCCGGTCGGGGCGGCGTGCAGGGTCTTCAGGGCGAACTCCATGACCTTCTTGTGGACGGGGCCGCAGATCTGGCCGCCGAAGTAGCTGCCCTTGGTGGGGTTCTGGATGGCGCAGTAGACGGTGATCTGCGGGTCGTCGGCCGGGGCGAAGCCGGCGAAGGACGCGGTGTAGCCCTTGTAGCGGCCGAGTTGCGGGTCGACGCGGTTGGCGGTGCCGGTCTTGCCGGCGACGCGGTAGCCGGGGATGGCGGCCTTGGTGCCGGTGCCCTCCTCGTCGTCGACGACCGACTCCAGCATGGCGGCGAGGGTCTTGGCGGTCTTGTCGCTGACGACGCGTGTCTGCTCCGGTGCCGGGGCGGGGGTGAAGCGGCCGTCGGGGCCGCGGGTGCCGCGGACGAGGGTCGGCTCGATGCGTACGCCGTTGTTGGCGATGGTCGAGTAGACGGAGGCCGCCTGCATGGCGTTGATGGACAGGCCCTGGCCGAACGGGATCGTGTACTGCTGCGAGGTGTTCCAGTCCTGCGGCTTGGCGAGGATGCCGGAGGTCTCGCCGGGGTAGCCGAGTCCTGTGGGGCTGCCGATGCCGAACTTGCGCAGGTAGGAGTGGAGGACCTGGTTGGCCTCCGCCTGGTTCTCGCCGAGCTGGCCGGTGGCCAGGATGGTGCCGATGTTGGACGACTTCGCCAGGACGCCGTTGAGGGTGAGGTACCAGGTGGGGTGGTCGATGTCGTCCTTGAAGAGCCGGTCGCCGCGGTGCAGCCGGTTGGGGACGACGACGTGGGTGGCGGGCGTGGCGACGCCTTCTTCGAGGACGGCGGCCATCGACATGACCTTGGCGGTGGAGCCGGGTTCGTAGGCGTCCTGGAGGGCGGCGTTGCCCATGGCGGCGGCGTTGGCCTGGGAGAGGTCGTTGGGGTCGAAGCCGGGGGCGTTGGCCATGGCCAGGACCTCGCCGGTCCTGGTGTTCTGGACGATGACGTAGCCGCGGTCGGCGCGTGAGGTGGCGACCTGCTCGCTGATGGCCTTCTGGGCGGCCCACTGGATGTCCCGGTCGATGGTCAGCTCGATGTCGGAGCCGGGGACGGCGGGGGTCTCGCGGGCGTCGGCGGTGGGGACGCGGCGGCCGCCGGAATGGGCGTACGTGATCTTGCCGTCGCGGCCGGCGAGCTCCTTGTCGAGCATCGATTCCAGGCCACCGGCGCCGCGGCCCTCGGCGTTGACCCAGCCCAGTATCCCGGCGGCGAGGTCGCCGTTCGGGTAGACGCGCTTGGTGCTCTTCTCGCTGAGGACGCCGGCGAGGACGCTGACGCCGGGACCGCCCTTGGCCTTGTCCTCGCGGGCCTTCTTGGCGAAGAGGTTCTTGAGGTCCTTGATCTGGTTCCAGACCTGGGGGGTCTGCTTGCGGGCGAGGACGGCGTAGCGGGGCGAGGGCGGCGTCTTGAGGGTGCGGACGAGGTCGGCGGGGTCCTTGCCGAGGATCGGCGCGAGGAGGGCGGCGGCCTGCTCGGGGGCGTCCGGGATCTTCGCCTCGCCGGGCGTGAACATCTTGGGGTCGGCTGTGATGTCGTACGCGTCGACGCTGGTGGCGAGGGAGATGCCGGAGCGGTCGGTGATCTCGCCGCGCTCGGCGGCCAGCTTGTGGCTGAGGTACCGGTTCTTCTCGGCCTTGGCGGCGTACGCGCTCGCGTCGACGGCCTGGACCTGGAGGAGGCGGACGACGAAGGCCAGCATGACGAGGGTCAGGCCGATGCTGACGAGGCGCAGGCGGGGGCGGGGGTTGCCGAGCCGGATGGGCTGCCCGGCGGCCGCGGGGCGGCGCGGCGGGGCTTGGCGGGGGCGGCGGGGGGTGGGGCGGGTGGTGTCGGTGGTGTTCGTGGTGCGCTTGGTGTTGCTGGTGCGGTTGGTGGCTTTGGGGGCCTTGTTCCGGGCGGTGCCGCCGGTGCCGGGGCGTCCGGTGGGGCGCTGGGTGCCGGCGGGGCGGGGGACGCGGCGGCGCGGAGGTTCCTTGGAGGGCACTGCGTCACCTGCCGGGGGTCGTCGGGACGGGGCTCTGCGGGACTGCGGGCGCGGAGGCGGGCGGTGCGGAGGCCGGGGGTCCGGAGGCCGGGGTGCTCGGGGCGGTCGACCTTGCCGTACGGCCGCTCAAGGACGCCGGCCCCGGTCTCGTACGGGC
>NZ_JABWDV010000013.1 GCF_013362995.1 Streptomyces sp. TRM64462 | reverse complement strand
AGGACACCGCCGAACAGTTTTTGGGGAAGCCCCGCACCGATGGTGCGGGGCTTTCCGCATTTCTGGAGCGGAACGGGAACCCTTTCTTGGGTGCGACCGTAGCGTTCCGAGATGCTTTTAGAGGCGGCCTGCCGCCTTCAGCGCGAGGTAGGCGTCCGCGAGTGCAGGGGCGAGGTTTTCCGGTGTGGTGTCCACGACCACCACGCCGTGGCGCTGGAGCTGTTCTGCGGTGAGGCGGCGCTGGGACTGGGCCTGGGTGCCGGCTGCGGCCTCGTAGACCGCCTGCGCGGTGCCACGGGATGTGGTCATCTCCTCCGTGTGCGGGTCCGCGACGGAGGCCACCAGGACGGTATGCCGTTGTGTGAGTTGCGGGAGCACCGGGAGGAGGCCCTCCTCGATCGGTGCGGCTTCGAGACCGGTGAGCAGGACGACGAGGGAACGGCGCGGCGCGCCGACAAGGGCCGCCGAGCTGAGGCCGCGCGCGTCGGTCTCGACGAGCTCGGGTTCAAGGGTGGCCATGGCGTCCACCATGGCGGGAAGGACATCGCCCGCTGAGCGGCCCTGCACCCGGGCGCGGATGCGGCGGTCGTACGCGAGGAGGTCGACGCGGTCGCCCGCGCGGGTCGCGAGCGCGGTGAGGAGCAGCGCCGCGTCCATGGCGGCGTCGAGGCGCGGCACGTCGCCGACGCGGCCCGCCGAGGTGCGGCCGGTGTCGAGGACCAGCAGGATGTGCCGGTCCCGCTCGGGCCGCCAGGTTCGGACGGCCACGGTCGACTGGCGGGCTGTGGCCCGCCAGTCGATGGAGCGGGTGTCGTCCCCGGGGACGTACTCGCGGAGGCTGTCGAACTCGGTGCCCTCGCCTCGGGTGAGGACGCTCGTGCGGCCGTCGAGTTCGCGCAGGCGGGCAAGTCTGGACGGGAGGTGCTTGCGGCTGGTGAACGGCGGCAGGACGCGCACCGTCCAGGGCACGTGGTGGCTGCCCTGGCGGGCGGCCAGGCCCAGGGGGCCGTACGAGCGTACGGTGACGCGCTCGGCCTGGCGGTCGCCGCGGCGGGTCGGACGGAGGGTGGTGGTGAGGCGTCGGCGTTCGCCGGCGGGCACCATCACCTCGCTCCGTGAGGCCTTCTGCTCCGCTCCGGAGGGCCAGCTGCTGGGTGGCCAGGCGTCGCGGATATGGGCGCGCAGACGGCGCCGTGACGGGTTGGCCACGGTGAGCTGGACGTCGGCGCTGTCTCCCAGTCGAACAGTCGTGTCACCACTTCGGGTGAACCGGAGCGTTTTCACTGGCGCGGCCAGCGCGTAGTCGCACAGAATTGCGAGGGACAGGGGGGCATTGACTGCCAGCATCCCCGTCCAGCTGGGGGCGAGGATCCCGACGGGCAGCGAGCCGATCGCGGCCAGGAGCGCGGTTCGTCCGGTGAGGGCCATGGGTCACTGCCTCAGCGAGGGCGCGGGAACGTGGGCGAGGATCGAGCTGATGACGGAGTCGGCGGTCACTCCCTCCATCTCCGCCTCGGGGCGCAGCTGGATACGGTGACGCAGAGTGGGCAGGGCAAGGGCCTTCACGTCGTCAGGGATGACGTAGTCGCGGCCGGTGAGCCAGGCCCAGGCCCGGGCGGTGGAGAGCAGTGCGGTGGCGCCTCGCGGGGAGACGCCGAGGGTGAGTGAGGGGGATTCACGCGTGGCACGGCAGATATCGACCACATAGCCGGCGATCTCGGCGGAGACGGCGGTCTCGGCGACCGCGCGGCGGGCCGCTTCCAGGTCCGCCGGTCCGGCGACCGGCCGTACGCCGGCGGCCCGGAGATCGCGCGGGTTGAAGCCCTCCGCGTGGCGGGTGAGGACGTTGATCTCGTCGTCGCGGGACGGCAGAGGGACTGTCAGCTTCAGCAGGAAGCGGTCGAGTTGGGCCTCGGGCAGGGGGTACGTGCCCTCGTACTCGACCGGGTTCTGCGTGGCGGCGACGAGGAACGGGTCGGGGAGCGGGCGCGGCACGCCGTCGACCGTGACCTGGCGTTCCTCCATCGCCTCCAGGAGCGAGGACTGGGTCTTGGGTGGCGTCCGGTTGATCTCGTCCGCGAGGAGGAGGTTGGTGAACACCGGGCCGGGCTGGAAGGAGAACTCGGCGGACCGCGTGTCGTAGACGAGTGAGCCCGTCACGTCGCTCGGCATCAGGTCGGGGGTGAACTGGACGCGCTTGGTGTCGAGTTCCAGGGACGCGGCGAGCGCGCGGACGAGCAGCGTCTTGGCGACACCGGGCACGCCCTCCAGGAGGACGTGGCCCCGGCAGAGCAGAGCGACGACCAGTCCGGTCACAGCGGGGTCCTGCCCGACCACGGCCTTCGCGATCTCGGTGCGCAAGGCTTCCAGCGAGGCGCGGGCGCCGTCCGAGGAGTCGGCGGTCTCGGGGGTCGGGGCACTCATGAGGTGCGTACCTCTCTTTCGAGGGCGTCGAGTTGATCTGCCAGGCGGACGAGCGCGGCGTCATCGGTGGGAGCCGGCCCGAACAACAGGTCCCGCGCGTCGGCTCCGCCGCCGGCCAGGCGGGTCGACAGAGCAGGCAGCAGGGCGTCGGGGGAGTGCGCCTCCCTCGTGGTCACACCGACGAGAGGAGCGACACGCGTACGGGTCGCCGCACGCAGCACGGCGGCGGCACGGTCACGGGCGTTGGCCCGGTGGTAGAGGCGGGCGCGGCCCTCGGTCGCCTCCGAGGCGCGAATGGCCACCGGCAGGCGCTCCATGACCAGCGGGCCGAGACGGCGGGCCCGCCAGACGGCGGCGAGGACGGCGGCGAGGAACAGCTGCAGCGTGCCCCACAGCCAGCCCGACGGGATCAGGCTGAGGAAGCTCTCCTCGTCCTCGGCGCGGTCATCGGCATCGTCCCTGCCCTGCGCGGCGGAAGGGTCATCGAGTGAAGGGAGGTACCAGACGAGATGGTTTCGGGAACCGAGGAGCTGCAGGGCCAGCGAGGCGTTGCCCTCGTCGGCGAGACGGTGGTTGAACAGGATGTCGGCGGAGCCCAGCAGCACCGTGTCGCCGCCGGCGTCGCCCTCAAGTTTGACGAGTGTCGGCTGGCCGTCGGTGAAGTAGCACTGGTCGGCGAGGGAGTCGCCGACGACGGCGTACCGTTCGCCGCCCAGATTCACCGCGCCCGCGCGGACGGCCTCAGGGAGGGAACAACCGGGGTCCAGTGCCGTGATGGGGGCCGGGCCGGCCGCGGTGAC
The DNA here is from genome assembly GCF_013362995.1 of Streptomyces sp. TRM64462. Classification (GTDB taxonomy): domain Bacteria; phylum Actinomycetota; class Actinomycetes; order Streptomycetales; family Streptomycetaceae; genus Streptomyces. The sequence continues at coordinate 12,729 of NZ_JABWDV010000013.1, read as the reverse complement.
GCCGGGGGCGAGGATGTTCACGGAGGGCCAGCCGGCGGACAGGAGGACGGTGCGGCCGCCGGAGCTGTCCACGGCGTCGCGCAGCACGGTCTGCTGGTGGTCGGTCAGCAGGTCGGGTGTGGTGACGAGGAGCGTCGTGTCCGGGCCGGCCGCGGCGGTGGCCTCGTCGAGCGTGGTCACCACGTGGGTGGAGACGCCGCGTTCCTTGAGCAGTTCGGCGACGGCGCGGCTGCCGTAGCGGTCGGCGGACCGTGGATCGAGCCGGCCGTGCTGTTCGCCGGTGCGGGCCAGCGCCAGGACGATGCTCGCCACGACGAGGAGCGCGAGGATGAGGAGGACTCCCCGCACCCGCGCCCACACCTGGCGGCCCTCGCGGGACAGGGACGTGCTGGCGGCGGTCACTCGGCGGCTCCCCGTGCCGTACCGCTCAGCGTCGGCCTGGCCTGCTGCAAGGCGGTGTCCAGATCCTTCAGGCGCTGGTACGCGCGCTGGTCGGCGGTGCGGCCGCCGTACGTCACGTCGTCGAACTCGCGGGCCGCGGCGCGCAGCTCGTCGCTGTGGCCCGGCAGGGCGCGGCCCGCCTCGGCGGCCGCCTCGTCCGCCGTGCGGCCGGGGCGCGGATCGAGCAGCGTCCGCTCCTCCAGGTCCCGGACCACCGCCCGCATGCGTTCCTGGACGGCCTGGTTCCAGCGGCCCGCGGCGGCGTGCCTATCCGCGGCCGTCCGGTGGTCGGCGGCGGTGCGCGGCCCGTCCTCGAACAGGGAGTCCGACGTGCCCGCGATGCGCCGCGGGGTGCCGAGCCGCCACCACAGGGCGGCGATCAGCGCGACGACCACGAGGACGATCACCAGAACGCCCAGCAGGCCGCCCGGAGTGGCGTTCGAGGCCGAGTCGAACAGTTTGCCGATCCACTCCCAGAGGCGGTCCAGGGCGCGGATGAGAATGTTCGGCTCGTCCTTGCCGTACATCGGCTTGGACAGCTCGCGCTCCGCCGCCTCACGGGCCGGGACGCGCGGAATGTCCAGCGGAACGTCGTCGCCGGCGCGGAGTCCCGTCCACACCGCCGCCGCACCCCCCGTGACCGGCACCGCATCAGCTCCTAGGAAGGGAGTCGCCGCCAGGGGCGTCAGGGCCGTAGCCCGGAACGCCCGCGGCCCGCGCGAGCTCCAGGTCGAGCGCCTCACGGCGGATGCGCTGGTCCACGTACAGGAGGACCGCCACACCCGCGGAGATCGGGTACATGATCGCCGATGCGATCACCGAACCGATACCGCTGATGATCAGGAACGGCCAGCCGAACTCCGGGGTCTGCCCCGAGAACACACCTTCCATGCCCTCGCCGTCCACCGCGTACGCGATGAGGGTGAACGGCACCCCTACGACCAGGGCGATCAGCAGGGTCAGCAGCGCCGTCAGCAGGAGAATGCCGAAGATCCGCCACCAGGCGCCCCGCACCAGGCGCGCCGAACGGCGCAGCGACGCCATGACGCCCTGCCGCTCCAGCATCAGTGCCGAGTAGGCGAGGCTGAACCGGACGATCAGCCACACCGCCACGATCGCGGCCGCGAGCCCACCGAGGAACGCCAGCACCCCACCGGCCGTCGAACCGATCAGCAGGCCCGGCAGGATGCCGACGACCATGACCGCGACAGCGATCAGCGGCAGCAGCAGCGTCAGACCGAGAAGCGGAACGAACCGGGGCCGGGCGTCCCGCCACACCTCCGGGAATGTCACCGGCCGTCCCAGCACCGACCGGCTCACCACACATGTGAGCAGTGCCGTCGTCACGAACGTGGCCACGAGCCCGAGAAGCGTCAGGGGGATCAGCGAGACCATGCTCACCTGCAGGGACTCGACCGCCTGGTCGAGCTGCTCCGAGGGGCTCGCGTCGGGGCTCAGCTGCGGCGGATCCGGCAGCAGGAACCGGTCGACGAGGATCTGCGCGAGCTGGATCACGATCGCCACGGTGACCGTGATGCCGAGCACCGTGCGCCAGTGAGCCCGCAGCGTCGACACGGCACCGTCGAGGATCTCGCCCACACCGAGCGGCCGCAGCGGGATCACACCCGGCTTCGGCGCTGCGGGCCTGCCCCAGCCGCCGTACGGACCGCCGCCCCAGCCGCCGGGCCCCGGCATGGGCGCCTGCGGCGGAACCTGGCCGCCCTGCCCGCCGTCGGGCCCCGGCGCGGCCGGCGGCGACCACTGCGCCGGAGGCGGCTGGTTCTCGGACCACTTAGGGGCGGGCCCGGTGGCACCGGCGGGGCGCGGCACGCCCTCGCCCCGGTCGTCGGACGGGGAAGGAGATCCGGGCGAGGCCCAGCCCGGAGAGTCGTTCACGGTCGTCCACCTCGTGGCATGGTCGCGGGGCCCGCTCGTCGAGCCGGCTCGGTCACAGCGCCTGGCGCCCCGGAACAGGCGGCAGGCCGGCAGCCATCGTGCCACGCGCCCACCACCCCGGGGCCAGGCCCCTTACGACTTCACCGCCCACCCCGACGCCTTCATTGTCCCCGGCTCACCGGGCAGACTGGGCGAATGGCTGATCAGTACGCAGGAGCACCCCCCGACCGACAGCCGCCCACGCCTCCCGCCCTGAGATGGGCGGAGCCCCCGGAAGGCCCCGTCGTCGTGCTCCTCGACCAGACACGGCTGCCGGCCGAGGAGACCGAGCTGGTCTGCACCGACGTGCCCGCCGTCATACGGGCCATCCAGACAGGCGCCCTGCGCGGCGCGCCCGTCCTCGGCATCGCCGGCGCCTACGGGGTGGCCCTCGCCGCCGCACGCGGCTACGACGTCGACGAGGCCGCGGCGCACCTCGCCGACACCGGACCCGCCCCCGCGACCCTCCGCCACGGAGTGCGGCGGGCGCTCGACGCCTACAGGACGGCCGCCGCGAAGAACGGCGAACCCGAGGAGGCCGCGCACGCCGCCCTGGCGGAAGCACGCCGACTCCACCAGGAGGAGGCGGCCGCCAGCGCCGCCATGGCCGCCCACGGCACCGCACTCCTCGACGAACTGCTCCCCGGCGGCAGCCACCGCATCCTCACCCACGGCAACACCGGCGCCCTCATCTCCGGCGGCGAAGGCACCGCGTTCGCCGTCGCCCTCGCCGCCCACCGCGCGGGACGGCTCCAGCGGCTGTGGATCGACGAGACCCGGCCCCTCCTCCAGGGCACCCGGCTCACCGCGTACGAAGCCGCACGCCACGGCATGACGTACACCCTGCTCACCGACAACGCCGCCGGCTCCCTGTTCGCCGCAGGCAAGATCGACGCCGTCCTCGTCGGCGCCGACCGCATCGCCGCCGACGGATCCGTCGCCCACGACACCGGCAGCTACCCGCTCGCCGTACTCGCCAGGTACCACCACGTACCGTTCATCGTGGTCGCCCCCGCCACCACCATCGACCTCACCACCCCGGACGGGGCGTCCATCGACGTCGAACAGCGCCCCGGCGGCGAAGTGACGCAGCTCACGCCGCCCGTACCCCTGGCCCCGGCGACACCGGGTACGGGCGGGGGGACACAATGGGCGCCGCTCGGAACGCAGGCATACAACCCGGCGTTCGACGTCACGCCGCCCGAATTGGTGACCGCGATCGTCACCGGAACGGGAGTCGTGTCGCCGGTCACCGGAGGAGGAATCGAAGAGCTGTGTGCCAGGTCACGCCAGGTAACGATTAGATAATGGGATGATGTCGGTTATGAAGGGACGCGTCCTTGTCGTCGACGACGACACCGCACTGGCCGAAATGCTCGGGATCGTGCTGCGGGGAGAAGGGTTCGAGCCGTCGTTCGTCGCGGACGGCGACAAGGCACTCGCAGCATTCCGCGAGACCAAGCCGGACCTGGTCCTCCTCGACCTGATGCTGCCCGGACGGGACGGCATCGAGGTGTGCCGGCTCATCCGCGCCGAGTCCGGGGTGCCGATCGTGATGCTCACCGCCAAGAGCGACACCGTGGACGTCGTCGTCGGACTCGAATCCGGAGCCGACGACTACATCGTCAAACCGTTCAAACCCAAGGAGCTCGTCGCCCGCATCCGGGCACGACTCCGCAGGTCCGAGGAGCCCGCACCGGAACAGCTCACCATCGGCGACCTCGTCATCGACGTCGCAGGCCACTCCGTGAAGCGCGACGGCCAGTCCATCGCCCTCACCCCCCTCGAGTTCGACCTCCTCGTCGCACTCGCCCGCAAGCCGTGGCAGGTCTTCACCCGCGAAGTCCTCCTCGAACAGGTCTGGGGCTACCGCCACGCCGCCGACACCCGCCTCGTCAACGTGCACGTCCAGCGACTCCGCTCCAAGGTCGAGAAGGACCCCGAGCGCCCCGAGATCGTCGTGACCGTCCGAGGCGTCGGCTACAAGGCCGGACCGAACTGACATGAGCCGCGGCAGCGCTGCTCCGAAACCCGGGAACCCGGCGGTCCGCGCAGTGCGGACCGCCGGACCCGGGCGCGGCGCCACGCGCCTCGGCCGGCTCCTCCACGGCGGCCGCCTCCTCCAGGACGGCGCCCCCGGCGGCCCCGTCCTCCGGCTCCTCGTACGGTGGGTCCGCAGGCCCCTCCTGCCCGCCGTACGGCTCTGGCGACGCAACATCCAGCTCCGCGTCGTCGTCGCCACCCTCCTCATGTCCCTCGGCGTCGTCCTCCTCCTCGGATTCGTCGTCATCGGCCAGGTCGCCAACGGCCTCCTCGACGCCAAGGAACGAGCCGCCCAGTCCCAGGCAGCCGGCGGATTCTCCGCCGCACAGGACGAAGCCGCAGCAGCCGCCGCAGCAGGCCCGGCCGCAGGCCCTGCCACAGGCCCCGACGGCGACGACACCACCGGGACCACCTCCAGGTCCCTCCTCAACTGGCGCTCCGACCTCGTTGTACAGCTCGCCAGCGGCGGCGCCGGCGCCTTCGACGTCGTCGCCCTCAGCTCCGACTCCGCCGGCACCGCACCCAGTCGAGGCGCCCGCGCCTCCGGCGGCGTCAAAGTCGAAAGCATCCCCGTCGCCCTCCGCGAAGCCGTCGCACAAGGCACCGGCACCTTCCAGACGTACACCCGCATCCAGTACGCGGACGGCCAGCGATCCGAAGCCGGACTCGTCATCGGCAAACGCCTCAACGACGTCGACGGCAACACCTACGAGCTGTACTACCTCTTCCCCCTCACCCAGGAAGAGGCCTCCCTCACCCTCGTCAAGACCACCATCGCCACCGCGGGACTCTTCGTCGTCGTCCTCTTCGGAGCCATCGCCTGGCTCGTCGTCCGCCAGGTCGTCACCCCCGTCCGCATGGCCGCGGGCGTCGCCGAACGGCTCTCCGCCGGACGCCTCCAGGAACGCATGAAGGTCACCGGTGAGGACGACATCGCACGCCTCGGCGAAGCCTTCAACAAGATGGCGCAGAACCTCCAGCTCAAGATCCAGCAGCTCGAGGACCTCTCCCGCATGCAGCGCCGCTTCGTCTCCGACGTCTCCCACGAACTGCGCACCCCCCTTACCACCGTCCGCATGGCCGCCGACGTCATCCACGAGGCACGCGAAGACTTCGACCCCGTCACGGCACGCTCCGCCGAACTCCTCGGAGACCAGCTGGACCGCTTCGAGTCCCTCCTCTCCGACCTCCTGGAGATCAGCCGCTTCGACGCCGGAGCAGCCGCCCTGGAAGCCGAACCCATAGACCTCCGCGACGTCGTACGCCGCGTCATCGGCGGCGCACAGCCCCTCGCCGAACACAAGGGCGGCCGCATCGTCGTCACCGGCGACGAACAGCCCGTCATCGCCGAAGCCGACGCCCGCCGCGTCGAACGCGTCCTGCGCAACCTCGTGGTCAACGCCGTCGAACACGGTGAAGGCCGCGACGTCGTCGTCAAACTCGCCGCAGCGGGCGGCGCCGTCGCCGTCGCCGTACGCGACTACGGCGTCGGCCTCAAGCCCGGCGAAGCCACCCGCGTCTTCAACCGCTTCTGGCGCGCCGACCCCGCACGCGCCCGCACCACCGGCGGCACCGGCCTCGGACTGTCCATCGCACTCGAAGACGCCCGACTCCACGGCGGCTGGCTCCAGGCCTGGGGCGAACCCGGCGGCGGCTCCCAGTTCCGCCTCACCCTGCCCCGCACCGCCGACGAACCCCTGCGCGGCTCCCCCATACCCCTCGAACCCGAGGACTCCCGACGCAACCGGGACCGCGCCGGCGCGACCGACAGCCCCCAAGGCACCACACGCCAAGCCGGCGTCCCCGGCCAGAACCAGGCGGGGAGCGGCCCCGGCCGCCCCCCGCTGCCCCTGCCGCCCCGCACCCCCCTACCGCCCCGCCAGGCCCGCGCCACCGACCCCGCGGCCCTCCCCGGCAGCGGCACCCGCGTCATCGCACGCGGACAGACCGAACGGACTGAACAGACCGGCGACCAGGCCCCGAACCGGCAGGACCACGCGAAACGGGAGGACACCACTCGTGGGCGCTGACGACCGCCGCCGGCACCACCACGGCCACGGAGACCGCAGCACGGCCGGTACAGCCCGTACGGCCCGTACGGCACTCGCGGCGCGGAAGGCGCGGGGAGTCGCCGTACTCGGCTGCGCCGCCGCACTGCTCGCAGGATGCGCGTCCATGCCCGACAGCGGAGACGTCAGCCCCGTCAAGGCATCACGGCAGGGCGACTCACAGGTGCGCGTCTACCCCGTACCGCCCCGCGAGAACGCCGAACCAGGCGAAATCGTCGAAGGCTTCCTCGAAGCCATGACCGGCGACGACCCCGGCTTCGCCACCGCCCGCAAATACCTCACCAAGCAGGCCGCCCGCACCTGGAAGCCCGAGGAACGCACCACCGTACTCAGCGCCGCCCCAGTCCCCCAACCCGCCGAAAGCCGGCAGCGCGAACGAGGCGCACACGGCGACACCCAGGTCCTCGTCTACCCGCTGTCCGGCCAGAAGGTCGCCACCGTCGACGACCGGCACGCCTACCAGCCGCTCGACCCCGCCCCGTACAGCGAATCCATCCGGCTCGTACAGCAGCGCTCCACCGACGGCAAAGGCAAGGAATGGCGCATCGAAAGCCTTCCGCAGGGCCTCGTCATCGGCGAATCCGACTTCCAGCGCAACTACCGCTCGGTCAACAAGTACTACTTCGCGTCCGGCCGGAACTGGCTCGTGGCCGACCCGGTGTACATCCGGAAACGCCAGGACCCCGTCACCCAGATGGACTCACTGACCCAAACGGTCAAAGCGCTCCTCGAAGGCCCCACCAACTGGCTCAAGCCGGTCGTCGACTCACGCTTCCCCACCGGAACCGCACTCAAGAAGGACGTCACCTCCCTGACGACCGACGACCGCGACACCCTCAAAGTGCCGCTCAACAGCAAAGCCGACAACGTCAGCAACGGCCAGTGCCGCAAAATGGCCGCCCAAGTCCTCTTCACCGTAGGGGACCTGGCCTCCACCAAGGTCCAGCAGGTCGAACTCCAGCGCTCGGACGGCCGCTCCCTCTGCGTACTCGGTGAAGACCAGAAGTCCGACTTCATGGCCGACCCCAGCATCGGCGTCCGCGACACCCCGTACTTCATCGACGCGGACGGCAAACTCGCACAACTCCAGCCGAGCGCCAAGGACACCGTCGAACCCCGGCACGTCTACGGACCCTTCGGCGACGGCCAGGCCAAGGTCGAGAAGGTCGCCGTGGCCCGCGACGAACAGCACGCCGCCGCCGTCTCCGAAGGCGGCAGCACCCTGCGCGTCGCCTCCATCGTCGCCGACGCCGAACTGCCCCACGCCCTCGTCAGCAGCAACGGCACTCGCCCCCAGGACCGCCTGTCCGCCCCCAGCTGGGACGGACGCAACGACCTGTGGGTCGCCGACCGCAACCCCGACGCACCCAAGCTGTACGTCATCCCCGGCGGGACCGGACAGCCACGCGAAGTCCTGACCCCCTGGCTCACCGACGGCGTACGCATCGAGGAACTGCGCCTCTCCGAGGACGGCGTACGCATCGCCCTGCGCCTCCGGGAGGACGGCAAGACCACCCTCCAGATCGGCCGCGTCGAACGGCAGGGCACCGGCGACCGGCAGAAGACCGCCGTCGTCGACCTCCAGTCCGTCGCACCCCGCATGGACTCCGTCGCCTCCGTGTCCTGGGCCGGACCCAGCCGACTCGTCGTCCTGGGCAAGCTCGCCGGCGGCGTCCAGCAGGTCCGCTACCTCCAGACCGACGGCTCCGCCTCCGCCTCCGTGATCCCCGGCCTCAACCAGGTCACCGCGGTCGCCGCCGCGAACAGCGAGCGCGTACCGCTCGTCGCGGCGGCCGACGACGGCATCGTCCGGCTCCAGGGCGGCGCGAACTGGCAGCCGATGGTCGAGAAGGGCACCTCGCCGGTCTACCCCGGTTGACGGGACCTGGCCTGCCCCGACCTGGCCTGCCCTGACCTCCCCTGGGGCCGGTCCGGCAGCGGCGCCCGCGGTTGTCCACAGGGCTGGCAGCGATGCCCCAACCGACGCCACAGTGGACTCATGCGGGGATGGTGGCAGGAGATCACCGGACTCGTCCTGCCGGTGACCTGCGCCGGCTGCGGCCGACACCGCACGGCCCTGTGCGACGCCTGCGCCTGGGCGCTGCACGGACGGCCGGCGCGGCGGGCCCGGCCGACCCCGCCACCGGAGGGGCTTCCGGAGGTGCGGGCAGCCGCACCGTACAGCGACGCGGTACGGGCGGTCCTGCTCGCCCACAAGGAGCGCGGCGCCCTACGGCTGGCGGCACCACTCGGCAGGGCGCTGGCGGGGGCGGTACGGGGGGTGGGAGGGGAGGTGGTGGGGGTGGGCCCCCTGCTGTTGGTTCCGGTGCCGTCGGCGCGGCGGGCCGTGCGGGCGCGTGGGCATGATGCCGTGCGGCGCGTCGCGATGGCGGCGGCCGGTGAGCTGCGGCGTACGGGGACGGCGGCGCGGGTGGTGCCGGTGCTCCGGCAGCGGCGGCCGGTGGCGGACCAGGCGGGACTCGACGCGCGTCAGCGGCTCGCGAACATGGCCGGGGCCCTGGAGGTGGTTCCCGGGGGTGTGCGGCTGTTGCGGGAGGGGCGCGGGGTGGTCGTGGTGGACGACCTCATGACGACGGGGTCCTCCCTGGCCGAGGCCGCACGGGCCGTGCGGGCCGCCTTGGAATCCGCGGCTGCGGACCCGGGTGCGTATCCAGTCCCGGGCCCGGGCCCGTATCGGGGTCCGTATCGGGGCCTGGATATGGACCCGTACGCGGATGGGGACGCGGATGCCGGGGTCGTGCAGAGGGGAAGCGGCGGGGGCGCGGTGTTCGAAAGCGGGGGTGCTGTGGTGCTGGGAGCCGCAGTCGTTGCCGTTTCTCCAAAAGCGCTCGAAATAAACCGGAACTGACGAGGATCCTGCAACGTTGCAGGTGGTGAGGGAGTAAGAACACCTGATCGGAGGTTTGTGCTGGTAGCGGGTGCCGACACCCGTCCGGGCGAGCTATGTTCGGTTGTACAGGAATGGCGAATGCCGCCCTTCACCGAATGCGCAGCCATGCGTCCGAACGGAAGCCGGAGCCGGTCAGCACATCGGAGTTGTGGGTGGGGATCTTGTCGACTGGGGAGGAGGAGGTCGAAGTCGCCAAGTCCGAGGCTCCGGTGCACACCGGGGTCTGGTGCAAAAGGGAGATGCCCGCCAGCCGGTGAGCTGGCAGGAGCGATCCGGGAACGGAGTTCTGCGTGGACATCGTCGTCAAGGGCCGCAAGACCGAGGTGCCCGAGCGGTTCCGCAAGCACGTGGCCGAGAAGCTGAAGCTGGAGAAGATCCAGAAGCTCGACGCCAAGGTGATCAGCCTCGACGTCGAGGTGTCCAAGGAGCACAACCCGCGGCAGGCCGACAGGTCCGACCGCGTGGAGATCACCCTCCACTCCCGAGGCCCGGTGATCCGGGCCGAGGCCGCCGCAGCCGACCCGTACGCAGCGCTTGACCTCGCTACAGCCAAGCTGGAGGCGCGACTGCGCAAGCAGCACGACAAGCGTCACACCCGCCGGGGCAACGGCCGCCTGACGGCCGCCGAGGTGGCGGACGCGGTACCGGGCACCGCCCGGCTGAACGGGTCCGGAGTCGCCGTACTCGAAGAAACGCCGGAGACCGTTCGTACGACCAGGATGGGTTCGCTCGAGGTGCAGGGCGAAGGCCCGCTCGTGGTGCGCGAGAAGACCCACACGGCCGCACCGATGTCACTCGACCAGGCGCTTTACGAAATGGAACTGGTCGGGCACGACTTCTATCTGTTCGTCGACGCCGAGACCAAGCAGCCCAGCGTCGTCTACCGGCGCCACGCATACGACTACGGCGTCATCCACCTGGAGAACGACCCGCTGGCCGGCGGCCGCGGCGCGGGTGGAGCGCTCGGCGGCTGACGAGGCCGCCCCAGCCGGACCCCGACCGAATGCGGTGCCCCTGGAGCGCCCCGTGCGCCCCCAGGGGCACCCCCGTGCCACCGAAGGATCACCGCTCGGGTGCCGGGGCATGAAATCATGGCGGCGCGTGCCAACCGGTCCATGCCGGAACGCTGTTGGTACGCGGACCATGAACTTCAGGGCCCCGGCCTGCAGGGGGAGGAACGATGGCGGACAGCTTCGGCCCGGTGCATCACCCGGGCGGCTCCGGCGCCCCGGACTGCGGGGCGGGTGCCCACGGCGGACACGGCGACCACGCGGACCACGGCGGTGGCGGCAGTGGCGGCGCGGGCTCGCCGAGTGAGCCGATCCGGGTGCTGGTCGTCGACGACCACGCCCTCTTCCGCCGAGGACTGGAGATCGTCCTCGCGCAGGAGGAGGACATCCAGGTCGTGGGCGAGGCCGGCGACGGCGCGGAAGCCGTCGACAAAGCCGCAGACCTGCTGCCGGACATCGTGCTGATGGACGTACGGATGCCCAAGCGCGGCGGCATCGAGGCCTGCACCTCCATCAAGGAGGTCGCCCCCAGCGCCAAGATCATCATGCTGACGATCAGCGACGAGGAGGCCGACCTCTACGACGCGATCAAGGCGGGTGCGACGGGCTACCTCCTCAAGGAGATCTCCACCGACGAGGTCGCCACGGCCATCCGGGCGGTCGCCGACGGGCAGTCGCAGATCAGCCCGTCCATGGCGTCGAAGCTGCTCACCGAGTTCAAGTCGATGATCCAGCGCACCGACGACCGCCGTCTCGTCCCGGCGCCCCGGCTCACCGACCGTGAGCTGGAGGTGCTGAAGCTGGTCGCGACCGGGATGAACAACCGGGACATCGCCAAGGAACTGTTCATCTCCGAGAACACGGTGAAGAACCACGTCCGCAACATCCTGGAGAAGCTGCAGCTCCATTCGCGGATGGAGGCGGTCGTGTACGCGATGCGGGAGAAGATCCTCGAGATCCGCTGACGGCCGGGCCGGGCTGGCCGGGCGGGCCGGGCGGGTCGGCGGATCCGGTAGCCGTCCTCCGTGCCGTGTGCCCTTACGACACGGCTGCCGTCAGTGCCGGGGCCAGGTCCTGGTGGTCGACGCGTTCGATCCGTACCGCGTCGCAGCCCACCCACGACGCGGCCTCCCGCAGGGCCTGGGCCATGGCGGGTATGGCCTTCGGACCGGCCAGCGACACCTGCTTGGCCACCAGCGTCGTGCCCTCGCGCGCCGGGTCGACCCGGCCGACCAGTTTGCCGCCCGCCAGCAGCGGCATCGCGAAGTAGCCGTGGACGCGCTTCTGCTTCGGTACGTAGGCCTCAAGGCGGTGTGTGAAGCCGAAGACGCGTTCCGTGCGGGCGCGCTCCCAGATCAGTGAGTCGAACGGCGACAGCAGCGTCGTACGGTGCCGTCCGCGCGGGTCGCTCGCCAGGGCCGCCGGGTCCGCCCACGCGGGCTTGTCCCAGCCCTGGACGGCGACCGGCACCAGCCCCGAGTCGGCGACCACCGCGTCGAACTGTTCGCCCTTGAGGCGGTGGTAGTCGGCGATGTCCGCGCGCGTGCCGACGCCGAGAGCCTCCCCGGCCAGCCGTACGAGGCGGCGCAGGCACTCCGTGTCGTCCAGCTCGTCGTGGAGGAGCGCGTCGGGTACGGCGCGCTCGGCGAGGTCGTACACGCGCTTCCAGCCGCGCCGCTCGGTGCACACCACCTCGCCGTACATCAGGGCGCGCTCGACGGCGACCTTCGACGCGGACCAGTCCCACCACTCGCCGCCGTTCTTGGCGCCGCCCAGTTCCGTCGCAGTGAGGGGGCCCTCGGCGCGCAGCTGCTTGATCACCGTGTCGTACGCGCCGTCCGGCAGGTCGTGGTACCACTGCGGGCGCCGCCGGTAGGCGCGGCGGCGGAACGCGAAGTGCGGCCACTCCTCGATCGGGAGGATGCAGGCGGCGTGCGACCAGTATTCGAAGGCGTGCCGCTCGGTCCAGTACGCGTCGTCGACCGTGCGGCGGCCCACCGCGCCGAGCCGGGCGTACGGCACGAGCTCGTGCGACCGGGCGAGGACGGAGATCGTGTCCAGCTGTACGGCGCCGAGGCGGCGGAGTATGCCCCGGACGCCTGCGCGGCGGTCGGGGGCGCCGAGGAACCCCTGGGCGCGCAGCACGATGCGGCGCGCCTCGTCGGCGGAGAGTTCGGTGGCGGGACGCGGCAGGGTCGTCGTCATGGTCCGCACGATAGACCGCGGCACTGACAGCGTGCGGGGGCTGTGGACAGCCGGTTCAGGGCGGCCGTGGACTGTGGACTGCTGGCCGGACGGCGAGCCTGCGGCGCCGCGCGCG
>NZ_JABWDV010000149.1 GCF_013362995.1 Streptomyces sp. TRM64462 | reverse complement strand
CAGCTCGCCCGTCGGGGACGTACGCGCGCCGACACCGGGCAGCGGGGCGCCCACGAGGTCGCCGGGTCCGGTGTAGGCGGCCTTCTCGGCCTGCTCGACGGCGGCCGCCGGGAACAGTTCGGTGAGCGCGTACACGCCCCACGCCTCGTCGGCGCCCGCGTCCTTGACGCGCGTGAGGAGGCGGGCGCTCGCCGGTGCGGAGCCCGTCCACACCCGCCCTGTGAAGCGGGCGCCCTCGGCCAGGGCGGCACGGAGCTGAGGCGGGGTCAGGTAGGTGGCCTGCGGGGCGAGCCGGTGGGTCTGGCGCGCCAGGACGCGCGGCGACCGGGCGGGCAGGGCCACGGGGGCGCCGCCGGCGAGGGACGGGACGAGGACGAAGAAGGTGCCGCCGAGTACGGGCCGTCCGGGCCGGGGCCGTACGAGTTCGGCGACGGCGGCCATGCCGGCGGCGAGGGAGTCCCGGGAGTGGACGACGGCACGGGGCCGTGAGGTCGTGCCGGACGTGAACACGATGACGGCGTCGCCGTCGTGGTCGGCCGCCCGGGGCGGTACGGCGGTGGAGGCGCCGGCGTCGAGGGCGGGCGCGCAGCCGGGCAGCCGGGGGCCGAGCGTGGCGACGGGCCCCAGTTCAGCGAGGTCCGGGAGGGCGAGGTGGGCCCGTCGGGCGAGCGGCCCGGCCCATCC
>NZ_JABWDV010000148.1 GCF_013362995.1 Streptomyces sp. TRM64462 | reverse complement strand
TTCCTCCGGGCGCTTCCCTTCGGTGTTTCGTGTTTCCAGCTTAGCAGATCCGTTTTCCGTTTCCGCCACCCGCTGGAGCGGGCTGCCGGGCCGTTCTTTCGCTTTCGCGCTTTCCCTTTCCGGCGGTTCCGACTCTATCAGGGGTTTTTCCCCTCCCTGACCACTCCACCTACCGATTGACACACGGAGGTGTAGACCAGTAGTGGTGTAGACCAGTTAGGATCTCGCCCTGACAGGCGGCCGCTGCCGAACCCTCGACTCAGAGTCGCGTCGGGTGCCAGGCAGGGCAACGACACTACCCCTCACAGGTAGTTGAGGCAAATCGTTTCCTGTGCCGCCGAGGGGCTGCCAACCGGTACGTCTCGGGCGGAACCGGAACTTCCTATGACATACGCTCTGAGCAGTACGCCGTCCAGGACAGGCAGTGGCGGCGCCACATCATCTCCGCCCCATGGGAGGCCCTCCATGACCACCGTGACGTCGCCCCTCGCCGGACGCGCCATCGGACTCGCCGCTGTACCCGACCCGGTGTTCTCCGGGGCCATGGTCGGGCCGGGTACCGCCATCGACCCCGTGCGCGAGCCGTCGACGGCCGTCGCGCCGGTCGACGGTGTCGTGGTCTCCCTGCACCCGCACGCGTTCGTCGTCGTGGACGGCGACGGGCACGGCGTACTGACGCACCTGGGCATCGACACCGTCCAGCTGAACGGCGAGGGCTTCGAGCTGCTCGTCAACAAGGGCGACACCGTCTCGCGCGGTCAGGACATCGTGCGCTGGAACCCGGCCGCGGTGGAGGAGGCGGGCAAGTCCGCCATCTGCCCGGTCGTCGCGCTGGAAGCCACGCCTGACGCGCTCGCCGAGCTGCGCGAGGACGGCGACGTGAAGGCCGGCGACACGCTCTTCTCCTGGCAGTGATGCCGGCGCCGCCGGTTCGGCGGCTCTGAGGTTTGCTTGTTCATGCACGGCGGACGGGACAGGGCCGCCGCTCGATGGGAGACGGTGAAGGGTGACGATGGAGACAACGCTGCGCGGCGTCGGGGTCAGCCACGGTGTGGCGGTCGGCGAGGTACGGCACATGGGTACGGCTGTGCTGGAGCCGCCGGCCAAGCAGATTCCCGCCGAGGAGGCGGAGCGGGAGCAGGCGCGTGCCCGTAAGGCCGTCGAGGCTGTGGCGGCCGATCTGATAGCGCGGGGCAACCTCGCCGGTGGCGAGGCGCAGCACGTGCTCGAGGCGCAGGCCATGATGGCGCAGGACCCTGAGCTGATCGCGGACGTCGATCGGCGTATCGCGGTGGGGTCGACCGCCGAGCGGGCCGTGTACGACGCGTTCGCGGCGTACCGGGCGCTGCTGGCGGGTGCCGGTGAGTACCTGGCGGGCCGCGTCGCGGATCTGGACGACGTGCGGAACCGGATCGTGGCGCGGCTGCTGGGTGTGCCGATGCCGGGTGTGCCGGACAGTGACGAGCCGTACGTACTGATCGCGCGGGACCTCGCGCCGGCGGACACGGCACTGCTGGACCCGGCGCTCGTGCTCGGGTTCGTGACCGAGGAGGGCGGACCGACCAGTCACAGCGCGATTCTGGCGCGGGCGCTGGGTGTGCCGGCCGTGGTGGCGCTGCCGGGTGCGTGTGAGCTGGCCGAGGGCACCGTGATCGCGGTGGACGGCAGCACGGGTGACGTCATCGTCGACCCGAGCGAGGAGAAGCGGGACGCGATGGAGCGGGCCGCGGCGGAGCGGAAGGCCGCGCTGGCCGCTTCCACCGGTCCGGGCGCCACGTCGGACGGGCACAAGGTGCCGCTGCTCGCCAACGTGGGCGGGCCCGCGGATGTGCCGGCCGCCGTGGAGGCGGGTGCCGAGGGTGTCGGTC
The DNA here is from genome assembly GCF_013362995.1 of Streptomyces sp. TRM64462. Taxonomy (GTDB): domain Bacteria; phylum Actinomycetota; class Actinomycetes; order Streptomycetales; family Streptomycetaceae; genus Streptomyces. The sequence goes on along the minus strand of NZ_JABWDV010000148.1, from coordinate 15,967 downwards.
TGTTCCGTACGGAGTTCCTGTTCCTGGACGACAGCACGCGGGCGCCGTCGGAGGAGAAGCAGGTCGAGGCGTACCGGAAGGTGCTGGAGGCGTTCCCCGAGGGCCGAGTGGTCGTGCGGGTGCTGGACGCGGGGGCGGACAAGCCGCTGGACTTCCTGACCCCGGCCGACGAGCCGAACCCCGCGCTGGGTGTACGGGGGCTGCGGACGCTGCTGGACCACCCGGAGGTGCTGCGGACCCAGCTGACGGCGTTGGCGAAGGCGGCCGAGGCCCTTCCGGTGTACCTGGAGGTCATGGCGCCGATGGTGGCGGACCGTACGGACGCGAAGGCGTTCGCGGACGCGTGCCGTGAGGCGGGGCTCCGGGCGAAGTTCGGCGCGATGGTGGAGATCCCGTCGGCGGCGCTGCGGGCACGGTCGATCCTGCAGGAGGTCGAGTTCCTGTCGCTGGGCACGAACGACCTGGCGCAGTACACGTTCGCCGCAGACCGGCAGGTGGGTGCGGTGTCGCGGCTGCAGGACCCGTGGCAGCCCGCGCTGCTGGACCTGATCGCGCTGTCGGCCGACGCCGCCCGTGCCGAGGGCAAGAGCTGCGGTGTCTGTGGTGAGGCGGCCTCCGACCCGCTGCTGGCCTGTGTGCTGACGGGGCTGGGTATCACCTCCCTTTCCATGGGTGCGGCGTCGATTCCTTATGTGCGAGCGACGCTGGCCAAGTACACGCTGGCGCAGTGCGAGCGTGCCGCGGCCGCCGCGCGGGCCTCCGAGACTGCGGAGGAGGCGCGGGTCGCCGCGCAGGCGGTGCTGTCCGGCGAGTGAGCGGTGGTTTTGGAGGGGCCTTCTCGTTTGGTGCGGGAGGGCCCCTCGCCCTTTTGTTCCTTTCTTCCTTTCTCTTCTGCTGTCGGCGGCTAATGGTGGGTGGGGCGGCCGTCGTCGGGGGCTAGCTCGAAGCCTGCGCGGTATTCGACGCCCGGTTCTGGTGGGAGTGGTTCTCCGGTGTCGGCGTCGGTGCAGTAGGCGTTGAAGACCTCGGCCTCGGTGAGGGGGACGAGGCGGCCCTGGTCGAGGCGCCAGCCGTGGAGGCGGTCGGTCGTGCCGGGGGCAGTGGTGCGCAGGACCAGTCCGCCGGGGGTCTCGCGGGCGATGCCGGCGGCGAGGACGGTGACGAACTGGGCGCCTTCGGCCGAGTCGAGGACGGCGGGTCCGGTGTCGGTGCGGCTGGTGTGGAGGACGGCCAGGAGGTTGTCGGCGGCCGTGGGGATGCTGCAGACGAGGTGGTGGGTACCGGGTCCGGCGTCGGTGAGGAGGCGGAGGACGGCGCGGGATGCCTGGTCGAAGGCGGCGCGGCCGATGTCCTGGCCGCAGTCGGCGCACTGGCCGGCGTCGGTGAGGAGCATCGTGGCGTACTCCCAGGTGGCGTGGCGCACGGCGGTGTCGATGAGGAGGGGCACGAGCTCGTCGATGGGCTGTCCGGTATAGGGGACGCGGGCGCCTGTGGCGGCGATCTCGGCGGTGTAGCGGCTGCGGCTCGCGGGGCTGTCGGGGTCGAGTCCGGTCTCGGTGCAGTATGCCGCGTAGTCGTCGGGGTCGAAGAGGGCGACGGTGGTGTGGCCTCCGCTGGTGGCGAGGCTTTTGAGGAGGCGCTCGGTCTCGCGGAGGTAGGTGGTGTGGTCGTCGAAGGCGAAGGTGCGGTAGCGGCGCATGGCCGCGAAGTCCTGGGCGTCGGCGAGGAGGCCGACGGTGCTGGGGACTTCGCGGCGCAGGGCTCGTCGCAGGGATGTGGTGCCGCGGGTGTTCCGGGTGTTCCGGGTGTTCTGGGTGTGTGCCATGGGTCCCCCTGGTGATCAGCTGTTGATCAATGCTCACTCAGCGTAACCAGGGGGACTGACAGTGGCGGTCCAGGTCGTTCAGGGGCGGGGCTGCGCTGCGCGGGCGCGGGCGAGGTCCTCGTAGAAGCCGAGGAGGTCGACGTTGTCGACGGAGCCGGGGTTGACGGCCTTTTCGAGCGGCGTGCCCTGGAGGAGGCGCTTGACCGGGACCTCGATGCGCTTGCCGGTGAGGGTGTGGGGGATGCCGGTGACCTCGATGATGTCGTCGGGGACGTGGCGGGGGGAGAGTTCGGCGCGGATGGTGTGCTTGATGCGGTTCACCAGGTCCTCGTCGAGGGTGGCGCCTGGTGCAAGGTGGACGAAGAGGGGCATCCAGTAGCCGCCGTTCGGTTCCTCCAGGCCGATGACGAGGGATTCCTTGATCTCGGGGAGGCGTTCGACGGCTTCGTAGATGTCGGCGCTGCCCATGCGGACGCCCTGGCGGTTGAGGGTGGAGTCGGAGCGGCCGTGGATGATGACGGAGCCGTGGTCTGTGAGGGTGATCCAGTCGCCGTGGCGCCATACTCCGGGGTACATCTCGAAGTAGCTGTCGCGGTAGCGGCTGCCGTCGGGATCGTTCCAGAAGTGGATCGGCATGGACGGCATGGGGTTGGTGACGACGAGTTCCCCGACTTCGCCGATGAGGGGTTTGCCCTGGGGGTCCCAGGCCTGGAGGTCGGAGCCGAGGCAGGGGGCCTGGAGTTCGCCGATGTGCACGGGCAGGGTGGGGACGGCCCCTGCGAAGCAGCTGCAGACGTCGGTGCCGCCGCTGACGGAGGCGATCCAGAGGTCGTGGCCTGCTTCGGCGAACTCGTCGTGGAGCCAGCGGAAGCCGTCGGGCGGGAGCGGTGAGCCGGTGGTGGCGACGCAGGTGATCTTCGAGAGGTCGTGGTCGCGGGCGGGGTGGACGCCGGCTTTGCGGCAGGCCATGACGTACGCGGCGGAGGTGCCGAAGAGGGTGGCGCCGGTGCGTTCCGCGATGCGCCATTGGGCGCCGGTGTCGGGGTGGCCGGGGCTCCCGTCGTACAGGACGACGGTGGTGCCGGTGAGGAGGCCGGAGACGAGGAAGTTCCACATCATCCAGCCGGTGGATGTGTACCAGAAGAACCGGTCGTCGGGGCCGAGGTCGCAGTGGAGGCCGATCTGCTTGACGTGTTCGAGGAGGATGCCGCCCTGCGACTGGACGATGGCCTTGGGGAGGCCGGTGGTTCCGGAGGAGTACAGGATCCACAGGGGGTGGTCGAAGGGGACCTGTTCGTAGAGGGGGGCCGTGTCTCCGGAGGTGAGGGCGGACCATTCGAGGGTGCCTTCGGGGGCTTCCGTGCCGAGGAGGGGGATGTGGACGACGGCACGGAGGGTGGGGAGTTCGCGGCGGAGTTCGGCGACGGTTTCGCGGCGGTCGTGTTCCTTGCCGCCGTAGCGGTAGCCGTCGACGGTGAACAGGACGACGGGTTCGACCTGCTGGAAGCGGTCGAGGACGCTGCGGGCGCCGAAGTCGGGGGCGCAGGAGGTCCAGACGGCGCCGACGGCGGCGGTGGCGAGGAGGGCGGTGACGGCCTGCGGGATGTTGGGCAGGTAGCCGCTGACGCGGTCGCCTGGGCGTACGCCGAGTGCGCGGAGTTCGGCGGCGAGGGCGCCGACCTGGCGGCGGAGTTCGGCCCAGGTGACGGGGGTGGGTTCGTGGGTCTCGTCGACGTGGAGGAGCGCGGGGGCGTCGGGGCGTTCGTCGGCGGCGCGCAGGGCGTGTTCGGCGTAGTTGAGGGTGGCGCCGGGGAACCACTGGGCGCCGGGCATGGTGCGGTCGCCGAGCACGCGCGCGTAGGGGGTGCTGAAGCGGATGTCGAACCACTCGGCGACGGCCTGCCAGAAGGTGTCGAGGTGGTCGACGGACCAGCGGTGGAGTGCGGGGTAGCCGCCGTCGGCGGGGGCGCCGTGGTGTTCGGCGGCCCAGGCCTGGAAGCGGGTGACCGCGGCGGAGGCGATGCGGTCCTGGTCCGGCTGCCAGAGCGGCTCGGACGGTTCGGAGTGCGCGGTCGCTGACGTCGATGTCATGGAGGTGGCTCCCTGGCTGTACGCGGATGGCGTGTGTCCCGCGCACGGCTGGGGTGTGCGCGTGACGCGGCTGACAGGGACGATGCCATGTGATCGTTGTTCGCACCAGGGTTCTCCGCCCATGGTAGGTGCGCTGAACATGTGGTGGCGCCACGGGTGAACGGCTGTTGAACGCCTCACGCCTTCGGCTCTGCGGGTGGCAGGGTGAGCTGCATGGACGGTCGTGAGCTGGTGCGTTCGATGTGGGTGTTCGGCAGGGTGCGGGGGCTGCGGGCCATGCGCTCGGCGTGGCGGCAGTGGCGTGCGGATGCCGTGGGGCTCGGGTCGCGGGGGCCTGAGCGTGCGCGGGTGCCGGGGCGGCTGGTGGGTGCGGAGCCGTTGCCGGGTGGGGGGATCGTGCGGTTCGCGCGGTCGGAGCTGCGGGTGTGGGTGTCGGCCGGGGGGACGGTGTTCTGGGGATGGGACGGGGCGGCGCCGTTGCCGTCGTACGCGGTGACGGGTGAGGTGCCGGAGCCGGACGGCCGGGTGCTGCTGGAACCGGACACGGACGGCGGCTGGCGGGTGGTGGCCGAGCGGGTGACGGTGGGGGTGTCGCGGAACGGGGCGGTGGAGGTGCGGACGCCGGGCGGGGTGGTGCTGCGGCGGGATCTGCCGCCGCGCTGGTGGGAGCCGGTGGGCGGGGGTCACGCGCGGTGGGTGCAGCGGTCGGAGGTGCCGGCGGACGCGCGGTTCTTCGGGCTCGGGGGGCGGGCGTCGGGGCCGCGGCTGCGGGAGGGGACGTACCGGCTGTGGAACACGGACCCGCGCGGGAGCTTCGTACCGGAGACGGATCCGCTGTACATCACGATGCCGGTGCAGTGGGTGGTGGCGGACGCGGGGACGCATCTGGCGTTCTACGACAGCACCTGGGACGGGCAGGTGGCGCTGCGGGAGGGTGAGGAGGGAGCCGGGTCGGGGCACGACCGGCCGGGTGCGAGCGAGGTGCGGATGAGCGGGGGGCCGCTGCGCTGCTGGGTGGTGGTGGGGACGCCGACGCGGGTGCTGCACGGGTGGACGCAGCTGACGGGCGCTCCGGCGGTGCCGCCCGCGTGGGCGCTGGGGCCGCAGCACGCACGGTGGGGGTTCGGCAGTGCGGAGGAGGTACGGCGGGTGGTGTCCGGCTACCGGGAACGGGGGCTTCCGCTGTCGGCTCTGCACATGGACATCGACCACTACGACGGGCACCGGGTGTTCACGGTGGACAAGGAGCGATTCCCGGATCTGCCGGGGCTCGCGGCGGAGCTGCGGGAGCAGGGGGTGCGGCTGGTGTCGATCGTGGATCCGGCGGTGAAGACGGAGTCGGGCGGTGCGCTGTACGAGGCGGGGGCGCGGGTCGGGGAGCGGGGGGCGTTCGTGCGGGATGCGCGGGGCCGGGTGGTGCGGGGGGTGGTGTGGCCGGGCGAGTGCGTGTATCCGGACTTCACGGATCCGGCGGTGCGGGAGTGGTGGGGCGGGCTGTACGAGGAGCGGCTCGCGCAGGGTTTCGCAGGGGTGTGGCACGACATGAACGAGCCGGTGTCGTTCACGCCGATCGGGGACATGACGCTGCCCAGGTCGGCGCGGCATGTGCTTGAGGGGCGGGGTGGCGACCACCGGGAGGCGCACAACGTGTACGGGCTCGCGATGGCGCGGGCCGGGTACGAGGGGCTGGCGCGGCTGCGGCCGGACGAGCGGCCGTTCCTGTTCTCGCGGTCGGGGTGGGCGGGGATGCAGCGGTACGGCGGGACGTGGTCGGGCGATGTGGCGACGGGGTGGCCCGGGTTGCGGGCCTCGCTGTCGCTGGTGCTGGGGCTCGGGCTGTGCGGTGTGCCGTACTCGGGGCCTGACGTGGGCGGTTTCGACGGGTTTCCGTCGCGGGAGCTGTATCTGCGGTGGTTCCAACTAGGGGCGTGGCTGCCGTTGTTCCGTACGCATGCCGCGATCGACGCGGGGCGGCGGGAGCCGTGGGAGTTCGGGCCGGAGGTGTTGGGGTACGCGCGGGCGGCGCTGGAGGAGCGTGAGCGGATGCGGCCGTACTTCGAGACGTTGGCGCGGCTCGCGCGGCTGACGGGTGCGCCGTATGTGCGCCCCCTGTGGTGGAGTGCGCCGGAGGAGCGGGAACTCCGGGACTGTGAGGACGCGTTCTTGTTGGGGGACGCGTTCTTGGTGGCACCGGTGCTGACGCGCGGTGCGGAGCGGCGGATGGTGCGGCTGCCGCGGGGGCGTTGGTACGACACGGTGACGGGGCGGGCGTACGAGGGGCCGGGGCAGGTGCTGGTGGAGGCGCCGTTGTCGCGGGTGCCGGTGCTGGCCCGGGCGGGGGCGGTGGTTCCGGTGCGGGGTGAGGACGGGGCGGTGGAGCTGGAGGTGTGGGCGCCGGCGCCGGGCCGGTCGGGGGGCGGGCTGGTCGTACGGGATGTGGGTGACGGGTGGGAGCAGGCGGAGGTGGAGCGGTACGCGTCGCGGTGGGTGGAGGGTGAGGTGCGGGTGGAGCGGGTGATGGACGAGGGGGCTGTGGCGGTGGCGGAGGGGGTGCGGGTGCGGGGCGTGGGGTGAGTCGGCGGGGGTGGTCAGGAGGAGTACTCGCGCGCGAACCATTTGCGGACGGCTTCTGTGTGGAGGGGGAAGCAGAGGGTGGTCGGGGTGTGCAGGAGGTGGTGGCCGGTGGTTTCGGCCGTCGGGGTGGACGGGGGGAGGTCCGTGGCGGGGCGTTCGGGGAGGAGGCCGAAGAGGAGGAGGTGGCCGGCGGGTGAGCTCATGGCGTCAGCGAGGCGTACGTCCCGGGCGTCCGCCTCGATGCCGGTCTCCTCGCGGAGTTCGCGTACGACCGCGTCGCGCCAGTCCTCCGCGTGGTCGATGAAGCCACCGGGGAGTGCGATACCGCCGCGCTGCGGTTCGATGGTGCGGGTGATGACGACGAGACCGGTGCCGTGCACGTCGGTGACGGGGAGGAGGGCGACAGCTACGGGGAGGGGGTTGCGGTAGGTGACGGTGGAACAGGAGGGGCAGGCTCGGGGCCAGTTGGCGGTGGCGTCCGGGTAGGGCGCGCCGCAGTGGGCACAGTGGGTGATGTTCACGGGGCGCACTGTACCGATGGGCGTTCGGCTGATAGATGGTGCACATGACAGGACTTGGTGTTGTTGTGCGTGGCGTGGTCGCCACGGCCGCCGCCGGGCTGTTCGCCGTCGCCTCCTCAGCCGCCGCCGCGCCCGTCGCGCAGGCGAAACCGGAGCCCAAGGCGCCGCGGGAGTTCGTGACGCTGCGGTCGGTGGACCCGACGATCCTTCAGGAGATGCGGTACACGACGGAGCACAATTTCGTGGGGGAGCCGGTGGACGGCTACCGGCAGCCGCTGTGCATCCTGACGCGGCCGGCGGCCGAGGCGCTGCACCGCGCCCAGGTGCGGCTGCTTCGGCAGGGCTACTCGTTGAAGATGTACGACTGCTACCGGCCGCAGCGGGCCGTCGACCACTTCGTACGGTGGGCGCAGGACCTTCAGGACGAGGAGATGAAGGCGGAGTTCTATCCGCGGGTCGACAAGTCGCGGCTGTTCGCGGACGGGTACATCGCGGAGAGGTCCGGGCACAGTCGGGGGTCGACGGTCGATGTGACGCTGGTACGGCTGCCGGCGGAGCCCACCCGGCCCTACGTGCCCGGGGAGCCGCTGGTGGACTGTGCCGCGCCGCAGAAGGAGCGGTTCCCGGACAACTCCGTGGACATGGGGACGGCGTTCGACTGCTTCGACACGCTGTCCCACACCGACGACCCGCGGGTCCGGGGAGCTCAGCGGGAGAACCGGGACCGGCTGCGGGGCGCACTGGAGGCGCAGGGGTTCGTGAACCTGCCGGAGGAGTGGTGGCACTTCACGTACAGGCCGGAGGTGTTCCCGGACACGTACTTCGACTTTCCGGTGGCGCGGAGGTCGGTCAGGGGCTGACCGGTGCCAGGGTGGTTTCCGGCTCGGGGTCGGTGAAGGTCATGGCGTGCTGGACGACCGCGACCAGCACCTCCTTCACCGACTCGCGGGCGCGGGCGTCGCACATGAGCAGGGGCACCCCGGCGTCGAGGTCGAGGGCGGCCCGTACGGTCTCGGCGGGGTAGGTCCCGGTTCCCTCGAAGCGGTTGACGGCGACGGCGAAGGGGATGCCGCGCCGCTCGAAGTAGTCGATCGCCGCGAACGAGTCCTCCAGGCGGCGCGTGTCGGCCAGGACGACCGCGCCGAGGGCGCCCTGCGCGAGTTCGTCCCAGAGGAACCAGAAGCGGTCCTGGCCCGGTGTTCCGAACAGGTACAGGACGAGATCCTCGCGGAGGGTGATCCGGCCGAAGTCCATGGCCACGGTGGTCGTGGACTTGGACTCGACGCCGTGCAGGTCGTCGACGGGCCGGCCGGCCTCGGTGAGGTTCTCCTCGGTGCGCAGCGGCCGGATCTCGCTCACCGCCCCCACCAGCGTGGTCTTGCCCACCCCGAAGCCGCCCGCGACCAGGATCTTCAGCGTCACCGGTTCGACCGGCGGCGGACCCTTGCGGCTAGAGCGCCCGAAGGCCATTGATCACCTCACGCAGAATGCTCACGTCCGGCAGTTCTGCCGGCGGAACGGGACGGGTTACGTGCACGAGCTGTTCGTCGACCAGGTCACCGACCAGGACGCGGACCACCCCGACGGGGAGGTCCATGCCGGCGGCGAGCTCGGCGATCGACTGAGGGAGGTCGGCGCACCGCTCGACGATCTCCACATGTTCCGGTGACAGTGTCTGATCGCGGCCGGGGTCGTCGGCGGCGGGTTCCGGGACGACGACCGCGATCAGGTCGAGGCGGTGCTGGGTGGCGCTGCCGGTGCGGCCGCGGGTCATCGCGTACGGGCGGACCACCGGCCCGGCGTCGTCGTCGAACCAGTGGTGGGCGTCGTCCGTGCGGTGGCGGCCGCGGAGGGACTGTCTGCCTGCTGCGTCACTCATCGCATCCCCCCTCACCCTCCGGTGGGCAGCCCGCCCCGCGGGGCGGTGGCGAGGTGAGCGCCGACCCGCTTGACCATCAGCGTCATCTCGTACGCGACGAGGCCGACGTCGGAGTCGGCGTCCGCGAGGACGGCGAGGCAGCTGCCGTCGCCGGCGGCGGTGACGAAGAGGAAGGCCTCCTCCAGTTCGACGACGGTCTGGCGGACCTGACCGGCCTCGAAGTGGCGGCCCACGCCCTTGGCGAGGCTGTGGAAGCCGGAGGCGACGGCTGCCATGTGCTCGCTGTCCTCGCGGCTGAGGTCCTTGGAACTGCCGGTGGGCAGACCGTCGCTGGACAGCACCAGGGCCTTGCGGATGGAGCCGACGCGGTCGACCAGTTCGTCGAGGAGCCAGTTGAGCTCGCCGGTTGAGTTGGATGCTGCGGCGTTCGGTGCGGTCATCGACCGTTCCCCTCCGGTGTGGTTCCTGGTGCTGTGGTGTCGCTGGTGTCGCTTGTGAAGCTGGGGTTGCTTGTGAAGCCGGGGCTGCTTGGGTCGGCTGCGGCGCCGTCTGTGTCCGGGCCGGGTTGCGTTGTCGCTTCGGTGTGCTGTCGGCGGGCGCGCTGCCAGCCGCGTTGCATGGCGGCCATGCGACTGCGTACCTCTTCCGCGTCGCGGTCGGCGGTGCCCTCTTCGGCGCAGGGCCGGTCGGCCGTTGCGGGGCCGGGGCGTTCGGCCGACTCCCGCAGCTGGGGTACGAGGCTGGCCTGGCGTACGCGGCGGGGCAGGCCGTGGAGGGTCAGGGTGTTCTGGTCGGACGCGTCCGGCGTCGCGGGGGCCGGATCCGGCTCCGGGGTGTCCACGCGGCGGCCGTGGCGGGCGATCAGCGTGGGGGTCTGCGGCTTGCGGCGGGGCAGCGGGACGGCGGGCGCGAGATGGCTGTTGCCGTGCCCTGAGCCGGGTGACGTGTCGGGCGCCTGGTGGTGCTGCTCGTGGCCGGGAACGGGACCGGGGCCGGTCGCGGGGCGGAGCGGGGTGCGGGGGCGGGGGCGGAACAGGCCGTTGCGCTCGCCGCCGCCCAGGTCGTCGGTGAGCCCCTCGGTGAGGCTGTCGGTGAGGTCGCCGTCGAGGTGCGCGTCGAGGTCGCCGAGTATGCCGAGCGGGCCGATGGGGCCGATGGGGCCTTCCAGTTCGACCGGCCCGTCCAGGACGGCCGCCTCGACCGCCTTCTTGCGTTCGGTGCCGTTCCCGCGTCCGGTGGTGGCGGCGCGGTCCAGGCGGAAGCCGGCGCCTTCGGTGGCCGGGGCGTCGGTGAGCAGAGCGGCCGGGATGAAGACGACGGCCGTCGTCCCTCCGTACGGGGAGGGCTGCAGCGAGACGCGGACGCTCTGGCGGCGGGCGAGGCGGCTGACGACGAAGAGGCCGAGCCGGTCGGTGTCGGAGAGCTCGAACTCGGGGGTCTCGGCGAGGCGCAGGTTCGCGTCGAGCAGGTCCTCGGCGGACATACCGAGGCCGCGGTCGTGGATCTCCAGCGTGAAGCCGTTCGCGACGCGTTCGCCGTGGACCTGGACGGCGGTGTGCGGAGGCGAGAAGACGGTGGCGTTCTCCAGGAGTTCCGCGATGAGGTGGGTGAGGTCGGCGACGGCGGGGCCGCCGACTCCGATGCGTGGGAGGCGGCGTACCTCGATGCGCTCGTAGTCCTCGACCTCGGCCACCGCGGCCCTGACCACGTCCATGAGCTGGACCGGCTTGCGCCACTGCCGGGACGGGGCGGCGCCGGAGAGGATCACGAGGCCCTCGGCGTGGCGGCGCATGCGGGTGGTGAGGTGGTCGAGCCGGAAGAGGTCGGCGAGTTCCTCGGTGTCCTCGGTGCGGCGCTCCATGGCGTCGAGCAGGGTGAGCTGGCGGTGCAGGAGGACCTGGTTGCGGCGGGCGAGGTTGACGAAGACCTCGGAGACGCCGCGGCGCATGTCGGCCTGTTTGACGGCGGCTTCGACGGCGGCGCGCTGGAGGGTGTTGAGGGCCTTGCCGACCTGGCCGACCTCGTCCTTGTCGTATTCGAGCTGCGGTACCTCGGTCTCGACGTCGACGTGTTCGCCGGCGGCGAGGCGGCGCATGACGCTGGGCAGGCGTACGCCGGAGACCTCCTGGGCCTCCTTGCGGAGCCGGCTGAGGTCGCGGACGAGGGAGCGGCCGATGCGTACGGAGACGACGACGGAGACGACGAGGGCCAGGAAGCCGAGGACGCCGGCGATGCCGGCCTTCACGAGGACGCCGTACGCGACGGGTTCGACGCGTTCCTGGTAGCGGTCGCCGGCCTCGGTGTTCTGGGTGGCGAGGCCGCTGAGGACGGGCGCGGCGGCCTGTTCCCAGCGGACCGCGTCGATGACGCCTCGCGGTGAGCCGGTGGCGCCGCCGGAGATCACGGCTTCCTCGGCCTGGCGGAGTGGCTGGGTGGCGGCGTCGTGCCAGTACCGCTGGAAGACCTCGCGCTCCTCGGCGGGGAGCACTTCCAGGCTGAGTTGGTAGAACTGCTCGCGTCGGGCGACGAGGTCGGACAGCAGCCGGACCTCTTGGGCGGTGAGGCGGTTGCTGATGAGGGACGACACGATCAGGGCGTCCTCACGGGCGAGCATCTCGCGGGCGCGGGCCAGGCCGACGAGGGCGCGGCCCTGCTTGTCCATCTCGACGTTGTCGAGGGCGTGGAGGTGGACGAGGAACGTGTAGCAGGGGTCGACGAGCCGGTTGTAGAACTCCAGGGCCTGGAGGCGGCCGACGGCTCGGGTGTCGACGGAGCGGCGCAGGGTCTCCAGGCCGTCGAGGGCCTCGACGAGGGACGCGAGCCGCTCGGCCGCGGGCTCGTGCATGGCTCCGGTGACGCGGCTGTCGCGGGCGTTCGCACGGATGACGGCGAGGGTGCGGTCGGTGGTGGCGCGGTCGCGACGCAGAGTGGTGAGGGCATCGGCGGTGCGGGGGTCGGCGAGGTAGACGAGGGTCTGGCGGCGTTCCTGCTGGATGACCCGGACCGTGTCCTCCAGCGGATATCCGACCTTTTCGACGATGTAGCCGACGTCCATCAGATGGCCGGCCTCGCGGCCGGTCAGGTACGTCGCGAAACTCCAGAGGCCGGTGAGGGAGATGAGGGGGACGAGGAGCAGGGCCACGATCTTCCTGCGGATCGACTTCCCGCGAAAGCGCATGGCCTCCCCCACTCAGCACCCGCCCCGCGTGGCCGCCGCGGGTGTACACATCAACACATCAACAAAACTTGCGCGAGCCTACTACTGTCCTGCGGACAACTCGAAGGTGCGTCCGGACGTTTTTCGGCCGAGCGGAGTGGTGTTGATCAGGGGTTGTCCCGGTATCCGGGGAGTTGACAAACCGGACTGTGGCGGAGGACACCTGGCGAGGCGTCATGCGGCCGTAGAGGTCGGATGGCTGGAATTGTCCGTTCCGGGAATCTTCCTGTCCGGTGATACGTCTTCTTGTACGGGGGCGGCGGGATCTGTCGGCGTAAATCAGCCCAAGGCGGGCAGCCACCCGTGAGGACAGACGTTGGTGGGGAGTGACGGTTGATGAGCTCGGGGCGGCGTGAGCTGTGGGTGGAGGAGCCGGTGGGACGTCACCGGCTGCCGGATCCGGTCCGTACGGCGGCAGTGCGTGCGGTGCTGATCATTTCGCTGACGCTGATTCAGGCGGTGGCCGCGTACCTGTTCACGCTGACCACGTCGTGGCTGGCGTTCCCGCTGGTGCTGAGCACGGTCGGGAGCACGGTGGTGGCCACATGGGGCGTGCTGGACGTGTGGGTGACGCGGCAGGTGTGGAAGCAGCGGTACGGCGTGGTGTCGGAGCCGAGCAGTACGGCGCGGCAACTGCGCCGGGAGCGGCGGCGGGCCCGGCGGGCGGCGCGGGAGGCCGCCCGTATACGGCAACGCCCGCCGCGGGCTCCGCGCGGGGGCAGGGGCGAGCTGTCCCGGGCGTGAGCCCGCGCCGGGCGCGGGCGCGAGTGGGAAGGGGTCAGTCCTCGGAGGTCGACGGGTCGGTTCCGGCGGGGGCCGGGGTCGTCGGCCGGGCCGGGGATGGGGCCGGCGGCTGGCCTGCGGACGGGGCCGTCGGCTGGTCCGAGGCCGAGGGGTCCGTGGGGGTGCGTTTGAACATGCGGGTCGCGGTGATCTCGCCGTGGATCTTCTCGCCCTCCGTCCGCGGCTGCGGCAGGCCGGGGCGCAGATGCTCCTCGACGCTGATGTACTTCAGGCCCGCCCGCAGGTCCGCGTCGTTGCGCAGCCGGATGACGAGCGGGAACTCGGCGAGTGCGGTCGTGTCGAACAGGCCCGTCGTGTAGAGCAGCTGCACACCGAGGGCGTCCGAGACGGCACGCTGGAGTTCCAGCAGGTACGTGGCGTTGGCGCGGCCGATGGGGTTGTCGAGGAACAGCGTGCCGGCGTGGCGGTGCTTGTCGCGGCCGCGGTCGTTGCTGCGGAGCGCGGCCATCGTGCAGTACAGGGCGATGGCGGCGGTGAGCAGCTGGCCGCCCGAGAAGACGTCGCCCATCTGTCCGACGGGGACGCGTTCGGCACGCAGTACGGCGTCCGGCTTGAGGATCTCGACGGAGACGCCCTTGGGCTGGAGGGCGGCGTGGACGCCGCGCAGCAGCAGCGACATGCCGTCGCGGCGCATGTCCGAGTTCTTCTTGACGGCGGCGCGGGTGGCGTCGTCGATGACCTCGCCGAGCCGTTCGACGAGCGTGGCCTGGTCGGGTTCCTCGAAGCGGATGCGCAGGAACTCCTGGCCGGACCACTCGCCGAGGCCCTCGGGGAGGCGGGAGAGGCGCTGGGCGGAGCGGAGGGTGGTGAGGGCGGACTCGACCAGGCCGCGCAGGCGGTCGACGATCGAGTCGCGGTTGCGCTCCAGCTGGGCCAGCTCGTCCGTGAGGACGCGCAGGCGGGGCGCGAACGCCTCGGCCCACTTGGCGGCGTGCTCGGGAAGGGCGGACGCGGGGAGTTCGCGGATCTGCTGCCGTGCGGGGGTGCGGACCTGTTCGTAGCGCGTGGAGTTGGCGTGCCGTACGAGCACGTCGCAGGCCTCGCGTACGGCGGCGTCGGCGGCGGACAGATCGGTGGCGCAGCCGCGCAGCGAGCGGCGGGTCTCGGCGGCGGCCTTGCGGGCCTCCTCCAGGGAGCCGGGGTACGGCTGGGGCTCCTGCGGGTCCTCGTCGGTGTGTTCGCGCAGCAGGTCGCGCAGGAGCGCGGCCAGTTCGTCGAAGCCGCCGGCGGAGTCCTCGGCGGTGCGGTGGGCGTGGAGGAGGTGGGCGTGAGCGGCGCGGGCGGCCTCCAGCGCGTCGGTGTGCGCGGCGAGTTCGCCGGTGGCCGTGCGCAGCAGGGTCTGGGCCTGGTCGGCGTCGGCGGGGATGAGGTCGTCGGGCAGGTCGGTGTGCGCCTCGCCGTCGGTGGGGGCGAGGCGTTCGGCCTCGCCGCGCAGGCGGCCCAGCTTCTCGCTGGCCTCCGACGCGCGGGACTCCAGGAGCTGCACGAGGAACTCGGCGCGGGCGGCCGCGGCCTGGCGGGAGGGGCCGTCGGCGCCGTCGGGGCTCTCCAGGAGCTGGGCGGCGCGGGTGCGGACCTTGTTGGTGAGCCGGTCAAGTTCGGCGTGGGCGGCGCTCTCGTCGCTCTCGGCGCGGGCCTGTTCGGCGCGCAGGTCGGCGCCGACGCCGACCTTCTCGTACAGCTGGGACGCGGCCCGGTAGGCCTCGCGGAGCGCGGGCAGGGAAGGGCGCGGGACGCCGCCGTCGAGCAGGGCGGTGCCGTCGGGCTTGTCCTCCGGCAGGTCCTCGTGGGCGCCGGCGATCTCGGAGCGCTCGGCCCGCAGGGCGCGGGCGGTGCGGTGGGCGTCGTCGGCGGCGCGCTGGGCGGCGCGGCGGTCCTCGTCGGCGGCGCGGGCGCGCTCCAGGCAGGTCTGTGCCTTGGCCTCGGCTTCGGCGGCCTCGTCGGCGAGTTCGCGGAGCCGGACCTGCCAGCCGGCCCGTTCGCGGAGCCGGAAGGCCAGACCGGCGAGGGCGTCGGCGGCGCGGCGGGCGCGCTGCGCGGCGTCCTGCCGTTCGTCGCGTACGCGGGCGGTCTCGGCGGCGGCCTCGTCGGCCTCGGCCCGTACCGTACGGGCTTCGGCCAGGGCGGCCTGCGCTGTGGCAGCGGCTTCGCGCGCGGTGGCGGCGGCGTCCGCCAGCTCGGTGAGCATGCCGGGCGGGCAGTCGGCGCGCCAGGAACCGATGCGGGCGGCCAGGGAGCGGTCGCCGGCGAGGCGGGCGGCGAGTGTACGGATCTCCTCGTCACGGGCGGCGGCACGCGCGCGCAGGCTCTGGCGCTCCTCGTCGGCGGCCTGCTCGTCGTGCATGGCCGGGTTCGGCGGGACGAGGAACATCTCGTTGTCCGCGCCCTGGTCCGCGTGGGGCACGGGGGCGAGGAGCGCTGCGGCGGTGCCGACGGCGACGGCGGAGCGCGGCAGCAGCGCGGCACCGGAGAGTGCCTCGCGGGCGCGGGCGTACGAGAGGGGGTCGGTGACGACGACGCCGTCGACCAGCTCGGGGCGGGCGGCGAGGACGGCGGCGTGGTCGGCGGGGTCGACGGACTGGGCGAGGTAGCGCCAGCCGGGCAGGGCGGGGATGCCCTGTTCGCCGAGGAACTCGACGGTGGCGAGGACGTCGGGGCCGGGCGGCAGGAGGCCGCCGTCGCCGAGGGCGCCGAGGATGCGGGCGTCGTCGGCGGCCGCGGTGCGCAGGTCGAAGAGCTTGCGCTCGCCGGCGGCGACGGTGCGGTCGAGGATGTCGCGCAGTTCGTCGGCGTACTGGTCGAGTTCCTCGGCGGTGAGGGATCCCTCGGGAGTGGTGCGGCGGAATCCTTCGGCGGGGGCCGGGGCGTTCTCGCCGGTGTTCTGGCGCGGGAGCTGGGCGGTCCGGGTGCTGGTCTGCGCGGTCCGGGTGGTGGGCTGCGCGGTCTGGTTCGGGGGCAGGCTGAGGAGTTCCGCGAGCCGCTCCTCTGCGGCGATGGACTCCGCGGCACGGCGCTCCGCCTCGTGGGCCTGGTGGGCCGCCTGGGCGGCGTCGGCC
>NZ_JABWDV010000147.1 GCF_013362995.1 Streptomyces sp. TRM64462 | reverse complement strand
TGTCCCCTGTCCCGCCCCTTCCCGAAACTGGGGGCTCCGCCCCCAGACCCCCGTATCGCGCCTTGGGGGTACCCCTGCTCGAAGAGCTTGGGGGAGCTCGTCCTCAAACGCCGGACGGGCTGACAATCAGCCCCTCCGGCGCTTGAGGAGCGGGGGGTTCGGGGGGCAGAGCCCCCC
This sequence comes from Streptomyces sp. TRM64462, assembly GCF_013362995.1. Taxonomy (GTDB): domain Bacteria; phylum Actinomycetota; class Actinomycetes; order Streptomycetales; family Streptomycetaceae; genus Streptomyces. The sequence continues at coordinate 513 of NZ_JABWDV010000147.1, read as the reverse complement.
GACTCGGGAAGGGGCGGGATAGGGGAAAGACCCCGCCGAGCTGCGGGGCGGCCTCAGCGGGTGGGCCCGAAGAGGTCGTCCTGGGCGGCGTCACGTGCGGTGAGCAGGGCGCCGCGCAGCACGGCGGCGCCCCCCAGGGCACTGGCCCGCACCTCCGTGTGCAGCGGCGACAGCTCCGCCAGCCGCGCCTCGACCCGCACCGCCAGGGCGGAGCCGCCCGCGTGACCGGTCTCGCCGCCGAGTACGACGCACCCGGGGTCCAGTACGGCGCTGACGGCCGCCACACCGAGGGCGAGGCGCTCGGCCACGGCGTCCAGGAAGGCGTCGGCACCGGCACCGCCCCGCCGGACGGCCGCCCGGACGTCGACGGCACCGGCGGGCTCACCGGTACGGGCCGGGCGGCCCAGGTCGCGCGGGCGGGGGCCCGACTCGGCGGCCTGCCCGCCTTCACCGTCCCGGTCACCCCGGCCGCGCCGGTCATCAGCGCCGTCCCGGTCACCCCGGCCGCGCCGG
>NZ_JABWDV010000146.1 GCF_013362995.1 Streptomyces sp. TRM64462 | reverse complement strand
CCCGACCCCGTCTCCGCCCTCGTCCCCCGCCCGCCACCCCGCGAGGTTCTCCCGCCCATGAACGCACGCCAGCGCCGTGGTGTCATCCTGCTCGTCCTGTCCGTCCTGTGCGCCCTCGGTGCGTTCGCCGGGGTCGTCGTGGTCATCAGCGACGTCCAGGCGAAGGTCGGCCCCGAGGTCACGGCGTACCGCGTCAAGGCGGACGTGGCGGCCTACACGCCCCTCCAGCCCGACCGGTTCGAGAAGATCACGATGCCGGAGCGCTGGCTCTCCGCCAACGCCGTACGCGACCTCTCCGCCGTCACCGGCAAGATCGCCGTCACGGACCTCAAGAAGGGCTCCCTCCTCCAGAAGGACATGGTCGCGGACCGGCCCGCCCTGGAGAGCGGCGAGCAGGAGATCGCCATCATGATCGACGCCTCCACGGGCGTCGCCGGCAAGATCACCGCCGGGGCCCGGGTCAACATCTACGCCACCTTCGACGACGAGGGCCGAGGCAAGGGCGCCGTCGCCGAGTCCCGGCTCATCGTGCCCGGGGCCCGCGTCCTCGACGTCGGCAAGCTCACCCCCATCGACCAGCGCGGCAGCGGCGGCGACAGCGCCAGGGCGTACGGCGCCCGCGAGGCCGTGCCGATCACCTTCGCCCTCACCACCGCCGACGCCCAGCGCGTCGCGTACGCCGAGTCGTTCGCGAAGCACGTACGGCTCGCGCTGCTCCCCAAGGACGGGCCGCAGGCGTCCCCGAAACCCGGCGACTCCACGTACACGCTCGACGAAGACAAGACCAAGTGAGGGAGCAGGCAGCAGGATGACCACTCGCATCCTCCCCGCCGTCGGTGACCCCGACGCCGCCCGGGCCGTCACCACCCTGCTCGGCCAGCTCCCCGACACCGAGCCGGCCGGCCCCGTCGGCGACTCGACGGCCCTCGTCGACACGCTCGGCCGACTCGCCGCCGACTCCCTGGACGAACTCCCCGAGGTCGTCCTCGTCCACGAACGCATCGGCCCCGTCCCCGCACTCGACCTGATCCGCGAGGTCGCCCTCCGCTTCCCGGCGGTCGGGGTCGTCCTCGTCACGGCCGACACCAGCCCGGTGCTGTACTCGGCCGCCATGGACTCGGGCGCGCGGGGCATCGCGGGCGTCCCCCTCTCGTACGAGGAACTCGCCCAGCGCGTCGCGTCGGCGGCCGCGTGGGCGGCCGGGGTACGCCGCCACCTCGGCCACACGGGCGACGTGTTCACCGGCCCGGGCGGCACGGTCGTGACGGTGACCGGCGCGAAGGGCGGCGTCGGTACGACGGTGACGGCCGTCCAGCTCGCCCTCGCCGCCCGCGCCTCCGGCCACACCGTGGCCCTCGCGGACCTGGACCTCCAGGCCGGGGACGTCGCCTCCTACCTGGACGTCCAGTTCCGGCGGTCGGCCGTGGACCTGGCCGCCATCCAGGACGTCACGCCGCGGGTCCTCCAGGACGCCCTGTACACGCACGCGACGGGCCTCGCCCTGCTGCTGGCGCCCGCGGAGGGCGAGCGCGGCGAGGAGGTCACGGACCGCGCGGCCCGCCAGATCGTCAGCGCGCTGCGCCAGCGGTACGAGGTGGTCGTCGTCGACTGCGGCACGCAGATGAACGCGGCGAACGCGGCGGCCGTGGAGATGGCCGACAGGGCGCTGCTCGTCCTCACCCCGGACGTGGTGGCGGTACGTGCGGCGAAACGCATGGTCCGCCTCTGGGACCGGCTCCAGATCCGCAAGGCGGAGGAGACCACGACGGTCGTGAACCGCCACACCCGCCATACGGAGATCCAGCCGGCCCTCGTCGAGAAGATCACCGGCACCCGCGTCGCCCGCACCGCCGTCCCGGCCGCCTTCAAGGAACTCCAGCCGGCGGTCGACGCGGGCCGCATGCACGAACTGGAGCCCAAGTCGGCCGTCAAGCAGTCCCTGTGGGCCCTCGCCGGCGAACTCGGCCTGGTCAAGGCGGCGCAGGAGCCGCAGCCCGCCGATCGCGGCGCGGTGGTCCTGCGCCGGGCGCGCAGGAGGTAGCGGGATGCTGCGGCGCGGCGCAAGGGACGGGGGCCGGGTGGCGGACGGGGGCCAGGTGGCGATCGAGTTCACGGGCCTGGTCCCGCTCATCCTGGGCACCCTCCTGCTGCTGTGGCAGGCCACGCTCATCGGCTACACGTACGCCCTGGCGGGCAACGCCGCCGACGAGGCCGCCCGGGCGGGCGCCGTGGGCGGCGACTGCCAGGCGGCGGCCGGGTCGAAGCTGTCGGGCGCCTGGTCCGCCTCGACGTCCTGCGGCGCCTCGGGCGACCTCGCCACGGCCGACGTCACCCTCCAGGTCCCGGCCCTCTTCCCGGGCGTCGACCTCCCCTTCACCGTCCGCGCACACGCGGCAGCGGCCGACGAACGCGAGGACTGACCATGCCCCCACCGCAGCCCGGGCGCGACCGGGGCCAGGCCGCCGTCGAGTTCGCGGGATGGCTCGCCGTCCTCATCCTCGCCGCACTCGCCGCCGTACAGCTCGGCATCGTCGCCTACGCCGCCCAGCAGGCCGGCACCGCCGCCCGCGCCGCCGCCCGCGTCGCCTCGCAGGGCGGCGACGGCGCGGCAGCCGGCAGCGCGGCGATGAGCGGCTGGCTGGCCGACGGCGCCACCGTCACGGCACCCGCCGGCGCCGGCGCCGAGGACGTCACGGCCACCGTCACCGTGAACGTCCCCACCGTCCTGCCCCTCCTCAGCTTCGACCCGGTCACCCGCACCACCACCATGCCCGTCACGTCCAGCGAGGGAGGGACCCCATGAGCCTGCGGGCCCGTATCCACACGCCCGAGCCGGCCGGCGGCGGCCGCGGCGGCGAGGAGAACCACCTGGTGGGCGTCTACCGCGCGAAGCTCCTCGAAGAGATCGACCTCGCGGAGATGTCCGCGCTCGCCGCCGCCGACCGCCGCGCCCGCCTCGAACGCGTACTCGGCCACATCATCAGCCGCGAGGGCCCCGTCCTCTCCTCCGCCGAGCGCTCCCAGCTCATCCGCCGCGTCGTCGACGAGGCCCTCGGCCTCGGCATCCTCGAACCGCTCCTCGAAGACGCCTCCATCAGCGAGATCATGGTCAACGGCCCCGAGCAGGTGTACGTCGAGCGGCGCGGCCGCCTCGAACGCCTCCCGATGCGCTTCTCGTCCACCGAGCAGCTCATGCAGACGATCGAGCGCATCGTCTCCACCGTCAACCGCCGCGTCGACGAGTCGAACCCGATGGTCGACGCGCGCCTGCCGTCCGGTGAGCGCGTCAACGTCATCATCCCGCCGCTCTCGCTCACCGGCCCGGTGCTCACCATCCGCCGCTTCCCGCGCGCGTTCACGCTCCACGAGATGGTCGCGCTCGGCTCGCTCGACGAGCACATGGTGATGCTGCTGGCCGGGCTGGTGCGGGCGAAGTTCAACGTGATCGTCTCCGGCGCCACCGGCACCGGCAAGACCACGCTCCTCAACTCGCTCTCCGGGCTCATCCCGGACGGCGAGCGGATCGTCACCATCGAGGACTCGGCCGAACTCCAGCTCCAGCAGTCCCACGTCATCACGCTGGAGTCGCGCCCCGCCAACGTCGAGGGCAAGGGCCGCATCACCATCCGCGACCTGGTCCGCAACTCCCTCCGGATGCGCCCGGACCGCATCGTCGTCGGCGAGGTGCGCGGCGGCGAGACCCTCGACATGCTCCAGGCGATGTCGACGGGACACGACGGCTCGCTCGCCACCGTCCACGCCAACAGCGCCGAGGACGCCCTGATGCGCCTCCAGACCCTCGCCTCCATGTCGGAGGTCGAGGTGCCGTTCGCGGCCATCAAGGACCAGATCAACAGCGCCGTCGACGTCATCGTCCAGCTCACCCGGCACGCGGACGGCTCGCGCAGGATCACGGAGATCGCGGTGCTCGACTCGCACGGCCGCGAGGACTACCGGATAGCGACGGTCTGCCGCTTCGACGCCCAGCCGATGGCCGCCGACGGCCGCGTGTACGGGCACTTCACGCACCACCCGCTGCCGCGCCGGGTCGCCCAGCGCCTGTACATGCACAACGAGCCGACACCGGCGGCCTTCGGCGTGGCCCAGACGGACGCGCAACTGGCCCTGCGCCGGGGAACGGCGGCGTGAACCGATGGCCGACCTCCCGCTCCTGACCCTCGGCACCCTCGGCGTCACCGTCCTCGCCGGCGTCCTGGCCGTCGTGGGCGTCCACAGCTACGCCGCCGGCCGGGCGCAGCGGAAGGCGCTCGTGGCGCGGATGGCCCAGACGGGCCCGCTCCCGGCGGCGTCCCGGCGCCGCCGCTTCGCGGCCCTGGACCGCCGCCTCCGCGGGACGCGCCTGGGCCGCCGTATCGACCGCAAGCTCGCCGTAACGGGCCTGAACCTCACGCCCGCCGAGTACGTCGTGTACGCCGTGGCCACGCTCCTGGCCCTGTACCTGACGATCGCGGCGGTCTTCGCCCCGTTCTTCGGGGCGCTGGCGGTGGTGGCCGGGCTGTGGGGCGCGGACGCCTTCCTCAACTGGCAGCGCCAGCGCCGTACGGAGGCGTTCATCAACCAGCTGCCCGAGCTGACCCGCGTCCTGGCCAACGCCACGCAGGCCGGCCTGGCCCTGCGTACCGCCATCGCCCTGGCGGCGGACGAGCTTGACGACCCGGCGGGCGAGGAACTGCGCCAGGTCGCCGACCGGCTCGCCGTCGGGCACAGCCTGGACGACGCCCTGGGCGACCTCGCCGACCGCCTTCCGTCCCGGGAGCTGGTCGTGCTGGTCACGACGCTGGTCCTGTCGAACCGGGCGGGCGGCCAGGTGGTGAGCTCGCTCCGCAACCTCACGGGCACGCTGGACGAACGCAAGGAGACGCGCCGCGAGGTGACCACCCTCCTCTCCCAGGTGAAGGTGACGGCCTTCGCCATGCCGCTCCTCGGCCTCGGCTTCCTCCTCATGATCAACGGAATGAATCCGGGAGCGCTGGACAAGATGACGGGGTCGTTCGTCGGACAGGCGGGCTCGGTCATCGCGTTCGCGCTGTACACGGCGGGCTTCGTGATGATCCGCCGCTTGTCGAAGGTCAGGGTGTGAAGGGCATGAGGGGCGTGAGGGGCGTCAGGGGCGTCAGGGGCGTCAGGGGTCTCAGGGGGAGGGACCGGAGGTGAACGCACTGGGCGGGACAGGGCTCCTCCTGGCGGCCGTGATGGCCCTCGCGGTGTACGGCGCCTTCCACGGCGTACGCCTGTACCGGGCGGAGGCGAAGCTGCCGGGCGACCTGGCGGTGGCGCTGGAGGTGGGCGCGACGCGCACGAGCGCCGTCGGGTCCGGCGTGGACCGCCTGGGCATGCGCTACGCCCCGTCGGTGCTGCGCCTGATGGGCCCGAGGCGGGTCGACGCGCTGCGCCGCCGCCTGGACATGGCGGGCAACCCGGGCGGCCTGACCGTCGACCGGTACGCGGCGCGGCGCGCGGTGTACGGCACGCTGGGCGTGGCGGCGGCGCTCGCGATGCTGCTGCGCGGCCAGTGGGTGGTGGCGGCGCTGGTGCTGGCGTACGGCCTGACGTGGACGGACGTACTCCTCCGCATCGCGATCCACCGCCGCAGGGACGACATCGAACGCACCCTCCCGGACTTCCTGGACGTCCTGGCGGTGGTCGTCTCGGCGGGCCTCGGCTTCCGCCAGGCGCTGGAGCGGGTGGCGGAGCGGTACTCGGGCCCGTGGGCGGACGAACTGCGCATCACGCTCCGCCAGATGGACATGGGCGTGAGCCGCAGGGAGGCCTTCGACCAGCTCCGGAAGCGCAACGCCTCCGAACAGGTCTCGATGTTCGTGACGGCCCTCCAGCAGGGCGAGGAACTGGGCGCCCCGATCGTGGACACCCTCATCCAGATCGCCAACGACATGCGCCGCACGGACGCCCAGAACGCCCGCCGCGCGGCGGCCAAGGCGGTCCCGAAGACCACCCTCGTGGTCACGCTCGTGATGCTCCCGGCCACGATGATCCTCATCGCGCTGAGCTTCTACTACGGCTCGGGCGCGGACTTCACGGACCTGCTGGGCGGGTAGGGAATGACATCTGCAACCGCATACGGTCCAAACGTGAACGACCACCATCCACCCCCAACACCCGCACCCTCAACGGGAAATAGGCACCCGCCCGCCGCCCCCGAATCTCCCCGAACCCCTTCGCTTCCGCAAGCGGATGTGGCACATTCGTTGCTGAGTCAACGGGAGGGCGAAGGGGGGTGCGACAAGCGTGGCTGACCACCTGAACGGGCCGCGATTCGCCATTCGGGCCCGCGGTCGGGCCGTGGGGCCCATGATGAACAAGCAAGCCGGACGCGCGTACGACACCGAAGACTCGCACGATCCCGACCCCGGAGGGGACCGCCATGTCGAACATCGCACTGAAGGCCCTGACCCAGGCCAAGGTGTACGTGGGCACCTGGTCGAGGACGACGGCACGGGCCCTGAAACGGCGGGGCGACGGCGGGCAGGGCGTGGTCGAGTACGTGGGCATCATCATCCTCGTCGGCGTGATCGTCGCCGCGGTGGTGGGCTCCGGCATCGGCAACACCATCGCCACCGGGCTCCGCACCCAGGTGGGCAAGATCATCGGAAGCTGATCGGCGGCACCTTCCCAGCCCGCGAGTCGGGGCAGGCCTCGCCGCTGTACGTCTTCATGGTGGCGAGCCTGCTCTTTCTCGGGCTCGCGTTCTTCGCGGTGGGGCAGGCCGGTGCCACGCGCAACGGTGCGCAGTCGGCGGCGGACGCCGCCGCGCTGGCGGCAGCCAAGGACTCCCGGGACCGGTTCGTCCTGGACGGCCTCGACGGCGACGGCTTCGGACAGCTCTTCGACGGCACGCTGATCGGTGAGGACGGCTGCGGCGCCGGCCACGCGTACGCCTCCCGGAACGGTGCGACGGTGCAGAGCTGCGACGCGCTGGGAGACGGCCGTTGGGGCTTCCGGGTGACGGTCAGGTCGCAGAAACCGGTGGGGGACACCGTCCTCCCCGGTACGGAGGGCGACCACGCGGTAGCCACGGCCACGGCCGTCGTGGTTCCGCGCTGCACCTTCGAACGGGCCGACGAGGAAGACGCCCCGTCACCAGGGTCACTGGAGTGCGAGGACTTCGACCTCGACGTGGACCCGAAGGATCTCCCGGACATGTCCGACCTCTTCAAGGTGCGGCTGACCGAGGACTGACCGCGAAGGAACCCCAAGGGAAGGGCATTCATGGGTATGCGAGGCGGAGCGACCCCACACGCGGTCGCGTCGGCTGTGACGGCCGCGGCACTGGCCTTCGTCCTGACGGCCTGCGGCGGCGACGGCGAAGGCGGCGACGACGGGGCGAAGCCGCCGGGCGGGGCGAACACCTCCTCATCGGCGCCCGCCGCGCAGCAGAAGCCGCAGGAAGCCAGTACGGCCGGCGATCCGGACACGAGCAAGACCCTCGCCACGGTGACCGGCGCGGGCGGATTCGAACTGGTCCTGCACACCGCGGTCAAGGACCAGGGCGGATTCCTCACCGTCACCGGCACGCTGAAGAACCCGACCTCTCAGACGCTGGACGCGCCGCTCGAATGGAACGGTGAGGAGCTCCAGGTGAAGAAGACCGGACCCTCCTTCGCCGGAGCCACCTTGATCGACAAGTTGGAGAAGAAGCGCTACTACGTGCTGCGGGACACCGAGGGGTACCCCTTGACGACCACGGGCGTCACCACACTGAAGGCAGGCGAGGAGATCGTCGTCTTCGCCCAGTTCCCCGCGCCCCCGGCGACCACCACACAGGTGGAGTTCCAGCTGCCGAAGATGTCCCCGGCGACCATCGAGCTCTCATGATGCCCCGCCACCCCGCCCACACCCTCCTCGCCGCCCTGCTCCTCGCCGCCGGCCTGCACGCTGCCGGGCCCGCCGTCGCGTGGGCCGACGAGACGCCGAGCGTGCCGCCCGGCACCGAGTCCACGGTGCCCCCGCCGGAGATCGACCCGAGGGCGGCCGGCCTCAAGATGCGCGACGGCGCGACGCTCGCGCCCGCGAAGGTGCTGCCGATCGTCTCGATCGTCGAGTCCGAGGGCGGCGAGGAACGCCGCGAGGAGACCAGCTCCCACCTCAAGTTCGCACTCCAGGCGGAAGTCCTCTTCGGCAAGGACAGCGCCGAACTGACCCCCGAGGCGAACGCCCGCATCGCGGCGATCGCCGAGGAGATCAAGAGGCAACAGGCCACCAAGGTCCGCATCTTCGGCTTCACCGACAACCTCGGCTCCGACGCCCACGGCGACGTCCTGTCCAAGCAGCGCGCCGACGCCGTCCACGGCGTCCTCTCGCCGCTTCTGACCTCGGCGAACATCACGTACGAGATCAGGGGCTACGGCGAGCAGTACCCCATCGCGGACAACACCACCGAAGAGGGCCGCAGGAAGAACCGCCGCGTGGAGGTCTCCTTCCCCACCGACGCGTCCGCCCCCGGGACACGCACCGGCACCGGTACCAGCACCCAGGGCTGAACGACAACGGGCCTTCGTGCGGCCGGATTTCGCTTCTCCGTGACGCGGAATTCCGCCCGTCCCGTGACCGAAAAGAAACCCGACGCTACCTAGCGGTAACAACTCGGGACGTGCCACATTCCCGCATGCCACCGGCCGGCGGCTTACCCCTCACCCGTGCGCCACACCGCCATGGGGTGTGACACGGGCGTGCCCACGCATGTCCGTATCACGGCCCCTCACGTGGCCGAACGATGGAGTTCGCCGTGTCCGGATCCCGCACTTCAGGCAGAAGGTCCCGCCCCCGCACCCCCCTCGCCTCCGCCGCCCTCGCGTTCGCCGCGCTCCTCGGCGGCACACTCGGCGGCACCCTCGCCGGCGCCGCCCCCGCCGCCGCGAGCCCCGGCAGCGGGCCCACCGCCATCGTGGCCATGGGCGACAGCTACATCTCCGGCGAAGCCGGCCGGTGGCGCGGCAACAGCCTCACCGACAGCGGCAGCCGCGACGGCACCGACCGCGCCTGGACCGGCGGCTCCACCTACGACCCCACCCTCGTGTACGGCGACACCGCCGCCAACGGCTGCCACCGCTCCGACTCCTCCGAAGTCCGCAGCGCCACCGGCACCGGCGCCCAGGCGTTGATCAACCTCGCCTGCTCCGGCGCCACCACCCACAACGTCTTCCGCGCCGCGAACGGCGGCCAGTCCTTCAAGGGCGAGGCCCCGCAGGCCGACCAGCTCGCCGCCGTCGCCGCCTCGCACGACGTCGAGGTCATCGCCCTCTCCATCGGCGGCAACGACCTCGGCTTCGCCTCGATCATCGAGAAGTGCGCCAAGGACTACATCGTCTGGTACTCGTACTGCCACGACGACCAGCAGCTCCTCGTCGACCAGCGGATCGACACCGTCATGGCGAACGTCGCCAAGGCGGTCGACGAGATCCGCGCCGTGATGTCCACCGCCGGCTACGCCCCCGCCTCCTACCGCGTCGTCCTCCAGTCGTACCCGTCCCCGATCCCGCGCGGCCGCGAGAACCGCTACAGCGAGAGCGGCTGGTCCCGCGTCAACACCGGCGGCTGCCCGTTCTGGAACAAGGACTCCGACTGGGCCCGCGACTCCCTCGTCCCGCAGCTCGCGGACCGGCTCCGCGCGGTCGCCGCCGCGAAGGGCGCCCAGTTCATGGATCTGCGCGACATGCTCCAGGGCCGTGAGGTGTGCGCCACCGCCAGCAGCCTCGTCACCGCCGCGCAGCCGCCGTCCGCCACCACCAGCGAATGGGCGCGCTGGATCGACAGCAACGAGACCCAGGGCCCGGTCCAGGAGTCCATGCACCCCAACTACTACGGCCAGCTCAGCCAGGGCCGCTGCCTCGCCCTCCTCTACGCCGCGCCCACCGGCGACCACTCCTGCCGCAACACGCCGGGATCGGGTCCCTCCGCGATGTACCTCACGTCGCTCACATAACCCGGCGAACCGGAGTGGGCGCGCCCGACATAATCGGCCGGGTGTTCCCCGACCGCACCGCACCTCCGCCCGAGGCCCCCGACCCCCCACCGCACCGGGGGTCCGGGCCCGCGCTGCTCGGCTACGCGGCCGTGCGTCTCGTCGGTCTGGCCGTCCTCCTCGTCGCCGCGTCCGCGGCCGGGGAGGACGCCTGGCACCGGCTCAAGGGCCGCTGGGACGCCGTCTGGTACACCCGCATCGCCGAGCACGGATACGGCTACGAGGTCACCCTCCCGGACGGCGGCGGCGTCCACTCCGACCTCGCCTTCTTCCCTCTCCTCCCCGCTCTCGAACGCGCCCTCTCCGCCGTACTCCCCGTCAGCCCCGCCACCGCCGGCCTGCTGGTCTCCTGGACGGCCGCGCTCGCCGCCGCCTGGGGCATCCACGCCGTCGGCGCGCACATCGCGGGACCGCGCGCCGGGGTCGTACTCGCCGTGCTGTGGGGCGTGTACCCGACCGCGTTCGTCCAGTCCATGGCGTACACCGAGAGCCTCTTCACCGCGTTCGCCGCCTGGTCCCTGTACGCCGTGCTGCGCGGCCGCTGGGTGACGGCGGGCGCCCTGTCCGCGCTGGCCGGGCTCACCCGCCCGTCCGCCGTGGCGCTCGTCGCGGCCCTCGGCGTCACGGCCCTCGCGACGGTCGCCGCACGCCGCCGCGGCCCCGAGCGGCTGGGCCCCGTGCCGCTCGTCCCCGTGCCGCTCGTCCCCGAACCGCTCGTCCCCGTGCCGCTCGTCCCCGTGCCGCTCGTCCCCGTGCCGCTCATCGCCGGAATGCTGCTCGCCCCGCTCGGCTGGCTCGCGTACGCCGCGTTCGTCGCCGTACGGCTCGGCAGCCCCACCGCGTACTTCGACGTCCAGGCCGCCTGGGGCAACCGCGTCGACGGCGGCGTGGCGCTCGCCCGCTTCGTGGCCGCACAGCTCACCGGCCCCCACCCGCTCGCCGGCGTCGGCCTCATCGCCGCGTTCGGGCTGCTCGGCTGGGCGCTGTGGCTGTGCGTACGGCAGCGCCAGCCGCTGCCCGTACTCGTCTACACGCTGGTGATCGTCGCCGTGTCACTGGTCGGCGCCGCGTACTTCGGCTCGCGGCCGCGCCTGATCATGCCCGCGTTCCCGCTGCTGCTGCCGGCCGCGGTCGCCCTCGCCCGGCTGCGCGACCGGTACCTCGCCGCGGTCCTGGCGGCCCTCGCCCTGGCCTCCGCCGTGTACGGGGCGTTCACGCTCCTCGGCCCGGGCCCTCCGTGACGACCGGTACGTCCACGGAGAGCCGTACGCCCGGACGCACACCCCACCGCTCCATCGCCCCGGCCTCCGCCTCCAGCACGTGCCGCGCCCGCGGCCGGGGCCGCCCCAGCCGCCCGGGCGGCATGGCCGGTACGACGTCCAGCACCGTCAACTCCCGGTCCAGATACGCGACATCGATCGCGAACCGCATCCGGAACGTGTGCACGCTGGAACACGGCGTCAACAGCACCGCGCCCTCCACCCCGTCCCGCCCCAGCAACCCCCGAGCGCGGCTCCGCCAGGAGGCGGCGACCTCCAGGGCGGCGACCCCACCGCCCGCCACCCGCAACGTCCCCACCCCGTCACGCCACTTCATACCGGCACGGTAGGCCGCGGCCCGTCCGCACCGCAGCGCTTTCGGGTGACCCGGACCCGCGGTCCTCCTAGGGTCGGCGCTGTGTACGCCACGCTGATCGCCGCCGCAGCCGTGTGGGGCGCCGCCACGGGCCTCCTCGTCCCCCGCGCCGCCCACCGCCTCTCGGTCCCCCCGGACACCCCCTGGCGCACCACCTGCCCCGCCGGCCACACCTACCCCAGCACCCTCCGATCCTGGCTGGGCCCCACCCCGTGCCCCGCCTGCAAGAACCACCCGCCCCACCCCGCACCAAGCCCTCTCCGGCACACCCCACCACCAGAAACGGCCCCCGCGCCCACCCCGGCCAACCAGCCACCACCCGCCCCCACACCACCCCCGCCCAGCACTCCACCCGCGCCAGGACCCGCCTCCGCAGCGCCCGATCCGGCCCCCGCGTCCACCCCGGCCACCCAGCCACCACCCGCGCCAGGGCCCGCCTCCGCAGCGCCCGATCCGACGCCCGCCCCCGCACCGGGCC
>NZ_JABWDV010000145.1 GCF_013362995.1 Streptomyces sp. TRM64462 | reverse complement strand
GGCGCCCACCAGCCGGTGGTGCTCGGCGCGACGGCCCGCGCCGCCGGGCTCGGGCCCGAGGACGCCGCGCACTGCGCCGCGTACGAGACCGTCAGCGGCCCGGCGACGGCCGCCGTACGGCTGCTGAGCCTCGACCCGTTCCAGGCGACGGCCGTCCTGGCGCGGCTCGCGCCCGACATGGACGACGTCGCCGCCCGCGCCACGGCCGCCGCACGGGAGGGCGTCGACGCCCTCCCGGCCGCGTCGGCGCCGCTGCTGGACATCACGGCGGAGCAGCACGCGGCCTGGCCCGTACGCCTCTTCGCCTCGTAAACGACCCTGGAGCCGAACATGCACCTCGACCACTCCCACGGCGGCCCGGCCGCCGTCAGCGCCGACGCCTTCCGCCCCGACGGCACCCGCCGCGCCCTGCGCATTGGACTCGGAGGCCCTGTCGGCTCCGGCAAGACGGCCACGGTCGCGGCCCTCTGCCGTACCCTGCGGGACCAGCTCTCCCTCGCCGTCGTCACCAACGACATCTACACCCGCGAGGACGCCGAATTCCTGCTCCGCAACGCCGTCCTGCCGCCGGAGAGGATCACCGCCGTCGAAACCGGCGCCTGCCCCCACACGGCCATCCGCGACGACATCTCCGCGAACCTCGAAGCCGTCGAGGACCTGGAGGCCACGGTCGGCCCGCTCGACCTGATCCTCGTGGAGTCCGGTGGCGACAACCTCACCGCCACCTTCTCCAAGGGCCTCGTCGACGCGCAGATCTTCGTCATCGACGTCGCGGGCGGCGACGACATCCCGAGGAAGGGCGGCCCCGGCGTCACCACCGCCGACCTGCTCGTCGTCAACAAGACCGACCTCGCCCCGTACGTCGGCTCCGACCTGGAGCGCATGGCCCGAGACGCCAAGGAGCAGCGCGGCGCCCTGCCGGTCCTCTTCACCTCGCTGACCGGCGAGAACGGCGTGGCACCCGTGGCGGACTGGGTACGGGAGCGGCTGGCCGCCTGGACGGCTGCGGCCACGGCCGGGGCCGCGTGAGCGTCCACGCCACGGCCAGGATCGTCGCGGACCCGGGCGGCGCCCTGCCGGTCCTGGAGAGCGAAGGACCCCTGGCCCTGCGCCGCACCCGGGCCACCGGCCCCTACGCGCGCGTGACCGTCGTCGGCGCGATGAGCGCCCCGCTGGGCGGCGACCGGCTCGCCCTGGAGGCGCTCGTACGGGACGGGGCGCGGCTCACGGTCGACGCGGCGGCGGCGACGGTGTCCCTGCCGGGCCCGGACGGCGCGCCCGCCGCGTACGACGTGCGGCTCACGGTGGGCGAGGGCGCCGCGCTGCGCTGGCTGCCCGAGCAGTTGATCGCCGCGCACGGCTCCGACCTGCGGATGCGGACGACCGTCGACCTCGCCCCGACCGCCCGCCTGGTCCTGCGCGAGGAACAGGTCCTGGGCCGCACCGGCGAACCCCCCGGCACGCTCACCACACGCCTCACCGTCCGCCGCGACGGTCGGCCCCTGCTGGACCAGGAACTCGCCTGCGGCCCCGGCGCCCCGGGCGGCTGGGACGGCGGCGCGGTCCTCGCGGGGCACCGCGCGGTCGGGCAACTCCTCGTCGTACGGCCGGAGTTCGAAGCCCGGCCCGCGCAGGCCCGGCTGCTCGGCGACACGGCGGCCGTCACGCCGCTCGCGGGGCCCGCCGCCCTGGTGACCGCTGTCGCGCCGGACGCGCTACGGCTGCGGCGCGTCCTGGACACGGCCCTGGCGGAGCTGACGGCGGCGCCGTGACCGGGCGGGTGCTCAGCTGCGGCCGGGTGCTCACCGGCGGCCGGGTGCTCAGCGGCGCCGCCACGGCAGCCGCGCCCGGCGCCCTGCGGCCTCGGGCCCGGGCTCCGCGGCGGCCTTCACGACCGCGGCGTACTCGTCCACGTACTCCTGCCCCGACAGCTCGCGGATCCGGTACATGATCTCGTCCGTCACCGCCCGGACCACGGCCTTCTCGTTCTCCATCCCGGCGTACCGCGAGAAGTCCAGCGGCTCACCGAACCGGATCGTCACCCGCCTGATCTTCGGCAGGACCTTGCCGGGCGGCTGGATCTCGAACGTGCCCACCATGGCGCACGGAACCACCGGCACGCCCGCCTTCAGCGCCATCACCGCGACCCCGACCTTGCCCTTGTAGAGCCGCCCGTCGTGCGAGCGCGTGCCCTCCGGGTAGACGCCGAGCAGTTCACCCCGGCCGAGCACACCCAGCCCCTCCCGGATCGCCGCCTGCCCGGCCTCCTTGCCGGAGCGGTCCACCGGGATCTGTCCGGCACTGCGGAAGAACGCGGCCGTCAGCCGCCCTCTGAGCCCGGGCCCGGTGAAGTACTCCTGCTTCGCGAGGAAGGTGATGCGCCGTCGGAGCACGGCCGGCATCAGGAAGTGGTCCGAGAAGGACAGATGATTCCCCGCGACGATGGCCGCACCGTGCTCGGGCACATACCGCATGCCCTCCGTCCGCGGCCGGAACAGCAACCGCAGCGCGGGACCGAGGAGCACGTACTTGAGCACGTGATAGAACATGGGCCGCCTCCCTCATGCACGGCATGATGCCGCCCCGGGGCCGCGGTGTCAGCGATGCGGCCCCGGGGCCGCTGGTCGGCTCACCCGTACGGGATCAGGTCACTTGTACGTGATGTCCGAGGCGACGTACCGGCAGTGCGTGCCGTCCGGTCCGCTGCCGAGCTGCTTGGGCTCCTTGCCCGTGTTGTTGCCCTCGTACCGTACACACGGCTTGATCCTGCGGCCGCTGTCGCCGTGGACGCGGATGTTGCGCAGCGCCGCCGTGTCGCCGTAGTTCGCGTTGACGCCGACGATCTGCTGGAGCGGCGCGGTCACGTCCACGTCGTTGACGATGATCGTCCGCTGGTACTGCCTGGAGCAGTTGCCGCAGCTGCGGACCAGCTTGCCCGAGTCGGCCACCTGGAACTTGCTGATCACCAGCTTGCCCGCGCCGTTGAACTGGAAGACCTTGTCGGAGGCCTTCCGGGCGCCGCCGCCGTACACCTTGTACACGGACGACGCCGACGTGCCCTTGAAGGAGGCGGCGTCCTCGCCGACGTCCTCCCACCAGACGTTCTGCAGTGTGCAGCTGCCCATGCAGTGGATGCCGTCGGCCGCGGGGGAGCCGAGCACGACGTTCTTCAGGATCGCGCCGTCCTTCAGCTTGAACAGCGGCGCCTGGTTCTCGTCCTGCCCGCCGTCGCCCAGGTTCCCGCTGCCGTAGAAGCGCTTGAGCCCGCCGTCGTACGTGCCCGAGAACTCGATCGTCCTGGTCACCGGACGGTCGTCGGTCGGCTTGGGCCAGCCGGCTGCAGCGGCCACGGCCCCGGCGGGCGCCAGCATGCCGTTGGCGACCAGCGCCGCGCCGGTCAGGCCGAGGGCGCTCAGGCCGCCGACGAGGGCGCGGCGGCGGCCGACGCGGCGACGGTGCCGGGTACGCGGCTGTGTCTCTGAACTCATGTGATTCCTCGAGTGGGGGTCAGGTGCACCCCGTGGTCGCCGCCGCGACCCCACGGGGTTGCCGTCACTCGAGGAGCTTTTTCCGGCTCCGCCGTCTCAGCCGTCGCGGGTGGCGAGCATCCCCAGCGTCACCAGGCCGAGGACGATCCAGGCGAACCACAGCCAGCCGTTGCTGCCCAGCGCCACCGAGTACGCGGTCGCCACGACCAGCCCCCCGACGGTCAGCGCACCCATCGCCTTCGTGGAAGTGGAAACGGAACCGGACATCACGCCCTCCTCCGAGCCGTGGGCCCCGATGCCATCGTGACCCCTCGGACACCCGGAGCGCCACCGGCCGGCCGTGTCCCCGGCCTACCGTGCACGAGCTCGTCAGCGCCCGCGCGCCTGGAGCGAGGCCAGGTACGCGTTGTACGCCGCCAGCTCCTTGTCCCCGTCCCGGTCCGCCGCCCGGTCCGAGCGCCGCGCCGCGCGCTCCTCCGAGCGGTACCACTGGTACAGCAGCGCGACCAGCACCACCACCGACGGGATCTCGCTGAACGCCCACGCGATACCGCCCGCCGCGTTCTGGTCGGACAGGGCGTCGATGCCGAGCGACGCCGGCGGGTTCGTGTACGTGCCCACCATCGGCTCCGTCGCCATCATCAGCGCGATCCCGAAGAACGCGTGGAACGGCATGCCCGCGAACAGCTCCAGCATCCGCATCACGTAGCCGGGCCGGTGCGGGCCCGGATCCACGCCCATGATCGGCCAGAAGAAGACCAGGCCGACCGCGAGGAAGTGGACCATCATCGCGATGTGCCCCGGCCTGGACCCCATGAGGAAGTCGAAGAGCGGAGTGAAGTACAGCGCGTACAGGCTCGCGATGAACATCGGGATCGTGAACGCGGGGTGCGTCACGATCCGTGTGTAGCGGCTGTGCAGCAGCGCGAGCAGCAGCTCGCGCGGCCCCTTGCCGCGCCCCCGGCCGGAGACCGGCAGCGCCCGCAGCGCCAGCGTCACCGGCGCGCCGAGCAGCAGCAGGATCGGCGACAGCATGCTGATGATCATGTGCTGCACCATGTGCACGCTGAACATGACCATGCCGTAGTCGTTCAGCCCCGTGCACGTCACCAGCGCGATGGTCAGCACACCGAGCGTGAAGAAGACGGTACGGCCGACCGGCCAGCCGTCGCCGCGCCGCCGCAGCCGCGCGACGCCCCACCCGTACAGGGCGAGCGCCAGGAGGCAGCCGACGGCGAAGAAGGTGTCCGGGGAGAGCGCGAGCCCCCGCTCCAGCGTGAACGGCGGCAGGTCCATCGGCATGCCGTGCCCGCTGTGATCCATCCGCCCGCTCCTGATTCGTGCTGAGTTGTCCGCTTGCCGCACCAGACTAGAACCGCCCCCGGCCGCGTCGGCGACCGGGGGCGGTTCACGTCGTACGAGCCCAGGGGATCAGAGGACGGTCTCGGCCTCCGCGTACCGGTCGGTCGGGACGGTCTTCAGGGTCTCGGTGGCCTCGGCGAGCGGCACCATGACGATGTTCGTGCCGCGCAGCGCGGTCAGCATGCCGAACTCGCCGCGGTGCGCGGCCTCCACCGCGTGCCAGCCGAAGCGGGTGGCGAGGACACGGTCGTACGCGGTGGGGGTGCCGCCGCGCTGGACGTGGCCGAGGATCACCGGGCGGGCCTCCTTGCCGAGCCGGTTCTCCAGCTCGACCGAGAGCTGCCGGGCGATGCCGGCGAACCGCTCGTGGCCGTAGATGTCCTTGCCGCCCTCGTCGAACTCCATGGAGCCCGCGCGCGGCTTCGCGCCCTCGGCGGCCACGACGATCGCGAACCGCTTGCCCGCCTCGAAACGCGCGCCGACGCGGGCGGTCAGCTCCTCTATGTCGAAGGGCCGCTCGGGCACGACGATGGCGTGCGCGCCGGCCGCCATGCCGGAGTGCAGGGCGATCCACCCGGTGTGCCGGCCCATCACCTCGACGATGAGGACCCGCTGGTGCGACTCGGCGGTGGTCTTCAGCCGGTCCAGGGCCTCCGTGGCGACGCCGACGGCCGTGTCGAAGCCGAACGTCACGTCCGTGGACGCGATGTCGTTGTCGATGGTCTTCGGGACGCCGACGATCGGCAGCCCGGCCTGTGACAGGAGGTTCGCCGCCTTGAGGGTGCCCTCGCCGCCGATCGGGATGATCGCGTCGAGGCCGAGGTCCGCGACGTGCCCCTTGGCCCGCTCCACACCGTCCACCAGGTGGGCGGGCTGGACGCGGGACGACCCGAGGATGGTGCCGCCCTGGGCGAGGATGCCACTGACCGCGTCCAGGTCGAGCTTGCGGTAGTCGCACTCCAGGAGGCCCTTCCAGCCGTCGTGGAATCCGATGACCTCGTCACCGTGGTCGACGACGGCGCGGTGCACGACAGAGCGGATGACGGCGTTCAGACCGGGGCAGTCGCCGCCGGAAGTGAGCACACCAATGCGCATAGCCCGAAATACCTTTGCAACGTGGGCCGACTCCCGGACCACGTCGTCCGGCTGGATCGACCGCCACCCTACCGGCGCGGGGTGAAACCGCCGAACCGGACGTCCGACCTTTGGACGTACTTCGGAGGAACAGACGAAACGTCAGACGGCGGCCGCACGGAGAACCGGAGGGAACCCGGTTCCGTGCGGCCGCCGCCGGCGGTGCCCGCGGGGCTACTCCGGCTGGCTCGCCGCCGCGATGCGCTCGGCGCGCAGCGCCTCGTACCACCGGTCGTCGGCCGGCGGCAGCGCGTTCACGTCGAGCGCCAGCTTCAGCAGCATGTCCGCGATCTGCGGGTTACGGGCCATGACGGGGCCGTGCATGTACGTACCGAAGACCGTGTCGTTGTACGCGCCCTCCGTGCCGTCGCCCGTGCCGTTGCCCCGGCCGAACACCGTGCGGGCGAAGGGGCGGGCCGTCGGGCCGAGGTGGGTGATGCCCTGGTGGTTCTCGAACCCGGTCAGCTGCGGCAGGCCCAGCCGCGGGTCGATGTCGGCGAGCACGTCGCCGACGCACCGCTCGCCCTCGCCGCGTGTGGAGATCACGTCGATGAGACCGAGGCCGGGCTCCCGCTCACCGAGGTCGTTGATGAACTCGTGGCCCAGGATCTGGTAGCCGGCGCACACCGAGAAGATGATCGCGCCGTTCTCGGCCGCCCGGTTGAGACCGCTGTCGCGCCGCAGCCGCTCGGCCGCGAGCCGCTGCGGCCGGTCCTCGCCGCCGCCGATCAGGTAGATGTCGCCGGAGGTCGGGATCGGCTGGTCGCTGCGCACGTCCACGCGCTGCACGTCCAGGCCGCGCTGGCGGGCGCGGCGCTCCACGACGAGGACGTTGCCCTGGTCTCCGTAGGTGCTGAGCAGGTCCGGGTAGACCCACACCAGACGCAGACTGCTGTCGCTCATGCTCTTGCTTGTCCTTCGGGTCGGAGGTCAGTTGCCGACGCGGCGGCGCACGTCCTGGAACGCGGTGTAGTTGGCGATCAGCTCGATCCGCCCGGGCGGCGCGAGCTGCACCGCCTCGTCGAGGGACTCGCACACCCGGAAGTCGAGGCCCGCGACCTCCAGGCGGACCGCCAGGTCGAGCCTGCGGTCGCCGATCACGGAGATCGGGTGCCCGGCCAGCCGCGGGTAGTCCACGTCCCACAGCCAGGAGGTGTCGGTGCCGTCGGCGCCGCGGGCGTTGACCGACAGGATGACGGGGCTCGGCGGCGGGTCGATCAGCGAGAACGTCTCCAGCCAGCCGGCCGGGTTCTTGGCGAGCAGCAGCCGCAGGTCACGGCCCTGGAAGGACACCACGTCATACCGGCCGGCCACGGCCTGCACCTGGTACATGCGCTCCAGGGCGACCTGCGGCGGCACCCCGAACACGGCGGCGACGGCCGCGGACGTGGCGGCGTTGGCCTTGTTGGCGCGGCCGGGAAGCTGGAGCTGGATCGGCCACGCCTGCCCGTGCGGGTCCAGGACGTGGTCGCCGCTGAGCGCCCAGGTGGGGGAGGGGCGGCGGAAGCCGCACTCGCCGCAGAACCAGTCGTCGCCCGGGCGCTGCATCACACCGCCGCAGGCGGGGCAGGACCAGGCGTCGTCCTTCCACTCCTGGCCGGCCGCCACCCACACCACGTTCGGGCTGGACGACGCGGCCCACACCACGAGCGGGTCGTCGGCGTTGGCGATGATCACGGCTTTCGCGCCGGCCAGGCCCTCGCGCCACTTCTCCGCGAGCATGCGGGTCTCCGCGGCGCGGTCGAGCTGGTCGCGGGAGAGGTTGAGCAGCGCGATCGCCTTGGGCGTGACATCGCGGGCCACCCCCGCCAGGTACTTCTCGTCCACCTCGATGACGCCGAACTTGGCGTCGCTGCCGCCCGCGAGGGCGGAGGTGATGCCCGCGGGCATGTTGGCGCCGAGCGCGTTGGAGACGACCGGGCCGCTGGCGCGCAGGGCCTCGGCGATCAGCCGCGTGGTCGTCGTCTTGCCGTTGGTCGCCGAGACCAGGACGACGTCCAGATGCTGGGCGAGGCGGCCCAGAAGGTCGGGGTCGAGCTTGAGCGCGACCCGGCCACCGATCACCGATCCGCTGCCGCGGCCCGCCGCGCGAGACGCCGCCGCTACGGCCTTGCCCGCCGTCACGGCCAGCTTGGCGCGCGGCGACAGCGGCTCCGAGTTGCCTGCCATCGTCCTTGTTCCTCCTAGCGTGGGTCCGGACTCAGCCTATCGAGATCCGGTCGGGGCCCCGCACCCCGCCACCTGCCGGAGTGCAGGTGGCGAGCGGATCGTACGCTGGTCGCCATGCGAAACCGGCCGATCCCCGGCAGTTCCGGCGCCGTACGGGCCATGAGCCTGCTCGGCGAGCCGGTGCTGCACACGCCCTGCGAGACCGTCACCGACTTCGGCCCGTCCCTCGTACGGCTGGTCGAGGACATGTTCGCCACGATGTACGCGGCGAACGGCGTCGGTCTGGCGGCGAACCAGATCGGCGTCGGCCTGCGGGTCTTCGTCTACGACTGCCCGGACGACGAGGACGTCCGGCACCTGGGCCATGTCGTCAACCCCCGCCTGGTGGAGGCGGACGGGGTGACGGTGCGGGGAGCGGAGGGCTGTCTGTCGCTGCCGGGGCTCGAAGCGGGGACGGAGCGCTTCGACCACGCGGTGGTGGAGGGCGTCGACGTCCACGGCGCGCCGGTCCGGGTCGACGGCACGGGCTTCTTCGCCCGCTGCCTCCAGCACGAGTGCGACCACCTGGACGGGCTGGTGTACCCGGACCGCCTGACCGGCCTGCGCCGCGCGAGGCTGCTGCGGGCGGCCCGCAGGACGCCGTGGGGCCGGGCCTCCGGCGTCCGCGACTGACGCCGCGGACGCCGCGGACGCCGTCGGCGTACCGAGACCGCGGCGGCTCGGGCCCTGTGCTCCACACGCACCCAGTACGGCGCGCCCAACCGGTATCCTCGCCCGCGCCCTTGACGTACGGCACGCGGAGCGGTCCGGTCCGGGTGCGGACGGAACCCTGCCCCGAGGCGGGCACCGATTGACCATGCCCGCACGCCGTCCATACCGTAGAAGGCGCTTGCTGAAAATGCTTCCATCAGCATGTCAGGAGGGCCATGCCCAGCCCGCAGCCACCGACGGCCGTGTTCGCGATGGACCCGGTGCACCTCCCCCTGCTCTTCCCTCCGCCGCTCATGGCCCGGCTGATTCGGGCGAGCGACATCGACCCGGCGCTCGTGGTGCGGGACTTCGCCGATCCGGCGGTCGCCTCCGACCTGGCCCGCACCGAGGTGCTGATCACCGGCTGGGGCTGCCCCCGCCTGGATGCCGGGCTCCTCGCCGCCACCCCCATGCTGCGTACCGTCCTGCACGCCGCGGGCTCGGTCCGGTCACTGGTCGGAGAGGCCCTGTGGAAACACGGCGTCACCGTCTCCAGCGCGGTGACCGGCAACGCGCTGCCGGTCGCCGAGTACACACTCGCCATGATCCTTCTCGCCGGGAAGGACGCGTTCACCCACCGCGAGCGCTACCGCGCTACCCACGCGTACCCGACGTCCGCCGAGACCGCCTCCACGGGCAACGTCGGCCGCAGGATCGGCGTCATCGGCGCCTCGCGCGTGGGCCGACGGCTGCTGGAACTGCTGCGGCCCTTCGACTTCACCGTCCTCCTCCACGACCCCTACGTCAGCTCCGCCGAGGCAGCCGGACTCGGCGCCGAGCCGCTCTCGCTGGAGGACCTCCTCCGGCGCAGCGACATCGTCACCCTGCACGCCCCGGAGATCCCTGAGACCTACCGCATGCTCGACCGCGACCGGCTCGCCCTCATCCGCGACGGCGGCGTGCTCATCAACACCTCGCGCGGCGCTCTGGTCGACCCCGGGGCGCTCACCGACGAACTGGTCTCCGGCCGGCTGCACGCGGTCCTCGACGTCACCGACCCCGAGCCGCTGCCCGCCGGATCCCCGCTGTACCACCTGCCCAACGTCTTCCTCACCCCGCACATCGCCGGCTCACTCGGCAACGAGCTGGAGCGGCTCGGCCGTATCGTCGTCGAGGAACTGGAACGCCTGGCCGCGGGCCTGCCCCCGGCCCACCAGGTGCGGCACGCGGACCTGTCCCGTGTCGCCTGAGCCCTGGCCGGCGGCGGGACACCCCAACTCCGCATGGCCCGCTGCGCACGCTCCTCTGGGCCCTCAAGTGAGGGGCCTCAGAAGCCCGGGCCGTCCTTGCGGTCATGGGCGGCGGCGAGCCGGCCCCAGAGCAGCTCGGCCAGGGAGGACACCAACTCGGCACGGGAGCAGGGCCGTTCGCCCAGCCACCAGTCGCCGGCCGCGTGCATCATCCCGACGATCCCGTGCCCCCACACGCGCGCCAGGGCCTCCCCGCCCTCGCCCAGGTCGATGCGCTCGGCGATGACCTCCGCCAGCTCCTCGCCCATCCGGCGCAGCAGCGGTGCCGAGTGCCGGCCCACGTCGAAGCCCTGCTCGGGCTGCTGGGCGCCGCCGTCCTCGGCGGGGTGCATCAGGAAGCGGTACACCTGCGGCCGCGCCTCGATCGCCGCGAGGTACGTGTCGAGGGTGGCCTCCACCCGCTGCCGGCGCTCGGCGGGCGCGTCCAGCGCGCCGCGCAGGGCGGCCAGCAGGGCGTCGGTGTGGCGCTTGGCGAGCGCCCGGTAGAGGCCGCCCTTGTCGCCGAAGTGGCGGTAGAGGATCGGCTTGGTGATCCCGGCCTCCGCGGCGATGGCGTTCATGGACGCCTGAGGCCCGTCGCGCAGCACCACGCGGTCGGCGGCCTCGAGTAGTTCGCGGCGCCGTTGCTCGGCCGACCGCTGCTGCTCGGTCCGGTGTGTGGTGTCCATAGCGTCTCTCCCCGCCCGTCGATGTTCCCGAGGCCTGCGCAACGTAACACCGACCCGGGTCCGGCTGCCGGTTGACAGCGGCTACTTACCGGTAACAGACTGCGGTTACCGCAAGTAACACCGCACGCCGTATGTCCGCCGGGAGGGATCATGGCCGAGTTCACGCTCGAGCTCAACGACGACCAGAAGCAGGTCCGTGACTGGCTGCACGGATTCGCCGAGGACGTGATCCGCCCGGCCGCCGCCGAGTGGGACGAGCGCGAGGAGACCCCCTGGCCGGTGATCCAGGAGGCCGCCAAGGTCGGCATCTACTCCCTCGACTTCTACGCCCAGCAGTTCTTCGACCCGACCGGCCTCGGCATCCCGGTGGCGATGGAGGAGCTGTTCTGGGGCGACGCCGGCATCGCCCTGTCCATCGTGGGCACCGGCCTGGCCGCCGTCGGCGTACTCGCCAACGGTACGGAGGAGCAGATCGGCACCTGGATCCCGCAGATGTACGGGGACGCCGACGACGTCAAGGTCGCCGCGTTCTGCTCCTCCGAGCCCGACGCCGGCTCGGACGTCGCGGCGATGCGTACCCGGGCCGTGTACGACGCGACCAAGGACGAGTGGGTCCTGAACGGCACCAAGACGTGGGCGACGAACGGCGGCATCGCCGACGTCCACGTGGTGGTGGCCGTGGTCGACCCCGAACTGGGTTCGAAGGGCCACGCCTCCTTCATCGTCCCGCCCGGCACCCCCGGCCTGTCGCAGGGCCAGAAGTTCAAGAAGCACGGCATCCGCGCCTCGCACACGGCCGAGGTCGTCCTGGACGACGTACGGGTCCCCGGCTCCTGCCTGCTGGGCGGCAAGGAGAAGCTCGACGAACGCCTGGCCCGCGCCCGCGAGAAGGCGCGGAACAGCGGTGGAGACCGGGTGAAGAACGCCGCGATGGCCACGTTCGAGGCGTCCCGCCCCGCGGTGGGCGCCATGGCGGTGGGCACGGCCCGCGCGGCGTACGAGGTGGCCCTGGACTACGCCAGGACCCGCCGGCAGTTCGGCCGCCCGATCATCGACAACCAGGGCGTCGCCTTCCAACTCGCCGACATGCGCACCCAGATCGACGCCGCCCGCCTCCTCGTCTGGCGCGCCTCCTGGATGGCGAGCGCGAACAGGCCCTTCACGTCGGCCGAGGGCTCCATGTCCAAGCTGTACGCCAGCGAGGTCGCCAAGAAGGTCACCGCGCAGGCCGTCCAGATCCTCGGCGGTAACGGCTACACCCGCGAGTACCCGGTCGAGCGCATGCACCGCGACGCGGCGATCTACACCATCTTCGAGGGCACCAGCGAGATCCAGCGCCTCGTCATCGCCCGCACGCTCTCGGGCATGCCGATCCGCTGACCGAGGACACGCCCTAGGCGGCCGGTGCGATGTCGCCGCGGTCGGCTGCCGCCCACGCGGTCACGAGGGCCTGGTAGATCCGCTGGCCGTCCGCCGACAGCGTGCCGCCCGATCGTGCCCACAGCTCGCGGATCGCGGCGTTGAGGGCTTCGGTGTCTGGCGTATCGGTTTCGAACGGGGACGTGGACATGGTTCCAGAGTAGGGAGTCCGTACGCCGATACCACCCTGTTCGCCGCCCATCGTGAGCATTCACACGATGAGCGGCGCAGGATGGACACGTACAGCGTTCGTCGAGTCACGGTACGTGTATCCCGGTGCGTGGGGTGTGCGCCGCGTCACTTCACCGAGCCGGCCATCACCCCCTGCACGAAGTGGCGCTGGAAGATCAGGAACACCGCCACCGGGACCACCAGGGACAGGAACGCGCCCGGGGCCAGGACGTCGATGTTGCTGCCGAACTGGCGGACCTGGGACTGGAGTTCCACCGTCAGCGGCTGGGCGGACGAGTCCGCGAAGAGCAGGGCGACCAGCATGTCGTTCCAGACCCACAGGAACTGGAAGATGGCCAGGCTCGCGATGGCCGGGCGGCCTACCGGCAGTACCAGTTGGGTGAAGATGCGCCACTCGCCGCCGCCGTCCATGCGGGCCGCCTCCAGCATCTCCTTAGGCAGCTCGGCGAAGTAGTTGCGGAGGAGGAAGATGGCGAAGGGAAGGCCGTACGCGACGTGGAACAGCACCACGCCCGGGATCGTGCCGAACAGGCCCAGCTGGCCGAAGAGTTTCGCCACCGGCAGCAGGCCCACCTGGACCGGGACCACCAGCAGGGCGACCACCAGCAGGAACAGCCAGTCCCTGCCGGGGAACTCCAGCCAGGCGAAGGCGTATCCGGCGAGGGCGGCGATGACCACGACCAGGACCGTCGTCGGCACCGAGATCAGGACCGTGTTCCAGAACGCCCGTGTCATGCCCGCGTTGTCGAGCAGCGACGCGTAGTTCGCGAACGACAGCCGGCCCGGATCCGCCAGGGCCGTCCACCAGCCGCTCGACGCGCTGTCCTGCGGCGAGCGGAGCGACGACAGGAGGAGTCCCGCCACCGGAGTGATCCAGACCAGGCCCACCACCAGCAGGAACGCCTGCACCACGCCGTTGCCCAGCCAGCCGCGGAGGCGGCGGCTTCGGCGGTGCGGTGGGGGAGCGGCGGGGGCCGGCGGCTTCCTGGTGGGTGCTCCGGGGTGCACCGGGGCCGGCGCTGTCGCGGTCATGACTGGCTCCTGCGGAAACGGCGGACGTTGAAGACCATGGCGGGGATCACCAGGAGCAGCAGCAGAACGCCCAGCGCGCTGCCGAGCCCCTGGTCGTTGCCGCCGCCGAACGACACCAGCCACATCTGTGTGGCCAGCACCGTGGCGTCCTGCTGCACCGGACCCGGCGCGATGATGTAGATCAGGTCGAAGACCTTCATCACATTGATGACCAGCGTGACGAAGACCACCGTCAGGACCGGCGCCAGCAGCGGCACGGTGATCCGCCGGAACACCTGCCACTCGTTCGCGCCGTCCATCCGCGCCGCCTCCAGCGCGTCACGCGGCAGCGCCGACAGGCCCGCGCCGATCAGCACCATCGCGAAGCCCGTCCAGATCCACAGGTACGCGCCGATGATCGCCGGTGTCACCAGCGCCGGGCCCAGCCACGACACGCCCGAGAAGGGCGCCGCGAAGTTCCCCGCGGGGAGCCGCAGCGTGTACGCCCCGCCCGCTTCCAGGCCGTCGAAGCGGAACGAGCCGTCCGGCGCCGTGGTCGCCGACGCCACCGCCCGGCCGTCCCGTACCGCCTCCACGGTCAGGCCCGGCAGGCCGCGCTCCGCCGCGTCCACCTTCCCCGGCGCGCCCCCGCCGCCCGGCGTGAAGTCCAGGTAGACCACTCCGCGCAGCTCGCCGGGGCCGGGCTGCGACGCGGCCTCCGAGGCCGGGCGGGCCTCCGACGGGACCTCCTGGGGCCGCACGCCCACCAGGCCCAGCGGCACCGGTGCGTCGCCCGGCGACAACGTCGCCGTCGTCTCGTACGAGCCGTCGGCGGCCTTCCGTACGGTCTCGCCCTCCCGGACCCGTGCGCCCGGGTACGACGCGCCGTCCTCGAACATGTCGTGGACGCCCACCACCGCCGCGTTGAGGACGCCCTTGTCCGGGTCCTCCTCGTACGCGAGCCGGAAGATGATGCCCGCCGCGAGGAACGACACCGCCATCGGCAGGAACAGCAGCAGCTTGAACGCGGCCGCCCAGCGGATCTTCTCCACCAGGACGGCCAGGATCAGGCCCAGGCCGGTCAGCAGCGTGGGTGCGACGACGACCCAGACCGTGCTGTTGCGGACGGCCTTCAGCGTGGCCGGGTCGCGGAACATCTCGACGTAGTTGCCGCCGCCCACGAACCGGGTGCCCGACGCGTCGAAGAAGCTCCGGCCGACCGAGAACAGCACGGGGTACACCACCAGCGCGCCGAGCAGCAGCAGCGCGGGCAGGACGAAGGCGACGGCGATGATCCGCCGGCGCCGCCCGGCGCGGCGCCGCGCGTCCGCGTCCGGGGACGCGGCCGTGGCGCCCCGCCGGGCGGTTTCGGTGACTGAGGTCATGGTGAACTGCCGCCTCAGCCCTGGTTCGCGGTGCTGTACGCCTTGGCCGCGGCCGCCTCCAGCGCCGCCGCCGTGGCGGCCGGGTCCGACGGGTCGCGCAGGAAGTCCTGCAGGAGCTTCCACTCGCCCGCGCCCTTGGTGCCGCCGAACGCCGCCGGGGCCTGGTCCGACATGTCGAAGCGGACCGTGTCCCCGGCGTCGATCAGCGACTGGGCGGTGGCGCGCAGCGTCGGGTCGGCGTACGCGCCGAGGTCGAGGGCCTTGTTCGGGGAGATGAAGCCGCCCTCGGCCGCCCACACGGCCGCCGCCTCCGGCGTCGCCAGGTACTCCAGGAACGCCATCGCGGCCTCCTGGTTCTTGCCGTCCTTCAGCACGACCGCCGCGTCGCCGCCGCTCACCACCGGGGCCTCACCCGTGCCGACCCGCGGGAACGGGAAGAACTTCGCGTCCTCGCCGATCTTGCGCCCGAACTCGTCCTTCGCGACACCGGCGACGAAGTCGCCCTCGTACACCATCCCCGCCTCGGGCTTCGGGCCGAAGACCTTCTCGACGGAGCCGGGGAAGTCCGTGGCGAGGGCGCCCTTCTTGCCGCCGGCCAGCAGCTTGTCGTCCGAGAACAGCCGGGACAGCGTCTTCAGCGCCTCGACGACGCTCGGGTCCGTCCACTTGATCTGGTGCTTGGCGAGCTGGTCGTACTTCTGCGGGCCGGCCTGCGAGAGGTAGATGTTCTCGAACCAGTCGGTGAGCGTCCAGCCGTCCTCGCCGGCCACGGCGAAGGCGGGGAGGCCCGAGTCGGCGACGGTGCGGCCTGCGGTGAGCAGCTCGTCGTACGTCTTCGGGAGCTGCACACCGGCCGTGTTCAGGGCCTCGGGGCTGTACCAGACGGTCGACTTGTTGGACGCCTTGAAGTACAGGCCGTACAGGGTGCCGTCGACGGAGCCGTAACTCTTCCACACCGGGGCGTAGTTGGTGTCGACGGACTGCTCCGTGGCCTTCGACAGCGGCTTCAGCCACTTCTGCTCGGCGAACTGCTGGAGCACGCCGACCTGCGGGACCATCACCACGTCGGGCGCGTTGCCGCCCTCGATCTTGCTGCCGACGACCGTGGAGACGTTGTCACCGGTCGACACGAAACGGGTCTGCGCGCCGGTCTTCTCGGTGAACGCGTCCAGCACCTTCTGGAAGTTCTTCTGCTCGGCGCCCGACCAGACCCCGGCCACCGTCAGGGTCTGGCCCGACAGGGAGGAGTCGCCGTTGCTCGCCGTGCCCACCGGGTCGCCCCCGCAGGCCGTGGCGCCGAGCGCCAGGGCGACCGTGAGGGCGGAGCAGCACGCCGTCGTCGTGAAGCGTCGTCTCGTCATCTTCGTACCTCTTTCGGTGCTACGGGTGGGTGGTGGGAGTGGTGGGAGTGGCGGGAGCGGTGCGAGTGGAAGGGGAAGCGGTGGGCCCGTCGGTGCCGGTGATCCACCAGGCGGCCGTGGAGCCGGGCAGCGCGCCGGGCGGGCAGGTGCCGCTCGCCAGCAGCGGCGTGCCCGGTACGGGGGCGGGCACGGGCGCGGTGGTGAAGTTCACGGCGCACACCAGTCCGTCACCGCGCTCGAAGGCCAGCACGCCCGGCGGCGCGTCCAGCCACCGCAGCGTGCCCTCGCCCAACTGGGGCAGCCCGTGCCGTAGTTGCAGGCCCTCGCGGTACAGGTGCCAGAACGAGCGGGTGTCGGCGAGCGCCCGGTCGAAGGCGTGCTCCGCGAACCAGCCGGGCTGCGGCAGCCACGGCCTGACCCCCTCGGCGCCGGCGCTGAATCCGAACGGCGAGGCGTGCCCGGACCAGGGGAGCGGCACACGGCAGCCGTCGCGGATCCGTGCCCGGCTCCCGGTACGGCGGAAGATCGGGTCCGTGAGCACCTCGTCCGGCAGGTCGACGACCTCCGGCAGGCCCAGCTCCTCGCCCTGGTAGATGTACGCGGCGCCCGGCAGCGCCAGCATCAGCAGCGCGGCCGCCCGGGCGCGGGCCGCGCCGAGTCCGCTGCCCTCGGTGCCGGACTCGCCGTACCGCGTGACCGTCCGCACCTGGTCGTGGTTGTTGAGCACCCACGTGACGCTGGAGCCGGTCCCCGCGATGTCCCGCAGCGCCTCGTCGATGACGTCCCGGAACGCGGTCGCGTCCCAGGGCGCGCTCAGCAGGTCGAAGAAGAACGCCTGGTGCAGTTCGTCCGGCCGGACGTACAGGGCGTGCTCACGGGCGGTCGGTACGGACACCTCGCCGACCAGCAGCCGCTCGCGGCCGTCCCGTGCCGTGTACTCCTCGCACACCTTGCGCCACTGGCGCCACACGTCGTGCACCTCGGGCCGGTTCCAGGCGAGCGGGTTGACCGAGTCGCGGGTCCGGGCATCGGCCTCCGGATCGGGGGAGTCCGGCAGGTCCGGGTGCTTGAACAGCCCGGCGGCCACGTCGATCCGGAAGCCGTCCACACCCCGGTCGAGCCAGAATCTGAGCACCTCGTCGAAGTGGGCGGCGACCTCGGGGTTGCGCCAGTTCAGGTCCGGCTGCTCGGGCGTGAACATGTGCAGGTACCACTGGCCCGGCGTGCCGTCCGCCTCGGTGACCCGGCTCCAGGCGGGCCCGCCGAACATCGCGTGCCAGTTGTTCGGCGGCACGTCACCGCCCGGCCCCCGGCCCTCCGCGAAGTGGAACCGCGCGCGGGCCTCGCCGCCCGGGCCGTCCGCGAGCGCCTCGCGGAACCACGCGTGCTCGCTGGAGCAGTGGTTCGGGACGATGTCGAGCAGCACCTTGATCCCGAGCCGGTGCGCGTCGTCCACCAGCCGCCCGAACTCGTCGAGGTCGCCGTAGACCGGGTCGACCTCGCGGTAGTCCGCGACGTCGTAGCCGTGGTCGTGCTGCGGCGACGGGTAGAAGGGGCTCAGCCAGACGCCGTCCACGCCCAGCTTCTTGAGGTACGGCAGACCGGCGCGGACGCCGGCGAGATCGCCGATCCCGTCGCCGGTGCTGTCCAGGAAGCTGCGGACGTACACCTGGTAGATCACCGCGTCGCGCCACCAGGGTTGCGGAGCGCTGTGTGTGAGGCGGTGTGGGAGGCGGTGCGAGAGGCCGTCGCCGGCCGGAGCTGTGAGCATCACCCGTTGACCTGCGTTTCTGCGTGCGGGTTGTTATGCATGCATGTTAGGTAGGCCGGTTCACCTGGTGTCAATGACGAGGTAATAAACACTGGGGAGTTACTGGAGAATATCCCGGTTTGTCCACCCGGAGATGCGGAAAAAACCAACCCCCGGTTACCTACCTGTTAGGTATCCGGGGGTTGGCTCCGTCGGCGGATCGTCAGCGGCCGTCGCGCGCCGCGATCGCGGCCAGCTCGTCCGCCAGCCGCCGCACCGCGGCCTCCGGCGACTGCCGCTGCGCCATCGCGTCGTGCACGACCGCCTGCACGGCCAGGCTCACCTGGTCGTACCGGGGGCTCTTCGGGCGCGGCCGGGCCGCCAGCACGCTCTCGCGCAGCGCCGGCAGGTACGGGAACCGCCGCACCAGCGCCTCGTTCTCGTACAGCCCCGCGCGTACGGGCGGCAGCGCGCCCTCCGTCAGCACCCTGCGCTGCACGGCGTCGCTCGTCAGATACGCGAGCAGATCGGCCGCCGTCTCAGGATGCCGCGCCCCGCTGCTCACCGCCAGGTTCGACCCGCCCAGCACGCTCGTGCCCGGCCCCTCGGGCCCCGGCAGCGGCACCGCGCCGAACCGGCCCGCGACCTTCGACCCGGGCCCGGACGCGCCCGCCCAGGCGTACGGCCAGTTCCGCAGGAAGAGCAGCCGGCCGTCCTGGAACGCCTGCCGGGACTCCTCCTCCGTGAACGCGAGCGCCTCACGCGGGATCCACCCCTCGCGCACCCCGCGCGCCAGGAACCCGACCCCGGACCGCGCCGCCGCCGAGTCCACGGCGACCCGCCGCCCGTCCTCACCGCCCAGGATCGCCCCGCCCGCCGAGTACACCGCCTCGGCGGCGTTCACCGTGAGGCCCTCGTACGGCAGGAACTGCCCCGCGTAGCCGCCCACGCCGTGCTTCGGCGCGACCGTCCGCGCCTGCCGCTCCAGCTCCGCCCAGGTGCGCGGCGGCCGCTCGCCCTCCGCCGCCAGCAGGTCGGCGCGGTAGAACAGCATGCCCGCGTTCGTCACGTACGGGACGGCGTACAGCCGCCCGTCGTACGTCGCCGTGTCCACGACCGGCGGCAGGAAGGCGTCCAGCGGGAACCGCCGCCCCTCCAGCGGCGCGATCCACCCGGCCGCGGCGAACTCCGACGTCCACGCCACATCGATGTTGAGGACGTCGAAACGGTTCTCCCGCGACCGCAGGTCCGTGATCATCTGCGCCCGGGTCTCGTCCGCCGAGTCCGGCAGCTCCACGAGCGTGACCTTCTCGCCGGGCCGCGCCCGGTTCCAGTCGTCCAGCAGGGCGCCCAGATAACCGGTGAGGTCACCGGCCGTCGCCAGCGTCACCGGGCCGCGCCCCGCGTCCCGCCGCCCGCCGTCGCCGGGGACGCCGGACGCGACGGAGCCCACGAGCAGCAGCACCGCGACGAGGAGTCCCCTACCCGCGGCACGCGTCCACCGCATAGGTTCCTCCCTGGAGCACCGGCGTCAGCACCGGCACCGGACAGCGTCGTCAGGTCAGGGGCATGTATACCTGTTAGGCATTGGGCGATACTAGGGCGCAGAGCACATCGATCCCGGATCGCGACCGAAGGAGAGCCCCCCGAGTGCGTATGCAGCTCCTCGCTCTCCTCGCCGACGGGCCCGCGCACGGCTACGAGCTCAAGCAGGAGCTTGAGCAACTGTTGGGTGCCGCGTACCCTCAGCCCAACGTCGGCCAGATCTACGTGACCCTCGGCCGGCTGGAGAAGTCGGGACTCATCGAGGGCGAGGAAGTCGCCCAGTCGAGCCGGCCCAACAAGAAGATCTACCGCCTCACCGCCGCCGGGCAGGAGGCACTGCGCGCCTGGTTCGAGGACACCGCGGACGAGCCGCGGGTCCGGGACGAGTTCTTCATGAAGCTCGCCCTCGCCCCCCGCACCGGCCTCGCGGACCAGATCACCCTCATCAACAAGCAGCGACGCGAGTACCTCAACACCATGCGCACCCTGTCCAAGCTGGCCGCCACCGAGAACCGGGACAACCGGACGGCGCACCTCCTCATCGAGGGGGCGATGCTGCACCTCCAGGCCGACCTGGACTGGCTGGAGCGCTGTCAGGAGGAGATCGAAGAGCTGGAGGAGCGACGATGAGCGCCACGGACCGCCCCGACCCCGCGCCCGCCTCGGCCCCCGCGCCCGCCTCGGCCCCCGCGCCCGCCTCGGCCCCCGCATCCGGGCCAGGCCGCCCCGACCCCGCGCCCGCGGCGGACGACCGCGACGGCATACCCCTGCTCCGGGCGGAGGGCCTCGTCAAGACCCACCACGGCGAAGGCGGCCCCGTCCACGCCGTACGCGGCGTCGACCTGACCGTCCGGCACGGCGAGTTCGTCGCCGTCACCGGCCCCTCCGGCGCCGGCAAGTCCACGCTCCTCCACCTCCTCGGCGGCCTCCAGCGCCCCGACAGCGGCACGATCACCCTCGACGGCGAGTCCACCGCCTCGTACAGCGAGGCCCGCTGGGCGGTCGAGCGGCGCCGCCGCATCGGCATCGTCTTCCAGTTCTTCAACCTGGTCTCGAACCTCACCGTCGCCGACAACGTCGAGCTGCCCGCCCTGCTCGCCGGAGCCACACCCAAGCAGGCACGCGCCGAGCGCGAGAAGCTCCTCGCCGAACTCGGCCTCGACGGCAAGGCCCGCAGCATGCCCGGCGAGCTGTCCGGCGGCGAACAGCAGCGCGTCGCCCTCGCCCGCGCCCTCGTCAACCACCCCCGGCTGCTCCTCGCCGACGAACCCGCGGGCAGCCTCGACAGCAAGGGCACCCGCGAGGTCATGCGGCTCCTGGCCCGCTTCCACCAGCACGGCCAGACCATCGTCCTCGTCACCCACGACGCCCGGCTCGCCAGCGCCGCCGACCGCGTCATCAGCTTCTTCGACGGCCGGATCACCGACGACGCCCGCCTCGGCGCCACCCCCGCCGCCGACGGCCGGGCCCGCGCCCGGACGTCCGGCACCGCCCGCCGCGTCGTCGAGCTGAAGGACTGACCGCCGTGCGGGCCATGCTGCGCTGGGCGCACGCCTCCTCGCGGACCCACCGCGGCGAAGCGCTGTTCCTGGTCTCCGCCACCGCCGGCATCGTCGCCTCGCTGCTCCTCGCCGCCGCCCTGTTCGGGTACGCCACCAACCCCTGGCAGCGGCTCTTCACGCAATCGAACGG
Organism: Streptomyces sp. TRM64462; assembly: GCF_013362995.1. GTDB lineage: Bacteria > Actinomycetota > Actinomycetes > Streptomycetales > Streptomycetaceae > Streptomyces. Next base: position 11,643 of record NZ_JABWDV010000145.1, on the reverse strand, counting down.
CGCCCACGTCTGGATCCACACCGCGCGCACGGCCGACCCCGGCCGGCTCGCGTCGCTCGACGGCGTCGCCACGCTCGCCGGACCGTACGACACCGTCGTCACCAGCGTCGCCTCGCGCGGCGCCCGCGCCGCCGTCGAACTGCGCGCGGCCCCCGCGACCCCGCCCGCCACCGGCCGCCCGCTGATCACCGAAGGCCGCTGGCTGGACCCGGCCGTCCCCGACGGCGTCGTCCTCGACAGCGGCCTCGCCGCCGCCCTCGTCGCCGAACCCGGCGACACCCTCACACTCCCCGGCCCCGAACCCCGCACCCTCACCGTCCTCGGCGTCGCCGACACCGCCGAACCCCGGTACGACCCCGGCGAGCGCCCCGGCACCGTATGGGCGCCCGCCGGCGCCGTACGCGCGACACCCGGGCTGCCCGGCCGGGTCACCGGGCTCCGTCTCACCGACGGCGACGACACCGAGTACGCCGTCCAGCGCGCCGTCACCACGCTCGGCGCGGGCGCCGTCACCGACGTCACGCCCTGGCAGCAGGCACGCGCCGACGCCCAGGGCGACACGCGGCTCATCGGCCAGGTCCTCGGCGTGTTCGGGCTCGGGGCGCTCGCCGCCGCCGCGCTCGCCGTGTTCGGCGCCATCAGCACGCGCGTACGCGGCCACCTCCGCGACATCTCCGTGCTCAAGGCCATCGGCTTCACGCCCGGCCAGGTCGTCCGGGTCTTCCTCGCCCAGCACCTGGCGTACGCGGCACTCGGCGCCGCCCTCGCCACCGCGCTCACCCAGGGCCTGGGCCGGCACATACCCGGCCGGCTCGGTGACGCGGTCGGCGTGTGGCAGGGGCTGCCCGGCCACACCGCCGCCCTGCTCGGCATACCCGCCGCCGTGGTCGTCCTCATCGGCGCCGCCACCGGCCTCGCCGCCTGGCGGGCGGGCCGGGTCCCGCCCGTACCCGCCGTACCCGCCGGGGCGCAGGCGGGCGGGCGCGGACTGTCGGCCGCCGCCCGGCAGGCCCTCGCCCTGCGGGGCGTGCCCGCCGCCCTCGTCCTCGGCTGGCACCGGGCCTTCGGCCGGGGCCGCCACACGCCCGCCACCGTCGCCCGGCTCGCACTGCCGCTGCTGCTGATCACTGTGGCGCTCGGCGCCTGGACCACCATCGAACGCTTCGACTCCCGCCCCGAGCGGCTCGGCCTGCCCGCCGCGCTCACCGCGCGCCCCGCCGAGGGCGTCGGCGACCGGGAGGCCCGAGCCCTCCTCCAGCGCAGCCCCGACGTGGTCGCCGCCCACCGGGGCCTGGAGGTCGCGGCGCTCGTCCCCGGCCAGACGGGCACCATCGCGCTGCGCGGCCTCGGCACGCGCCAGGACCCCTATCCGTACTCGGTCGTCGAGGGCCGCCCCGCGCACGGCGCGGACGAGGCCGTCGCCGGACAGGGCCTGCTCGACCTCCTGAACGTCCGGGTGGGGGACTGGGTGCGGCTCACCGTCGCCGGACACCCCCAGATCCTGCACATCGTCGGCCGCAGCATCGAACCCGAGAACGGCGGCCGGGTCGTCTCCACATCCCTGGACACCCTCCGCGAGAACGATCCAGCCCTGGAGCCGACCCTCTACCACGTACGGCTCCGCCCCGGCGCCGACCCGCAGGCCGTACGCGCCGAACTGGCCGACGCCGCGGCGGGCCGCCTGGACATCCACGTCGTGTCCGGGCCCGCCGACCGGCTGTCCTCGCTGCGCGGTGTGGTCGCCGGGCTGATCGCCGTCCTCGCGCTGATCGGCCTGACCGAGGTGTCCACGGCGATCGGCGGCACCGTACGGGACGGGGAGCGGGACCTGCTCGCCCTCAAGGCCATGGGGCTGTCGCCCCGCGAGATCACCGCCGTCACCGTGACCGCTGTCGGTGCCACCGCCCTCGCCGCCGCAGCCGCGGGCACCGCCCTGGGCGTACCGCTGGCGCGGTGGCTCATCGACCACCAGGGGCACACCAGCGGCATGGGCGCCGGCATCGCCCACGGCCCGTCCGCCGCCCAGCTCCTCGCCCTCGTCACGGGCGCCGTCCTGGGCGCGGCCGCCCTGGCCACCGTCCCCGCCGCCCGCGCCGGCCGGCGCAGGCTCGCGGACACGCTCAGCGCGGTGGCCTGAAACGGGCGCCACCCGCGCCCGCTGTGCGCCGCCCTCATGACGGACGTGTCCCCGCCGTTCCGGCCGGCCGGCCAGGGGCGGGGACGACCCCGACCGGGCCGGCCCGCCGCCGACCGGGTAGACAGGGTCACATGACCGACCATGCCGCCCTGCCGGGCGCCGACCCCGAGACCACCGAGGATCCGGCGCTGCGCCGCATGTGGTGCCGCCTGTGCGGGCGGCCCCTCACGGGCCGCGCCTCACGCCGCAGCGGCCTGGGCCCGTCCTGCGACGCGAAGCTCCACCCGGCGCGGGCCGATGTCCGGGCGCGGCGCCATGAGGTGGACCAGGAGCCCCTGCCGGGCCTCTGACGACCGGCCGTCACGGCTTCAGGCGGCGGAACAGCCCCTCCTGCACCACCGATACCAGCAGCCGGCCGTCCCGGTCGTAGATCCGGCCCCGGGCCAGCCCGCGGCCGCCCGTCGCGATGGGCGACTCCTGGTCGTACAGGAACCACTCGTCCGTACGGAACGGCCGGTGGAACCACATCGCGTGGTCCAGCGACGCCATGTCGAAGCCCCGCGGCCCCCACAGCGGCTCCACCGGGATGCGGACCGCGTCCAGCAGGGTCATGTCCGAGGCGTAGGTCAGCGCGCACGTGTGGACCAGCGGGTCGTCGCCCAGCGGCCCCACCGCCCGCATCCACACCGCGCTGCGCGGATCGGCCTCCTTGACCTCATCCGCGGTCCAGCGCAGCCGGTCGACGTACCGGATGTCGAACGGCATGCGCCGCGCCATCCGCTCCATCGTCTCCGGCAGCGTGCCCAGGTGCTCGCGCACCTCATCCGCGACCGACGGCAGGTCCTCCGGCGGCGGGAAGTCCAGACGGGGCGGCAGCTGGTGCTCGAAGCCCGGCTCCTCCGGCTGGTGGAAGGACGCCGTCAGGTTGAAGATCGTCCTGCCGCGCTGGATCGCGGTCACCCGCCGCGTGGTGAACGACCGGCCGTCCCGCACCCGCTCCACCTGGTACACGATCGGCACCCCCGGGATGCCCGGGCGCAGGAAGTACGCGTGCAGCGAGTGCACCGGCCGGTCGCCCCCGGTGGTGCGGCCCGCCGCGACCAGGGCCTGCCCGGCGACCTGCCCGCCGAAGACCCGCTGCAGCGACTCCTGGGGGCTGAGGCCGCGGAAGATGTCGACCTCGATCTGCTCCAGGTCGAGCAGGTCGACTAGCCGCTCGGCGGGGTTGGTCGTCATACGTCGTCCTCCGGTCTCCGGTTGTCGGAACGGGCCCCTTCCCGCGACGGGGCGGACGCCCGCGACGGGTCAGAACGGGCCCACGTCCGTCACGCGGACGACCGCGCGGCCCTCCTCGTCCGAGGCTGCCAGGTCCACCTCCGCGCTGATGCCCCAGTCATGGTCGCCGTTCGGGTCCGCGAACGTCTGGCGGACGCGCCACAGACCGTGGTCGGGGTCCTCCTCGATGGACAGCAGCTTCGGGCCGCGCGCGTCCGGGCCCGTGCCCAGGTCCTCGTACTCGTCCCAGTACTTGTCCATCGCCTCGCCCCACGCGTCCGCGTCCCACCCGGACTCCGCGTCCAGCTCGCCCAGCTCGTCGACGTTGTCGAGCGCCGCCAGCTCCACCCGCCGGAACATCGCGTTCCGTACGAGCACGCGGAAGGCGCGGGCGTTCGCCGTGACCGGCTTGACCTGGTCGGCCTTCTCCTGCGCCTCCTCCGCGGTCTCCACCTCCGGGTTGGCGAGCTGCTCCCACTCGTCCAGGAGACTGGAGTCCACCTGGCGCACCATCTCGCCCAGCCAGGCGATCAGGTCCTCCAGGTCCTCCGTCTTCAGATCGTCCGGGATGGTGTGGTCGAGCGCCTTGTACGCGCTCGCCAGATAGCGCAGCACGATGCCCTCGGTCCGCGCCAGCTCGTAGAACGACGTGAACTCGGTGAAGGTCAGCGCCCGCTCGTACATGTCGCGGATCACCGACTTCGGCGACACCGGGTGGTCACCGACCCACGGGTGGGACTTCTTGTACGTGTTGTACGCGTGCCACAGCAGCTCGTCGAGCGGCTTCGGGTACGACACGTCCTGGAGCCGCTCCATGCGCTCCTCGTACTCGACGCCGTCCGCCTTCATCGCGGCGACGGCCTCCCCGCGCGCCTTGTTCTGCTGCGCGGCGAGGATCTGGCGCGGGTCGTCCAGCGTCGACTCGACGACCGAGACCATGTCCAGCGCGTACGACGGGGACTCCGGGTCGAGCAGGTCGTATGCCGCCAGGGCGAACGTCGACAGCGGCTGGTTCAGCGCGAAGTCCTGCTGGAGGTCGACGGTGAGCCGGATCGTACGGCCCTCCGCGTCCGGCTCGGCAAGCTGCTCCACCACACCGCCGTCCAGCAGCGAACGGTAGATGGCGATGGCCCGGCGGATGTGCCGCAACTGGTTCTTGCGCGGCTCGTGGTTGTCCTCCAGCAGGCTCCGCATCGCCTGGAAGGCGTCGCCGGGCCGGGCGATCACCGACAGCAGCATGGTGTGCGTGACCCGGAAGCGGGACGTCAGCGGCTCCGGCTCGGAGGCGATCAGCTTCTCGAAGGTGTTCTCCGACCAGTTGACGAAGCCCTCCGGGGCCTTCTTGCGGACCACCTTGCGGCGCTTCTTCGGATCGTCGCCCGCCTTGGCGAGTGCCTTCTCGTTCTCGATGACGTGCTCGGGAGCCTGCGCCACCACGAAACCGGCCGTGTCGAAGCCGGCCCGCCCCGCGCGGCCCGCGATCTGGTGGAACTCACGGGCACGCAGCGTCCGCACCCGGTTCCCGTCGTACTTCGTGAGCGCCGTGAACAGCACCGTACGGATGGGGACGTTGACCCCGACGCCGAGTGTGTCCGTACCGCAGATCACCTTCAGCAGGCCCGCCTGCGCCAGCTTCTCCACCAGGCGCCGGTACTTCGGCAGCATGCCGGCGTGGTGCACACCGATACCGTGCCGGACGTAACGGGACAGGTTGCGGCCGAACTTGGTGGTGAAGCGGAAGTTGCCGATCAGCTCCGCGATCTGGTCCTTCTCCTCGCGCGTGCACATGTTGATGCTCATCAGCGACTGCGCGCGCTCCACGGCCTGCGCCTGGGTGAAGTGGACGATGTAGACCGGCGCCTGCTTGGTCTCCAGCAGCTCGGTCAGCGTCTCGGTGATGGGCGTGAGCTCGTACTCGTACGAGAGCGGGACCGGCCGCGTCGCCGAGCGGACCACCGCGGTGGGACGGCCGGTGCGCCGGGTCAGGTCCTTCTCGAACATCGACACGTCGCCGAGCGTCGCCGACATGAGGACGAACTGCGCCTGCGGGAGTTCCAGGAGCGGGATCTGCCAGGCCCAGCCGCGGTCCGGCTCCGCGTAGAAGTGGAACTCGTCCATCACGACCTGGCCGATGTCGGCGTGCCTGCCGTCGCGCAGCGCGATCGACGCCAGCACCTCCGCCGTGCAGCAGATCACCGGCGCGTCCGCGTTCACGGACGCGTCACCGGTGAGCATGCCGACGTTCTCGGTGCCGAACAGCTTGCACAGGTCGAAGAACTTCTCGGACACCAGCGCCTTGATCGGCGCCGTGTAGAACGTGACCTGGTCGTTGGCCAGCGCCGTGAAGTGCGCACCCGCCGCGACCAGGCTCTTTCCCGAGCCGGTGGGCGTGGAGAGGATCACGTTGGCGCCCGAGACCACTTCGATCAGCGCCTCCTCCTGGGCCGGGTAGAGGCTGATGCCCCGGCCCTCCGCCCAGGACGAGAAGGCCTCGAAGAGGTCATCGGGGTCGGCGGTCCGCGGGAGCTGATCGATAAGGGTCACGCACTCCATCTTGCCTGGCTTACGTCACGAACCGGGAACCGGCCGTCCGCGTGAAGATCACGGACGGTACCCTGTGCCGTCAACTCGGCCACACCACACGAACACTGGGGCGGACACGCACATGATGGGACCGGCGCACTCTCTCTCCGGGGCGGCAGCCTGGCTGGGGGTGGGCGCCGCGACCGCGGCCGCCGGCCACGCCATGCCGTGGCCGGTGCTCGTTGTCGGCGCGCTGATCTGCGCGGGAGCGGCCCTCGCCCCCGACCTGGACCACAAGTCGGCGACGATCTCGCGCGCCTTCGGACCCCTGTCGCGCTGGCTGTGCGAGGTCGTCGACAAGCTCTCGTACGCCGTGTACAAGGCGACCCGGAAGCCCGCCGACCCGCGCAGGAGCGGCGGCCACCGGACGCTCACGCACACCTGGGTGTGGGCGGTGCTGATCGGCGCGGGCGCCTCCGGGATCGCCGTGGCGGGCGGCCGCTGGGCCGTCCTCGCGATCCTGTTCGTCCACCTCGTGCTGGCCGTCGAGGGCCTGCTGTGGCGGGCGGCCCGGGTGTCGAGCGACGTCCTGGTGTGGCTGCTCGGCGCGACCAGCGCGTGGATCCTCGCGGGCGTCCTGGACCAGCCGGGGAACGGCGCGAACTGGCTGTTCGACGCGCCGGGCCAGGAGTACCTGTGGCTGGGCCTGCCCATCGTGCTGGGCGCGCTGGTGCACGACATCGGAGACGCCCTGACCGTGTCGGGCTGCCCGATCCTGTGGCCCATCCCGATCGGCCGCAAGCGCTGGTACCCGCTCGGGCCGCCGAAGGCGCTGCGCTTCAAGGCGGGCAGCTGGGTCGAGGTGCGGGTGCTGATGCCGGTGTTCATGGTGCTCGGCGGCGCGGGCGGCGTGGTGGCCCTCAATCTGGTGTGAGGCACGGGCCCGCGGTTTCTGATGCCGCATCAGAACCCGCGGGGCCTGTCGGTCGGCCTCGGCGGTGGGCGTCGCTCCGGCGGTGGGCGTCGCTCCGGCGGTGGGCGTCGCTCCGGCGGTGGGCGTCGGCTCCGGCGGTGGGCGTCGGCTCCGGCTCGGCTCCGGCGGTCAGCCGTGCCAGGACCGCCACAGCGCCGCGTACGCACCGTCCGCCGCGACCAGCGCGTCATGGCTGCCCAGCTCGCTGATCCGGCCGCCCTCCACCACCGCGATCAGATCCGCGTCGTGCGCCGTGTGCAGCCGGTGCGCGATCGCCACGACCGTCCGCCCCTCCAGCACCCGGGCGAGGGACCGCTCCAGATGGCGGGCCGCCCGCGGGTCGAGCAGCGACGTCGCCTCGTCCAGGACCAGCGTGTGCGGGTCCGCGAGGACCAGCCGGGCCAGCGCCACCTGCTGCGCCTGCGCCGGGGACAGCGTCCGGGCGCCCGACCCCACCTCCGTGTCCAGGCCCTCGGGCAGCGGCCGCACCCACGCGTCGGCGCCCACCGCGTGCAGCGCCGCCCACAGCTCCCCGTCGCCCGCCCCGGCCCGCGCGAGCCGGAGGTTGTCGCGCAGGGAGCCCACGAAGACGTGGTGCTCCTGGTTGACCAGGGCGACATGCTCCCGCACCCGCTCGGCGGGCATCCGCGAAAGCTCCGCGGCCCCGAGCGTGACCTGCCCGGAGCGCGGCGCGTAGATCCCGGCGAGCAGCCGCCCCAGCGTCGACTTTCCCGCGCCCGACGGGCCCACCAGGGCCAGCCGCGTCCCGGGCGCCACGGCCAGGGACACCGCGTGCAGGACGTCCACCCCCTCGCGGTAGCCGAACCGCACCTCGTCCGCCCGTACGTCGCGCCCCTCGGGCCGTACGGCGCCGTCACCGGCGTCCGGCTCCACCTCCCGCACTCCGACCAGGCGGGCCAGCGACACCTGCGCGACCTGGAGCTCGTCGTACCAGCGCAGGATGATCCCGATGGGATCCACCAGCATCTGCGCCAGCAGCGCCCCCGTCGTGAGCTGCCCCACGTCGAGCCGCCCGTGCAGGACGAGCACGCCGCCGATGAGCAGCACGGACACCAGCACGACCATGTGGGTGAGGCTGATCACCGGCAGGAACACCGAGCGGAGGAAGAGCGTGTAACGCTCCCAGGCCGTCCACTGCCCGATCCGCCGCTCCGACAGGGCCACCCGCCGCGCCCCCAGCCGGTGCGACTCGACGGTGCGGCCCGCGTCCACCGTCTCGGCGAGCGCCGCGGCCACCGCCGCGTACCCGGCGGCCTCCGAGCGGTACGCCGAAGGGGCCCGCCGGAAGTACCAGCGGCAGCCCACCGCCAGCAGCGGCGCCGCCACCAGGGCCGCGAGCGCCAGCGGGGGAGCGACGACCGCCATCCCGCCGAGCAGCAGCCCCGCCCACACCACGCCGACCGCGAGCTGCGGCACGGCCTGCCGCATCGCCTCCGCCAGCCGGTCGATGTCGGTGGTGACACGGGACAGCAGATCACCGGTCCCGGCCCGTTCCAGCACGCCCGGCGGCAGCCGCACCGACCGGACCAGGAAGTCCTCGCGCAGATCGGCCAGCGTCTCCTCGCCGAGCATCGCCCCGCGCAGCCGCACCAGCCGTACGAACACGGCCTGGACGGCCAGGGCCAGCACGAACAGCGCCAGCGTGCGCTCCAGGTGCAGCTCGCGCGCCCCGTCGGCGAGCCGCTGCACCAGGGAGCCGAGCAGATACGGGCCCGCCATCGACGCGACGACCGCGACCGCGTTCACGGCGACGAGCAGCGTGAACGCCCGGCGGTGGCGGCGCAGCAGCTCGCGCACGTACGCCCGTACCGTCCCGGGCGCGCCCACGGGCAGGGTCGTCGCGGACTGCGGGGCCGCCGGGTCGTACTCCGGGGGCGCCAGGCCGATCATGCGGACTCCTCGATGTCGACGAGCGCGGCGGGCTCGGAGATGGGCTCGGGGACGGGCTTGTCGGCGGGATCAAGGACGGGCTCGGGCATGGGCGCTGGGACGGGCTCGGCGGCGGACTCATGGGCGAGTGCGGGTTCGCGGGACACGACCGCCCGGTAGCGGGGCTCTGCGCCGAGCAGTTCGCGGTGCGTGCCGACCGCCACCGCGCGCCCCTCGTGCACCAGCACCACCCGGTCGGCCAGGTCGAGCAGCAGCGGCGACGACGCGAGAACGACCGTCGTACGCCCCGCGCGGATCTTCCGGACGCCCGCGGCGACGCGGGCCTCGGTGTGCGAGTCCACGGCCGACGTCGGCTCGTCCAGGACCAGCACCTCCGGGTCGGTCACCAGGGACCTGGCCAGGGCGAGCCGCTGCCGCTGACCGCCCGACAGCGAGCGGCCGCGCTCGGTGATCGGCGTCCGCATCGGGTCGCCGCCCGGGTCGGCCGACGCCTGCGCCAGCGCGTCCAGCACGTCGCCGCACTGCGCGGCCGCCAGAGCGTCCTCGGGGCTCACGGCCCCGGACGACGGCACGTCCAGCAGCTCCCGGAGGGTGCCGGACAGCAGCACGGGGTCCTTGTCCTGGACCAGGACCGCCGTACGGGCCACGTCCAGCGGCAGCCCGTCCAGCGGTACGCCGCCCAGCACCACCGACGCCTCCGGCCCGGCGGCCTCCGCCCCGGCCGGGTGGCCGCCGAGCCGGTCGGCCAGGCGCCCCGCCGCGTCCGGGTCGCCGCACACCACGGCCGTCAGACACCCGGCGGGCGCCAGCAGCCCGGTCACCGGGTCGTACAGGTCGCCGCCCGGCACCTGCCCGGTCGCGGCCACCGGCTCCGTACGGGACAGCGCGAGCACCCGAGCCGCGCGCTTCGCCGACGGGCGCGAGAACGAGTACGCCATCGCGATCTCCTCGAACCCGCGCAGCGGATGGTGCGTCAGCATCACGGCGCCGTACACCGTCACCAGCTCGCCGACCGAGATCCGGCCCTCGAACGCGAGCCGCGCCCCGTACACGACCACCACGATCATCAGCAGTCCCGGCAGCACGACCTGCACGGCGGCGATCAGCGCCCACGAGCGGGCGCTGCGCACGGCGGCGGCCCGCACCTCCTGGGACGCCGCCCGGTAGCGGTCCAGGAACAGTTCCTCGCCGCCGATGCCGCGCAGCACACGCAGCCCGGCGACCGTGTCCGACGCCAGCTCGGTCGCCCGCCCCGCCTTCTCGCGCTGGGCGTCCGCCCGCCGCGTCGCCCGCGGCAGCAGCGGCAGCGGGGCCAGGGCCAGCAGCGGCACGCCGACCGCGACGACGGCGCCCAGCTCCGGCAGGTACAGCACCAGGCCCACGCACACGGCGACCAGCGTGAGCGCCGCCGCCAGGAACCGGGACATCGCCTCCACGAACCAGCCGATCTTCTCGACGTCACCGGTGGACACCGCGACGACCTCGCCCGCTGCCACGCGCCGGGTCAGCACCGCACCCAGCTCGGCGGTCCTGCGGGCCAGCAGCTGCTGCACCCGCGCGGCCGCGGTGATCCAGTTGGTGACGGCGGTGCGGTGCAGCATCATGTCGCCGACCGCGACGACCACGCCCAGCAGGGCGAGCACCCCGCCGGCCACGGCCAGGCCGCTGCCGGAGCGGTCGACGACGGCCTGCACGGCCAGGCCGACGCCCAGCGGCAGTGCGGCGATGCCGAGTTGCAGGACCAGGCCCCAGCAGAGCGCGGCGAGCTGGCCGGCCCACTGCTCGCGGCCCAGCCAGACGAGGAAACGGGTGCCCGAGCGGACGTCGGGTTCGCCGGGGTCGGCGTACGGAAGATGACGGATCTGCATGACGTCCCAGGGGAGGCGGGCGGAGAACAAGACGTGCAAGGTTCACGCCTCCGCTCCGGCCGGGGCAAACGGTTTTCGCACCGAGCCGCACACAACTCGCCAAGATCCCCCGTACGCGGGGAGCGAGGAGGCCGACAGGCCGTCAGGGGCGCGTCGCGTGCTCCAGTTCCAGCAGCACCGAGCAGTAACGGCGGCCCGTCGCGTGCTGCATCCCGATCTCGCACGTACGGTTCGCCGACAGATGCGCGTCGTACGTACGGGCCCTCACCTCGGCGGCTTCGCGCGCCGTCGCCGACTCCGTCAACTCGCGGTGCAGCATGCCCCGGTCCCCGGCGAAGGCGCAGCACCCGGCGTCGTCCGGCACGACCACCTCGTCCGCGCACGCCGCGGCGAGCGCCACGAGCCGGTCCTCGTCGCCCAGCTGCCGCATCGAACAGGTGGGGTGCACGACCGCGGAACGGACCGTCCGCCGTACCGCCAAACGGGTGAGGAGCCGGTCCGCGGCCCACACCGGCGAGTCGAGGACGGTCAGTTCGGCGTGCAGCTCCCGGTTGCGGTCGCTCAGGTACGGCACCACCTCGCGGCCGAGACCCAGCGCGCACGACGAGGCGTCCACGACGAGCGGCAGCGCGCCCCCGCCGGTCCAGCCCCAGGCGGCCTCCACGATCCGGTTCGCCATCACCTCGGCCCCGGCCGCGTACCCCTTGGACGTCCAGACGGTCGCGCAGCACGTGCCCCGCACGTCGCCGGGGATCCACACGGGCAGCCCGGCCCGCGCCGACAGCGCGACCACCGCCTCGGGCAGCGACGGCCCCCGGTGGCCGGCCGGCTCCCCGAAGATCCGGTTCACACAGGCCGGGTAGTACACGGCGGCCGCGCCCGACCGGTCTGTGCGGGGCAGCGCGGCGGCGGCCGCGCCGGGGAGCGCGGGCAGCCACTCGGGGACCAGGTCGGGC
>NZ_JABWDV010000144.1 GCF_013362995.1 Streptomyces sp. TRM64462 | reverse complement strand
GCTGCCGCCGGGTGCGCCGTACACCCCGGAACCGCCGGGCGCGCCGCCTCCGCTCGGCACGGCCTCGCCGGGCTGCCCGGCCTGCCCACTCTGCCCAGCTTCGCCGGGCTGCCCGGGCTGCCCGCCTAATCCGCCCGGATCAGCTGCTCCGGGCTGCCCGCCTTGGCCGCCCCAGCCCGCGCCCTGACCGTCCGGGCGCGCGCCATGCCCAGCCTGCCCCACACCCTGGCCGTCCGGGCCCGCGCCCTGGCCCACGCCCCGGCCGTCCTCGCCCGCGCCCCGGCCGTCCTCCGGTGGTCTTCCCCAGACGTCGCTCATCGCTCCCCCAGTCCTGCGCGCTCCCCAGTGCCCCTCCGCACCGCCCACCCACCGTCGACGCCCCCGGCAGCCGTGTCAACGGGGCGTCAGCCGGCGTCCATGTCCCGCAGGGCGTCCTCCACGGCGCGGTGGAAGGTCGGGTACGCGAACATCATGTTCCGCAGCCGGTCGACCGGGACGTCGGCGTGTACGGCGACCGCCAGGCCGTACAGCACCTCACCGCCCGTCGGGCCCGCGGACGTGGCGCCGACCAGGACGCCGCGCCCGGCGTCCGCGACCAGCTTGACGAAGCCCTCGTTGCCCGCCTTGTGGATCCAGCCGCGTGTCGACGACGGGACGCGCGCCACGCCCGTACGGACGGCGATGCCGCGCTCCCGGGCCGCCTGCTCGCCCAGCCCCACCGACCCGACCTCCGGGTCCGTGAACGTGACGCGGGGCAGGGCCCGGTAGTCGGCCTCCGGGCCGTGTTCGCCGAGGATGTCGCGGGCGGCGATCTCGCCCTGGTACATCGCCACGTGCGTGAACGCGCCGCGCCCTGTCACGTCCCCGATCGCCCACACACCGTCCGTGACCCGCATCCGCCCGTCGGTCTCCAGGGACCGCGCCTCCGGGTCGAGACCGATGTGCTCGACGCCGAGACCCGTGAGGTCGGGGCGCCGCCCGGTCGACACGAGCAGCCGCTGCGCCGCCAGCTCCTCGCCGTCCTCCAGCGTGAGGCGGAACGTGTCGGCCGCGTACCGCACCCCGGTGGCCCGCGCCCCGGTCCGTACCGTGATGCCCTCCGCGCCGAACACCTCCGCGATCAGCTCGCCCGACTCGGGCTCCTCCGCCGGCAGCAGCCGCGGTGCCGCCTCGACGACCGTCACGGCCGTACCGAACCGGGCGAAGGCCTGCGCCAGTTCGGCGCCGACCGCGCCACCGCCCAGGACGAGGAGCGACGCCGGGGCCTCCTTGGCGGCGACCGCGTCCCGGTTCGTCCAGTACGGCACGGTCTCCAGGCCCGGTACGGGCGGGATCTGCGGGCGGCTGCCCGTCGCGAGGACCACGCCCCGGCGTGCGGTGACCTCGCGCCCGTCGACCTCGACGCGGCCGGGGGCCGTGAGCCGCGCCCGGCCCCGTACGAACCGGCCGCCCTTGCCGGTGAACCTGTCCACGGCGACCTTGTCGTCCCAGTCGTCGGTGGCCTCGTCGCGGATGCGCGCCGCGACGGGCGTGTAGTCGGCGGTGACCTCCGTGCGCCCGGCCATGCCCGGGACCCGCCGGGCCTCGGCCAGCAGGTCGGCGGCGCGGATCATCATCTTGCTGGGGATGCAGGCCCAGTACGCGCACTCGCCGCCGACCAGTTCGGCCTCGACGCCCACGACGTCGGTCCCGGCCTCGGCGAGCCGTCCGGCGACGTGCTCGCCGCCCACGCCCATGCCGATCACGACGACATCTGCGGTGTACGGGGCGTCGCCGCCCTGCTGGTGCGGTGTCCGGTCCGCCATGGGGGCACACCTCCTCGGCCTCGGCTCGTCCGGCCGCGGCCTCCGGCCGGAGTTCCCGTTCTCCTGATCGTTACGCGTTCGGACGGCGGGTTCGGTGAGCGCGCTCACAGTTGGTGGCCGCAGTTCGTGGAGCGATCGGTTCCGGCCGTCTTCGGGGGGTCCCCGCCGCACGCGCACGGGATGCCGCTAGCATCACGACATGGTCACGACCCGGTCACTCTTCGGCGTACGCCCCGGCGTCCGCGTCCGGCGTGCCCGCCGGCACGCGGGTGCGGCGGCGGGCACGCCGTGGTGGCCGGTCGCGCTGCTGCTCGCGGTGTTCTGGATGCACGGGCTCGGCGTGGAGAGCGGCACCGGGCACGTCGACGTCGGCACGGCGGCCCTCGCCACAGTGGCGACCGCGGAGCACACGGGGGCGCTCGCCCCGCACGTACCGGCCCCGGAACACCGGCCGCAGCCGCAGGACCCCGACGAGCACACCGCACACCCCGGCGGCGTGTGCCTGTCCGGCCAGCCGGAGGACGGGCCCGCCCTCGGTTCCCCGGGCCCCGCCGCACCCGGCACCGGCTCGTCCGCGGACGCCCCCCGGCCCGGCCCCGCGGCCTGCGCGCCATCCGCCGCCCGCGCCGACACGGCGCCACCACCCCGCGTCACGGCCCTGCGCATCTAGAACCGGCGGTCCACTCCCGCCGGCCGACGGTGCTGCCGCCCGACGGCCCCACTACCGCTGCCAGTACAGCCGTGCGGAGTCCCTGTGCCGTCGTATCCGTATCTGTATCCGTACACCCATACGTCGTTCCTTCGCCGTCTCGTCCCATGCCTCGCCGTCGCGCTGAGCGCGCTCGCGCTGCTGCTGCTCGGGTGCGCGGAGCCCGCCCTTCCGTCGTCCGGCCCCGCCCATGTGGCCGCCGCGGCGCACGGCGACACGTCGCCGTCCTGCGACACGCGGCAGGGCGAGGCGGGCCGCCCCGGCGACCAGCGCGCCCCGCGCCAGGTGCCGCAGGACGGCCCCGAGCGGGCCGGGGCCGTCCCCGCCTCCGTACCCGCGGGAACCGGCCACCGGCCGGGCGCGATCGGCCGCACGCCCGGGCCGGGCGCGGCGGCCCTGGATCCGCTCCTCGTCAGCTGCCGGTGGCGCATATAGGCGGCCCGCTGCCGGGCCTCCTGCCCGGCACCGCCGTACCCCTGTGCGCCATCCCCTGACAAGAAACGGAACAACGGAATGCAGACGCGTTCACTCATCACCACCGACGCCACTCCCGCCCGGTCCACGCTCTCCGGGCTCGTCGGCAACACGCCCGTCCTGCGCGTGTCGGAGCCCCTCGCACCGGAGGGCCGCGGCTTCTGGGCGAAGCTGGAGGGCTTCAACCCGGGCGGCATCAAGGACCGGCCGGGCCTGCACATGGTGGAGCGGGCCCGGTCGCGCGGCGAACTGCGGCCCGGCGCCCGGATCGTCGAGTCGACCAGCGGCACCCTCGGGCTCGGCCTCGCCCTGGCCGGCATGGTCCACGGGCACCCCGTCACCCTGGTCACCGACCCGGGCCTGGAACCGTCCATGGGCCGGCTGCTCACGGCGTACGGCGCCGAGGTCGAGACGGTCGGCGAGCCGCACCCGGAGGGCGGCTGGCAGCAGGCCCGCCGCGACAGGGTGGCCGAACTGCTCGGCCGGTACGAGGGCGCCTGGTGCCCGGACCAGTACAACAACCCCGACAACACCACCGCGTACACGCCGCTCGCCCTCGAACTGGCCGCGCAGCTCCACCACATCGACGTCCTGGTGTGCAGCGTCGGCACGGGCGGCCACTCGGCCGGGGTGTCCCGGGTGCTGCGGCAGCTCTACCCGGAACTGCGGGTCGTGGGCGTCGACACCGTCGGGTCGACCATCTTCGGCCAGCCCGCCCGGCCCCGGCTGATGCGCGGCCTGGGATCGAGCATCTACCCGCGCAACGTCGCGTACGGGACGTTCGACGAGGTGCACTGGGTGGCGCCGGCCGAGGCGGTGTGGACGTGCCGCCGGCTCGCGTCCTCGCACTACGCGACCGGCGGCTGGAGCGTGGGCGCGGTCGCGCTGGTCGCGGGCTGGCTGGCCCGTACGCTGCCGGCCGACACGCGGATCGCCGCGGTGTTCCCGGACGGGCCGCAGCGCTAC
This sequence comes from Streptomyces sp. TRM64462, assembly GCF_013362995.1. GTDB lineage: Bacteria > Actinomycetota > Actinomycetes > Streptomycetales > Streptomycetaceae > Streptomyces. Next base: position 746 of record NZ_JABWDV010000144.1, on the reverse strand, counting down.
CTCGGCACGGTGTACGACGACACGTACTGCGCGGCGCACGGCCTCCTGGAACCGGGCGCCGCACCGGCGGCGGAGCCCGACGAGATCGGCTGCCCCGCCGACAAGGAGGTCGAGCGGTGGACCCGGTGCACCCGGGTCGTGGACCCGCTGGCGGGCGAGGGGGCCTCCCGGTGAAGGGCATGCTCGCGCAGTTCCGTTCGTACGAGCGGAGCGTCCAGCTCCTGATGGTGAACCAGTTCACCATCAACCTGGGCTTCTACATGCTGATGCCGTACCTGGCGGCGCATCTGTCCGGGACGCTGGGCCTGACGGCGTGGCTCGTCGGGCTGGTCCTCGGGGTCCGCAACTTCACGCAGCAGGGCATGTTCCTGGTGGGCGGCGCGCTGGCGGACCGTTTCGGGTACAAGCCGCTGATCGTGGCCGGGTGCGTGCTGCGCACGGTGGGCTTCGCGGCGCTGGGACTGGTCGGTTCGCTGCCGGCGCTGATCGTCGCCTCGGCGGCGACGGGCCTGGCGGGGGCGCTGTTCAACCCCGCTGTGCGGGCCTATCTGGCGCGGGACGCGGGCGAGCGGCGCGTGGAGGCGTTCGCGCTGTTCAACGTCTTCTACCAGGCGGGCATCCTGCTCGGGCCGCTGGCCGGGCTCGTGCTGACGGCGGTGGACTTCCGGGCCACGTGTCTGGTGGCGGCGGCGGTGTTCGCGGTGCTGAGCGTCGTACAGGTGCGGGCGCTGCCCGCGGCGGGCGGC
>NZ_JABWDV010000143.1 GCF_013362995.1 Streptomyces sp. TRM64462 | reverse complement strand
CCGCCATCACTCCCTCCTCCGCCTTGCAGCCGCACGCACCAGACCCCGCTCACCCACAGCCAAGGTGAAGGCCCCGCGATGCCGCCATGATCCGCCGGACACTCCCTAGGTCTCGTTACGCGGACGTGCCCGGGTGGAGGACGGCGGATGCGGCGGGTGGCATGCCGGTGGGCGGGATCTGGTCCGGCCCGGACTCGACGGGGCGCATCAGGACGGCGGTGAGGATCATGCCGACCACGGCCACGACGACCGCCACGATCGCCACGATCTTGCGCCAGTCCCTGTACCCCTTCGCACGCCCCTCCTCGCGCGCGGCCTTGCCCCCGGTACGGCGCTTCTTGCGGCCGGAGCCGGTGGCCGCGTCGTCCGGGGGCTCGCCGGTGAACTGACTGCCGAGCGCGGACATGCGTTCGTCGAGCGCCGGGTCTTCGCGTGCGAGGGACCGCTCGATCTCGGCGAGAAGACGGTCCTCGTCCATCCCGGGTGCCATCACGATCACCTCCTGTGGGGCTGTGCGGGGACTAGGCGGGTGTGACCGGGCGCGGAGGCGGAGCGGCGCCGTCCTGCGGGCGCAGCATGTCGACGAGGCGCAGCACCTCCATGGGGAGCGGGAAGATCAGCGTGGAGTTCCGCTCGGAGGAGACCTCGGCCATCGTCGACAGGATCCGCAGGTGCATGGCCGCCGGGTGGCCTTCCAGGCGCTGCGCGGCGTCCGCGAGGGTCTGTGCCGCCTCGAACTCGCCCTTGGCGTGGATGACCTTGGCCCGCCGGTCACGTTCGGCCTCGGCCTGCCGGGCCATGGCGCGTCGCATGGCCTCGGGCAGTTCGACGTCCTTCACCTCGACGAGGGTGACCTTCACACCCCACGGGTTGGTGACGTCGTCGATGATGCGCTGGAGCCGCTGGTTGATCTCGTCGCGGTTGACCAGCAGTTCGTCGAGGTCGACCTGGCCGAGGATGCTGCGCAGGGTCGTCTGGGCGATCTGCGAGGTGCCGGTGACGTGGTTCTCGATCGCGACGACCGACCTGTTGGGGTCGACCACGTTGAAGTACGTCACCGCGTTGACGCGCACGGTGACGTTGTCCTTCGTGATGACGTCCTGCGGCGGGATGTCCATGGTGATGGTGCGCAGGGACACGCGCACCATGCGGTCGACGACCGGGATGATGAAGAACAGGCCGGGGCCTTTGGCGCCGATGATCCGACCGAGGCGGAAGATGACGCCGCGCTCGTACTCGGGCACCACCTTCACGGACATGGACAGGAGCAGGAGCAGAACGGCCGCGCCGAAGAGCAGGCCGACGAGTCCGGAGTTCATGGCTGGTCCTCCTCCTCAGCGGGGCGCTCGCGTCCCGGTTCCGGTTCTTCCGGTTCTTCCGGTTCTGCCTCGTGTTCCGATGCGGTGGGTTCCGGTTCGGTGGGTTCCACCACGAGGTTCAGCCCGTCACGGTCGACGACCCGTACCTCCTCCCCTTCGCGTACCCGTCCCTCGCGGAGTCGCACCGTCCACCACGCGCCGTCGACGAACACCTGCCCGGTGTCACCGTCGGGGGCGACGTCGCGTACGGCGGCGGTGCGGCCGATCAGGGCCTCTTGGCTGGTGACGGCGGGGGCGCGGCGGGCGCGCCAGGCCAGGCGGCCGGCGATCAGGACGCCGGCCCCGACGACGAGGGCCGTGGGCCACACGACGATCGGGTCGAGGGCGAGCTCGCCGCGGAACAGGAAGATCCCCGCGAAGACGAGGGACGCGGTTCCGCCGGCCGCGAAGATGCCCACGCCCGGTGTGAGGACCTCGGCGACGAAGAGGAGCGCGGCGAGCAGGAGCAGCAGCAGCCCGGCGACGCCGAACGGCAGGACGCTGAGCGCGACGAACCCGAGGACGAGAAGGATGACGCCCGTGACGCCCGCGAGGCCGACGCCGGGGGCGGCCAGCTCGTAGATGACGGCGAGGGTGCCGATCGACAGGAACAGGAAGGCCAGTTCGGGGCTGGCGAGCAGTTGGCGGATCTCGCCGAGGAACCCGAGCTCGTGCATGACGACCTCGGCGTCGGCGGTGTTCAGGACCACGTCGCGGGTGGCGTCGGGCGGGCCCACGGTGACCTGGCGGCCGTCGAGCGCGTCGAGGAGCGCGGCACGCGAGGGGGCGATCAGGTCGACGACGTTCATGCGCAGGGCCTGTTGGTCGGGCAGTGACGTGCCCTTGCGGACCATGTCGTCGGCGAAGTCGGTGTTGCGGTCGCGCTGTTCGGCGATGGAGCGGGCGAAGGCCGCGGCGTCGTTGACGACCTTGTCGCTCGCCGGTTCGCCCTGGCCGGTGACGGGCGTACCGGCGCCGATGTGGGTGCCGGGGGCCATGGCCGCGATGTGGGCGGCCATGGTGATGTAGGCGCCGGCGGAGGCGGCGCGGGCGCCTGAGGGTGTGACGTGGACGACGACGGGCACGTCGGCGGAGAGGAACGTCTGGACGATGTCCCGGGTCGACTGGAGGAGCCCGCCGGGGGTGTCCGTCTCGACGATGAACGCGGTGTGGCCGTCGCGTGCGGCCTGGTGCACGCCGTCCTCGAGGTGCTCGGCGAAGACGGGCGTGACGGTGCCGTCGAGCTGGGCGACCAGCACGGTGGGCCGCTGCTGCGGCTGTGCCGCGGTGGCTTCGGCGGGGGCCGCGGCGGAGAGCGCCAGCGGGAGGGCGGCCAGGCAGGCGAAGGCGCCCAGCATCAGCCGGGCGAGCATCAGGACCAGCACCTGTACGCGCCACGCCATGGGTGCCTCCCTTGCACGGGCCCCGTGGGCCGCCCGCCCCGTGGCGGACGGTGTGCCCAGCGTTTACCCCTCGCGGGGGGTACGGAGTCGGGGGCGGTACGTCAGGGGTCGGCTGTTTGGCGGTGGCGGAATTGCCGGGCTCCGGCAACATGGAGGCATGCCCCGCGACGAGCCCGCGGCCCTGCCGCCGGCGGAGTGGCCGTCCCGCCTGACCGAGATCCGCGCCTCGGGCCGCGCGCTGCGCGACGACGAACGGGCCGGCCTGCACGCGTACGCCGCCGAGGCTGCGGACCGCGGCGTGACGCTGGACGGCCTGGTGACCGAACTGCACGCGGCCGCGTACGGGGTGGTGCACGGCGACCGGCCAGAGGGCGGCGCTGAGGCGGGCGGCGGGGCGGCGGCTCGGGTGCCCGCGGAGCGTGAGGGGGCCGGCGGGGTCGGCGGCGGGCATCCGGTGGGTGAGGTGGCTGTGCTGCGGGCCGTGGCCGAGGCGGCGGTGGCGCTGGCGGAGGGGTACGGGGCGGTGCGGCACGCGGTGCTGCGGCGGGAGGAGGCGGGCCGCCGTGAGTTCGCGGGGCATCTGCTGGACGGGCGGGCGGGGCTGGGGCGGCTCGCGGAGCGGGCGGAGCGCTTCGGGCTGCGGCCGGCCGGCCCGTACCGGGTCGCGGTGGCGCGGGCCGCGGTCGGTGCCGACGGCTTCGGGGCCGGCGACCGGGCGGTCAGGTACGTGGAGGAGGCGCTGCTGGCGCGGTTCGGCCGGGGCGGGGCGCTGGTCACGACGAAGGACGGGCTCCTGGTGTGCGTGGCGCCGGGGACGGGCGACGAGGCCGAGGTGCCGAAGGCGTTCGCGGGGCTGGTGCGCGGGGCGGCGGGGCCGGGCTGCCGGGTGGCCACGGGGCGGGCGCGGACCGGACCGGCGGGTGCCGCCCGCTCGTACCAGGAGGCCCTCGCGGCCCTGGACGTCGCCGAGCGGCTCGGCCTGGACGCGGCGCTGCTGGACGCGGGCGAACTGCTGGTGTTCCAGGTGCTGGGCCGGGACCGGGCTGCGATCACGGAGCTGGTCGGCACCGTCCTGGGCGGCCTGGAGGCGGCACGCGGGGGCGCGGGCCCGCTGCTGGCCACGCTTGAGGCGTACTTCGCGACCGGCTGCGTCAACACGGCGACGGCGGCCCGCCTCGGCCTGAGCGTCCGCGCGGTGACGTACCGCCTGGACAGGGTCCACCGCCTCACCGGCCACGACCCGGCCGACCCCGCCCAGCGCTACACCCTCCAGACGGCCGTGCTGGGCGCCCGGCTGCTGGACTGGCCGCGCACCCCGCTGGAGCCCACGGGCTGACCGCCGGGGGCCGCGGTGCCGGAGCCACGGGCGGGGTCAGAGGCGGGGTCAGAGGCGAGGTCAGAGGCCGGGTCAGGGGCGGGTGGCGGCTTCCAGGCGGGTGTGGCGGGAGAGGTGGGCGTCGGCGGACCAGGCGCCGGCACCGACCGCCAGCAGGAAGAGCGCGCCGCACAGTTGGGCGAGGTCGGTGCGCGACGCGTGGGCGAGGTCCCACCAACCGGACGCGCCGGGGAACAGCGGGGCGGCGCCCCACAGGATCGGCAGTTTGGTGATCGCCAGCGCTCCCGCCATGTTCACGAGCATCGGCACGGCGGCGAGCCGGGTGAACAGTCCGGCGAGGATCAGCAGCCCGCACGCGATCTCCAGGATCCCGTCCAGGGACGCGAAGAACCCGGGGAGCGGGATGCCGGCACGGTCGAAGCGCCCGGCGCCGAGTTCGTCGGGGCGTACGAACTTCAGCACGCCCTCGGAGGCGAAGACCGCCCCGACGTACAGCCGGACGAGGATCACCTCGCCGGGGGCCTCGGTGTGGATGAGGCGGGTGCGCCACGGGCCGGGCTGCGTCAGGAGGGAGGTCATGGCGGGGGTACGTCCTTCGGGCGGGGCGGCGGGGGTCCTACCCGGACCATCGTGCGTCGTCGCAGCGGGCGGCAGAACAGGACTTCGGGCCGTTCCCGCGTACGGGTGAACGGCGCGGCGGGTTCCGGGCTCACCAGCCGAGGAGCAGCCTGCGGCGCGCCGCGCGGGCCTCCTGGAGGCGTAGGACCACGACGATGACGCCGACCAGCAGCAGCCACGCCGCCACCGCCGCCCAGGGCCCCGCCGTACGGGAGCCCGTCCACGCGGCGGGCAGCGCCGCAGCCGCCGCCCAGCAGGCCGTGCGGCCGAGCCGTACGAGGGGGCGGGGCAGCCCCTCGTACGCGAGGTCACGCGCGCGTACCGCCAGGAGCCCACCGGCCGCAAGGGTGCAGGCGCCGAACGCGAGGAGCACGAGCGCGTACGCGGCGGCCAGTTCGGGGTTGCCGACCGGGCTGTGCGCGCTGCGGCGGCTCACCCCGTCGTGGACGACCGCGGTGGCGTACCCGCCCCACATGAGCACGGTCACGCGGTCCCCCGCCCGCAGGTCGCCGAGGAGCGGCGCCGCCTCGCGGGGCATGCGGAGTTCGCGGGGCACCGGCGGTGGCGCGTCCAGGCCGAGCGCGTACGGGCCGCTCCCGCCGGCGGCGACGGTGGCGGCCACCTCGTACAGGCAGGGGCGGCGCGCCGCGTCGGGCGTCCGGGGTGTGTGGCCCTCGCGGCACGGTACGGCGCTGCGGAACGCCCGTACGTCGCGGGCCGCCGCGGCGGCGTCGAGGGCGGCCGCTGCGCTGCCGGCCAGCAGCAGGGCGCCGACGAGGACGGCGAGCGCCCCGACCAGGCGGCGCCGCAGCACCCGCCGCCGGAAGCCCCGCCTCTCGGCGGCGCCGTGTCGCGGCGCACCGCCGCCCGGAAACGAGCCCATGCGGCCGCCTCCCCGCGCTCACCTGCCTCGGACCCGGCGATGGTGCCACCGCCCGGTGTGACGGGTCATTGCCGGAACCCGGCACTCTTGACGGCGGGTCGCCGCCCCGGCGCCTCCTGCGGTGGCGCAGCGTGGGACGGTCCCGGGCGGGCTCTCGGCGGCGACGTGCCGTGTTCGGCGGGCGGCGGGCGGCGGGCCCGTGGTCAGTCCGTGTGGGCGCGGGGGACGATCTCGACCGGGCAGTGGGCGTGGTGCAGGACCGCGTGGGTGACGTGGCCGATGGCGCGGCCGATGCCCAGGGGCGGGTGGTGGGCGCCCAGGACGAGGAGTTCGGCGTCGTGCGTGGCCTGGACGAGCAGTTCGGCGACGGAGCGGCCGCCCTCCACCTCGGTGGTGACGGTCAGTCCCGGGAACTCCGCGCCGATGGCGTCCGCGAGGACGCGCATCTCGTGGACGTGGCGTGCGGCGACCCCGTCGATGTCGTCCAGCAGGGTTCCGGCCGTGCCGACGTGGGCGAGCGGGGTCCACACGGTGAGGAGGTGGAGGGCCGCCCCGCGCACCTGCGCCGCGCGTGCGGCGGGCCGGAGCCAGTCCAGGTCGTTCCGGCCGCGTACGCCGGCGACGACGCGCCCGGAGACGGGGCGTTCGGTCTCGCCGCGTACGACGACGACCGGCACCCGGGCGTGCGCGGCGACGCCCAGCCCCACCGAGCCCAGCAGCAGCTCGCCGAAGCCGCCCAGGCCGCGGCTGCCGACGACGATCGTGCCGTCGGTGCCGGCCGCGTCGCGCAGCGCGGGTACGGCGTCCTCGGGGCTGAACTCCTGGGTGACGGCGAGGCCGGGGAAGCCCTCGGCCACCAGGTCGGCGGACTCCCCGAGCAGCGTGTGCCCGGCCTCGCGGGCGCGCTGGTCGTCGGTGCCCGCCGCGTGGACGATGCGCAGCGGGCGCCCGTGCCGTTCCGCCTCGGCGGCGGCCCACAGCAGGGCGGTGCGCGCCGGGGCGGAGCCGTCGACGCCCGCGACGACGGGGCCCTGTCGGCCGCCGCGTACCTGGTCGGGCCCGGCGTGCGGGGTCGTGTCGTGGTTCATGGCTCCTCCTGACGGGGACTCGGGCGGGCGCGGCCGGTGCGTCGTGCCCGGTGGCCGCGTCCGGCGTCCTCGCGCAGGCACAGGCACGGGCGCACGCACAGGCACGGGCACCGGCGGCGGGTCCATCCTGGAAGCGGGGGCGAAGGAGAGCGGCGATCACCATGTCGGACGTCACCACCACCGATCTGTACGAGGTGACGATGGCCCTGTCCTACCTGGAGGAGGGCATGGAGGGGCCGGCCACCTTCAGCCTCTTCGTGCGGAAGCTTCCTCCGGGTCGCGGGTTCCTCGTCAGCGCCGGTCTCGAACCCGCGTTGGACTACCTGTCCGGGTTCCGGGTGACGTCCGGGGACGTCCGGCGGTTCGCGGCGGCGCTGCACCGGGACGTGGAGGACCTGGCGCCGCTGCTGGGCCTGGCCTTCCGCGGGGAGGTGCGGGCGGTGCCCGAGGGCCGGGTGGTGCACGCGGGTGAACCGCTGCTGGAGGTGACGGCGCCTCTGCCGCAGGCGCAGCTCGCGGAGACGTATCTGCTGCTCCTGCTGAGCCATCAGACGGCGGTGGCGTCGAAGGCGGCGCGCTGCGTGCTGGCCGCTGCGGGACATCCGGTCGTGGACTTCTCGCTGCGCCGTACGCACGGCCCGCACGCGGGCTTCCAGGCGGCCAGGGCGGGCGGCATGGTGGGCTTCGCCGGCACCAGCAACGTCGCGGCGGCGGTCCGCCTGGGACTGACGGCGTCCGGGACCATGGCCCACTCGTACGTGGAGGCGTTCCCGGACGAGGAGGCGGCGTTCCGGGCGTTCGCGCGGGCGCACCCGGGCCCGGTGACGTTCCTCGTCGACACGTACGACACCGAGCGGGGCGTCGCGACGGCGGCGCGGGTGCTGCGGGACCTGCGGCGCGGGCCCGGCTGCGGGGTCCGGCTGGACAGCGGCGACCTGGGGGCGCTGTCCCGGCGGGCGCGGGCGATCCTCGACGAGGCGGGGCTGGAGGATGTGCGGATCATCGTGAGCGGCGGTCTGGACGAGTACGGGGTCGAATCGCTGGTGCGGGAGGGCGCGCCGATCGACGTGTACGCGGTCGGGACGAAGGCCGGGACGTCGGCGGACGCGCCGTATCTGGACTCGGCGTACAAGCTCGTGGAGTACGACGGCCGGCCGGTGATGAAGCTGTCGTCGGCGAAGGTGACCGCGCCGGGGCGCAAGCAGGTGTTCCGCACGCCGGGCGAGCCGGACGTGCTGGCCCTCTGGGACGAGCCGTGCCCGGCCGGCGCGGAGCCCCTGCTGCGCACGGTGATGCGGGCGGGGCGGCGGATCGGCCCGCCGGACGACCTGGCGGCGGCCCGCGCGCGTTTCGTCGCGGACGTCACGTCCCTGCCCGCGTCCGCCCGCCGCGTCCACGCCCCGGAACCGCTCACTCCGCGGGTCTCGCCGCGCCTCACGGCACTCACGGCGGCGGTCAGGGACCGCCTCACGACGGGCACGGCGGCCCGGGCGGGAACGTCGCCGCGGACCCCGTAGCGGGCGGCGGACCGGGTGTGCTGCCCGCGCGGGGTTTCGGGGGGAAGCTGGAGGGTGGGAGGTGTTGCCATGGGCGACGTACCGGCGACCGGGTGGGACCGGGCCGTTGTCGCGGGGCTCGACGGGTCGGCGGAGGGGCTGGCGGCCGGGTTGTGGGCGGCGGACGAGGCGGTGCTGCGGGGTGTGCCGCTGCGCCTGGTGCATGTACGGGAGGCCGATCCGCGGGTGGTTCCCGGGGCCGGCGGCGCGGAGCTGGTGCGGGACGCGGCCGCCCGGGTGCGGCGGTTCCATCCGGAGCTGGTCGTCGCCACCGAGACCGTGTTCGGGCACGCCGCCGACGCGCTGGTCGCGGAAACCACGGACGCCGGGCCCGCCGGGCTGCTGGTGCTGGGGTCGCGGGGGCTCGGCACGGTGCGCGGGTTCCTCGCCGGTTCGGTGGGGCTGGCCGTCGCGGCCGCGTCGCACCGGCCGGTGGTGCTGGTGCGGGCGGGAAGCGGGGACGAGGCGCCGGCGCACGGCGGCGACGTGGTGGCCGGGGTGGACGTCTTCGAGCCGAACGGGGAGGTGCTGGCCTTCGCGTTCCGGGAGGCGGCCGTCCGCTCCCGCAGGCTGCGGGCCGTGGCCTGCTGGTCGCTGCCCCCCGCGTACGGGTACGTCGCGGCGCTCGACCCGGGCGTCACCGCCGAGGTGGGCCGCGAGGTCGCGGCGACGCTGGCCGACCTGCTGGTCCCGTGGCGGCAGCGCTTCCCCTCGGTGACGGTCACCGAGGCCGCCGTCGCGGGCTCGCCGGGCGTCGAACTGGTACGGGCGGCCGCCGGCGCCGCCCTGCTGGCCGTCGGGCGCCACCGGACGCGGCTGCCCCTGGCACCGCGCCTGGGCCATGTCGCGCACGCCGTGATCCACCACGCGTCGGTCCCCGTCGCCGTGGTGCCTCTCGAAGCCGGGCGGCACTAGAAGGCGGTCCCCCGCCCGCCGCTCTCGCCGCGCCCGCCACCCCCGTGGACGTGGTGGACGTGGATACGGCGGCCCGTGACGCGCCTCGGGGCGATGGCGAGCCACAGGTCGCGTTCCCCGCCCGCCCAGGGCGTCGTGTACGCCTGCCGCTCCAGCGCGGCGACCTCGTCGGGCTCGGTCACCGTACGGGCCGGGCCGACGAGCAGCACGCTCCAGCCCTGGCTGAACGCGTCGTCGATGTGGTCCACCTCGAACGCCGCGTCGCCGGTCGCGGCCGTCGCGGGTGCGGACTCGGGCGACGTACGGAACGTCACCTCAAGCCCCGCGACGAGGTAGTTGACCGGGAGGATCGCGGGACCCTCGTGGGAGGTGACGGCCACCCGCCCGACGCCGTGCGTGCCGAGCAGCCTCCAGCACTCGTCGGCGCTCAGCTCCACCAGCTCCGGGTGGTAGGCGGCGTGCCCGCCGCCCGGCGGCAGGTCGGCCGTGCCGCCGGTCAGCGCGACGACGGTGGTCTCCAGGGCGTCGGCGAGGCGCAGCAGGAAACCCATGCCGGGTGCCGCGGTCTGCTCCTCCAGATACTGGATGTAGCCGGGCGCCGAGCCCGCCCGCAGGGCGACGTCCTCGCGGGACAGCCCGAGCTGCTCTCGGCGGGCCGCCACGCGTCGGCCGATGTCACCCTTCAGGTGCTCAGGTCCGGGCATGGCATCACGGTATCCGCGCCACCCGGCGTCCGCATCGCGGAGGCCCCGCCGGCGGTCGGCAGCCCACGACCGGCGGCGCCGTCGCGTCGTACGCTCGAATCACCGCACCGCGGCACGGCACCGTGTCGGCGGGGGCCGAGGGTGCGGCGCGCGGGTTCAGCAGGAGGTTCACATGGGCACCACAGCACCGAGGATCAACGCCCTGCCCGCCCCGCACCGGGAGCGGCTCATGGCACTCGCCCGCGAGGTGGCGTTCGAACCGGGCCGGCGGCTCTTCGACGAACGCCGGCCCGCTGACCGGTTCTGGATCATCCGTACGGGTGCCGTCACGCTCGACGCCCAGGTGCCGGGCCGGCGCGCCGCCGAGGTCCAGATGCTGGGCCACGGCGACCTGGTGGGCCTGTCCTGGCTGTTCCCGCCGTACGAGTGGGAGCTGGGCGCCGAGGCCATGAGCCTGGTGCGCGCGTACGAGTTCGACGCACTCGCGGTGCGCACGGCGTGCACGACGGAGCCCGCGTTCGGCTACGCGCTGACACTGTGGGTCGGGCAGGTGCTGTCGCACCGGCTCCAGGCGACCCGGGTACGGCTGCTCGACCTGTACGCGCCGCACGCCACCGGCGTCACCTGAGCGTGTGAGGAGAACGTGCCGGGGCACACGAAGGCGGAAAGGGCCATCCGCTTCTCGCGGATCCTGATTGCGAGGTGCACGGCCGGTGCCGCTTCTCCTCGTCTCTCCGTGAAGCCCTTTCCGTCACTTCCAGGAAACCACCGGCCGGGGCTCGCCGCCAGGGCCAGAAGGGACCGCAGCGAACGATGAGGCACCGCAGTGTGGCCGATCTGATGACCCCGGAGGCCGTCGCCGTCCGGCCGGGCACGGCCTTCAAGGAGATCGCGCGGCTCCTGGACGAGTACGGCATCACCGCGGTCCCGGTGGTCGACGAGGACGAGCGGCCCGTGGGCGTCGTGTCCGAGGCCGACCTGCTGCGCCGGCGCACCTCCGGCAACAACGGCAACGGGAACGGCAGTACCGCCGAGGCGCTGATGACCAGCCCGGCCGTCGTCGCGGAACCGGACTGGAGCGCGGTCGAGGCGGCCCGCGTGATGGAGAGGCACCGGATCAAGCGGCTGCCCGTGGTGGACGCGTCGGGGCGGCTCATCGGGGTGCTCAGCCGCAGCGACCTGATCCAGCTCTTCCTGCGGCGCGACCGGGCCATCCAGGAGGAGATCCTTGAGGACGTGGTCACGCAGACGCTGGGCCTGCCGCCGTCGGCGCTGACGGTCGACGTCAACGACGGCACGGTGACGCTCAGCGGCACGCTGGAGCGGCGGAGCCTCGTACCGATAGTGGTACGGCTGTGCGAGACCGTCGACGGGGTCGTCGAGGTGGACGCCCGGCTGTCGTACGAACAGGACGACACCCAGGCCGTGACGGCGTGACGGGGTGACGGCGTGACGGGGTGACGGCACGAGGACCGCCCGGGCACTGCGCGTGCCCGGGCGGTCCTCGTGTGCGCATCACGGAGGTGGGACCGTGCGCCGCGGTGTTGTCACCGTGCCGGTGTCGACCAGCCGTACGGCGCGGCCTCTTCCTCCGTCTCCTCGGACATTCCGGCCCCTGCCTCACCGATGTCCTTGTACGCCAGGCGCATGAGCTGCCGGGCGAGGTCGCTCATCGCGCGGCTCGCCGCGAGCTCGTCGCCGATCAGGGGGACGTCCTGATCCTCGGGGTTGCACCGGGCGGTGCCGTGACCGGTGAGTCGGGACTGGCCGGTGTCGAGGACCGCGCGCGCCTCGGTGGTGCCCTCGTCCTCCAGCAGGTCCATGTTGATCTTCCACTCCAGCGTCCGGCTCATGGTGTGCCTCCTCGACGCGTCGGACGGCGGCGGACACTGCGACTTCCGCCCTCATACCAGGATCCACCCGCGACCGCGCCACGACGACCCGGTGAACGCCGCCGTTCGGAGCAGCCGCGGTTTACGGTCCGGCCGGCGGGGAAGTCGGGCGGCCCGGCCCTCCCCGGCGGCGCCGGGGCGTGCTTCGCCCACGTATCGCCGTACCCGCCGGGGGACCGATCCACGGAGGAACCGGAGGACCTTCCATGGAGTACGCCCCGACGACCCGCGCGATCGCGGTGGGAGTGGACGGCTCGCCCGAGAGCCTGGCCGCGGTGGACTGGGCGGCCCGGGAGGCGGGCCGCCTCGGCCTGCCCCTGCACGTCGTGCACGCGTGGCTGTGGCAGCCGCTGGACGTGCCGCTCGCCCAGGACCGCGAGGTGGAGGCGCGCCGCGCGCAGGGCGTGCTCGACGAGGCGGTGGCGGCCGTCCGCGGGGTGGAGCCGGAGCTTGAGGTGTCGGCCGAGATCGTGTCGGACACTCCGGTCCCGGCGCTGCTGGCGGCGGCGGACGCGGCGGGCATGCTGGTGCTCGGCTCGCGCGGGCACGGGGCGCTCGTCGGGTTCCTGCTCGGTTCGTACGGGCAGCAGGTCATCGCCGAGGCGACCCGCCCGGTGGTGTCGGTGCGGGCTCCCCGGGAGGGCGAGCAGCCGTCGCCGGCGGCGGTGGAGTCGGGTGAGGTCGTCGTGGGGCAGCAGGGCGGCAAGGAGGAGAGCGCCCCGGTGCTCGGCTTCGCCTTCGAGGCGGCGGCCGCCCGGGGTGTCGGCGTACGGGCGGTACGGGCCTGGAGCCTGCCGCCCCTGTACGCGTACAGCCCGGGGTCGCTGCGCCTCGTGGACGAGGCGGGCGGCCTGGAGCCGTTCGAGCGCAAGGCGCTGGCGGAGGCGCTGCGGCCGTGGCGGGAGCGGTACCCGGGCGTTCCGGTGACGGAGCACGTCGAGATCGGCAGCGCCGGCCAGGTGCTGCTGTCGGTGACCCGGGACGCGGGGCTGCTGGTGGTGGGCCGGCGGGTGCGGCAGGCGCCGCTGGGGCCGCGGATCGGGTCGGTGGCGCACGCGGCGCTGCACCACGCGCCGTGCCCGGTGGCGGTGGTCCCGCACGAGTGAGCCGCCCGTAGGGGAGGCGAGACGGGCGGCGAGGCGGGCGGCGGCCCCTCGGAGCCGAGCCGGGTACGGGCCTCGGTGCCGAAGGGCCTCACCGGGCCGCCGGGAGCCTCCTGGGCGTCGCGGTGGCAGGCTGGTTCGTGGTGGTACCGCAGGCCGTCCGTTCCCCCGGGAGGAAGCACCGCCATGGTCCGCTACGTGTACGACTTCGCCGAGGGCGGCCGGGACCGCGCCGACCTGCTGGGCGGCAAGGGCGCCAATCTGGCCGAGATGGTGCGGATGGGCCTGCCCGTACCGCCCGGCTTCACGATCACGACCGAGGCGTGCCGGGTCTTCCTGGAGACCGGCGCTCCGCCCCCGGGGCTGGACGGCGAGATCGCCGCACATCTCGCACGGCTGGAGCAGGCGGCGGGGCGGCGGCTCGGGCAGGTGGACGACCCGCTGCTGCTGTCGGTCCGCTCCGGGGCCCGCTACTCGATGCCCGGCATGATGGAGACGATCCTCGACATCGGCCTCAACGAGTACGCGGTGCTGGGCCTGGCCAAGTCACCGGCCCGCGAGCGGTTCGCCTGGGACTCGTACCGCCGCCTCGTGCAGATGTTCGGCACCACCGTGATGGGGGTGGACGAGGCGCTGTTCGAGGACGTCCTGCGGAGCGTCGAGCACCAGCACCACGTCGTGGACGAGGCCCATCTCGACGCCTGCGACCTCATCCGGATCGTGGAGACGTTCAAGGACGTCGTCAAGGAGCAGACGGGCGAGGACTTCCCGGAGGACCCGCACGAGCAGCTGCGCCGTGCGGTGCTGGCGGTCTTCGGCTCGTGGAACGCCGAGCGCGCCCGCGTGTACCGGCGGCGCGAACACATCCCCGACGGCCTCGGCACGGCCGTGACCGTGCAGACGATGGTGTTCGGCAACCGGGGCGAGGACTCCGGCAGCGGTGTCGCGTTCACCCGCGACCCGTCCACCGGGGCGCCCGGCGTGTACGGCGACTACCTGCCCAACGCACAGGGCGAGGACGTGGTGTCCGGCACCCGCGACGCCGTGCCGCTGGAGGAGCTGCGGCGCCGCGACCCGGCCTCGTACGACGAGCTGTGCGGGCATCTGCGGCGACTGGAGGAGCACTACCGGGACCTGTGCGACATCGAGTTCACGGTCGAGCGCGGCACGCTGTGGATGCTCCAGACGCGGATCGGCAAACGCACGGCGCAGGCCGCGTTCGCGATCGCCGGGCAGCTCGTGGACGAGGGGGTCATCTCCGTCGACGAGGCGCTGCGCCGGGTCGACGGGGAGGGTCTGGCGCGGCTGATGTTCCCGCGCTTCGACGCGGCGGGCGCCGGGGAGCCGCTCGCCCGGGGTGTGGCCGCCTCGCCGGGGGCGGCCGTGGGCGTGGCGGTGTTCGACTCGGCGGAGGCGGTGCGGCGGGCCGCGGCGGGTGAACACGTGGTGCTGGTACGGCCGGAGACCACGCCGGACGATCTGCCCGGGATGGTCGCGGCGCAGGCGGTGCTCACCAGCCGGGGCGGCAAGACGAGCCACGCGGCCGTGGTGGCGCGGGGCATGGGCAAGGTGTGCGTGTGCGGCGCCGACGCGCTCGCGGTGGATGTGCGCGGGCGGCGGTTCTCGGCGGGGGACGTCACGGTCGAGGAGGGCACGGTGCTCTCCGTGGACGGGTCGGACGGCCTCGTGTACGAGGGTGCGGTGCCGCTCGTCGACTCGGTGGTGATGCGGTACTTCGAGGACGGCGGCGGCCCGCCGGCGGAGGACGCGGAGCAGGTCGTACGGGATGTGCACCGGCTCATGGAGCGGGCGGACGCGGTGCGGCGCCTTGAGGTGCGGGCGAACGCGGACACGCCGGAGGACGCGGCGCGGGCCCGCCGGTTCGGGGCGCGCGGCATCGGGCTGTGCCGTACCGAGCACATGTTCCTCGGCGAGCGGCGCGCGTACGTGGAGGCGATGATCCTGGCGGCGGACGACGCCGGCCGGGACGCGGCGCTGGCGGAGCTGCTGCCGCTCCAGCGGCGGGACTTCGCGGCCATCCTGGAGGCGATGGACGGTCTGCCGGTCACCGTGCGGTTGCTGGACCCGCCGCTGCACGAGTTCCTGCCGGACCGTACGGAGCTGGCCGTCCGGGTGGCGCGGGCGGAGGCGTCCGGGCGGGAGCCGGACCCGCGGGACACGGCGCTGCTGGCTGCGGTCACGCGGATGCGTGAGGAGAACCCGATGCTGGGGCTGCGGGGCGTACGGATCGGCCTGGTCGTCCCGGGTCTGGTGGCGACGCAGGTGCGGGCCCTGGCGGAGGCGGTCGTGGAACGCGTACGGGCCGGTGGCGCGCCGCGGGCCCAGGTGATGGTGCCGCTGGTCGGCTCGGTGACGGAGCTTCACCTCGTGCGGGAGGAGGTGGAGCGGGTCCTGGCGGAGGTGTCGCGCGCGTCGGGCGTGGCCGTGGAGTGCCCGGTCGGCACGATGATCGAGCTGCCGCGCGCCGCGCTGACGGCGGGCCGGATCGCGCGGGACGCGGACTTCTTCTCGTTCGGTACGAACGACCTGACGCAGACGACGTGGGGGTTCTCACGGGACGACGTGGAGGCGGCGTTCTTCCCGGCGTATCTCGACAAGGGTGTCTTCGACGCGTCGCCCTTCGAGACACTGGACCGGGAGGGCGTCGGCCGGCTCGTCGAACTGGCCGTCGCTGAGGGCCGGGCGGCGCGCCCGGGCCTGGAGACCGGGGTGTGCGGCGAGCACGGCGGCGACCCCGGGTCGGTGGGCTTCTTCCACGACGCGGGCCTCGACTATGTGTCGTGCTCGCCGTTCCGTGTGCCGGTGGCGCGGCTGGAGGCGGGGCGGGCGGCGCTGCGCGGGGTGTCCGGCAGCGACGCCCGCTGAGCGCCGCCGGTCGCTCAGGCGGTCTGCCGTGCGGCGCGCCACTCGGGGGCGAGGACCGACCAGATCTCCTCGTCGTGGCGCTCGCCCCGGTACAGGTGACTGGCCCTCAGGACACCGTCCCTGGTCATGCCGAGGCGCCGGGCGACGGCGATGCTCGGCGTGTTGTCGGGCGACACCCACCACTCGACGCGGTGGATGCCGCGCTGCTCGACGGCCCAGTCGATGAGGACGCGGGCGGCCCGGGTGACCAGGCCCCTGCCGACGGCCGCCGGCTCCAGCCAGCAGCCCGCCTCGGCGGTGCGCTGTGCGACGTCCATGGTGCGCAGGATGACCGCGCCGACCAGGGTGCCGTCCCACCGGATGCCGTGGATGCGCCCCGTGTCGGACGCGGTCTTGTCCGCGTACGCCTGGAGGAAGGCCCGGCTCGACTCGACGTCCGTGACGACGTCGGGGAGCCCGTTGTGCCGGCCGATGAACTCCCGTCCCCGGTCCATATGGGCGAGGAACTCCTCGGCCTGCCACGGTTCGAGCGGGCACAGCTCCGCGCCCTCGTCGCCCAGGGATATCGCGTACATCGTCACCTTCTG
The DNA here is from genome assembly GCF_013362995.1 of Streptomyces sp. TRM64462. Taxonomy (GTDB): domain Bacteria; phylum Actinomycetota; class Actinomycetes; order Streptomycetales; family Streptomycetaceae; genus Streptomyces. The sequence continues at coordinate 3,066 of NZ_JABWDV010000143.1, read as the reverse complement.
TCGTCCGGACCGGTGCAGTGTGCGGAGGGATCTTCCGCCGGATCCTCTCACGGTCCGTGACGTGCCCGTCAGGCGGGAGCCGCGCCGGTGGCGTGCGGCAGGGGCCGCAGCCTGCACCGTACGGGGCCCTGGGCGCGCAGCGTGATGCCGGACGTGACGGCGATGTCGACGTCGACGGCGTCGAGTTCGTAGGCCTGGAGGACCATCGCCAGGGCGAGGACGGACTCCAGCATCGAGAAGTGCTGCCCGATGCAGGCGCGGGGCCCGCCGCCGAACGGGAAGAAGGCGTAGCGGGGACGTTCCTTCTCGCGTTCGGGCGTGAAGCGGTCCGGGTCGAAGCGGTCCGGCTCGTCCCAGTAGCGGGTGTGGCGGTGGGTGACCCAGGGGGCGACGATCACGTCGGCGCCGGCGGGGATGGTGTACCCGTCGATACGGGTCTCGGTGACGGCGCGGCGGCCGATCACGGGCCCGGCCGGGTAGAGGCGCATGGCCTCCTTGAGCACCTGCGCGAGGTACGGGAGGGCGTCGAGGTCGGCCGCGCCCGGTGTCCGTCCGCCGAGGACGCGTACGGCCTCCTCGCGGGCGCGCTGCTGCTCCTTGGGGTGGCGGGCCAGCAGGTGCAGGGCGAACGCCAGCGAGGTGGCGGTGGTCTCGTGGCCGGCCAGCAGGAAGATGAGGACCTGGTCGCGGATCTCGTCGGCGTCGAGGCTGCCGTCCTCGTCGCTGCCGGCGCGGGCGAGGAGCGTGAGGAGGTCGTCGCCCTCGGCGTTCCCGGCGGCGTCCGCGCCGTCGGTGGCGGCCGCGCCGTCGGTGGTCGCCGGGCCGGCGGTGGTCGCCGGGCCGGCGGCGCGGCGCTGTTCGATGATGCGGTCGCATTCCGCGTACAGCTCCGCCATCGCGGCGGAGGCACGGCGGTTGGCGGGCGTCGGCCAGTGGCGCGGGGCGGCGGCGGGCGAGAAGGCGCGGCGCAGCACGTAGTCGCCGATGACCGGGAACGAGCGCTCGACGACGTGGACGGCCGACTCGACGTCGGTGCCGAAAAGAATGCGGGCGACGGCACGCAGCGTGAGCCGTGTCATCTCGGCGGACACGTCGACGACACCGCCGGGCGCGTCCCGCCAGGACGCGGTCACGGCGGCGGTCTCGGCGGTGACGGCCTCGGCGTACCCGTCGACGCGGCGGCGTGTGAACAGCGGCTGCACCAGGCGCCGTTGCCGCAGGTACACGTCGTCCTGGCTGGTGAGCAGGCCGTTCCCGAAGGACTCGCGGACCTCCTGGTAGAAGGTGTTGTCCTTGCGGAAGTTGGCCGATTCGGTGGCCAGTACCTGCTGGGCGCCCTCGGCCGAGAACACCCCGTACAGCTCGGTCCGCAGCCCGGGCGGGCCCGCGCTGATCCGGACGAGGTCGCCGTGGGCGCGGTACGCGTCGAGGAACGTGCCCAGCGGGTCCCGCTTCAGGTCGAGCATCGAGCCGATGAGCGGCAGCCCGGCCGGGCCGGTGATCTGTGTGCCCGTTGTCGTCATCCCTTGTCTCCCTGAGCCGTGCCGGGTGCCCGGACGGCCCCCTCGGACGGCTCCGTCGCGGGGGCCGTGCACTGGGGGCCGATTCTGCCCCGGAAGGGCGGCCGCCGGAGGGCGCATACGGATTCCCGTCCGGATCGCCCGCCGGATCGGCCGGTTTGCGGACCCGCGCACACGGCCCGTGGGGCGTCAGGGAGTTGAGGGGCTGCCGGGCTGGTCGGGGCGGGTGTGGAGGGTGCGCAGGGTGGTGAGCGTCGCGGCGAGGTCGGTGGGGCGGGGGCGGTTGTGGGGCAGCTTGGCGAGGACGACGGCCATGCCGCAGGTGTCGGTGAGCGCGGAGAAGACGAGGCCGCCCGCGACGCCGGCGGCGATGAGCTGGAACGCCGGGTGGACGAGGAGGCCGAGGGCGAGTCCGGTGAGGACCAGGAGGCCGGCGGTGAACCGGACCTGGCGCTCCATGGCCCAGGTGCGGCGCGGGGCGCCCTGGGGGCGGTGCAGGTCGTGGCCGCCCGCCGCCCAGGCGCCGGTGCCGCCGGCGAGCGTCGCGGCGGTGACCCCGCCGTCGGCGAGCAGCCGGCAGGCGGTTGCGGCGCGGGCGCCGGAGGCGCAGACGACGAGGACGTCGCGGTGCGCGGCGGCGTGGCGGATGTCGGCGAGTGCGTGGGCGACGCGGTCGAGGGGGATGTTGAGCGCGCCGGGGAGGTGCCCGGTGGCGTACTCGCCGGGGGTGCGGACGTCGAGGACGGTGAGTTCGTGCAGCCGGGTGCGGACCTGGTGGGGGTCGAGGGTACGGGGGGTGCTGGTCATGGCGGGTGTCATCCTTGGTCGTCGACGGTGCCCAGGAGTGGGGGTAGATTACCCCTAGGGGTATGTCGTGAGGAGTGGGTCGTGGAGTTGGATCTCGCGGGGGCCGAGCTGAAGTCGGTGCTGAACCGGCTGCGGCGGGCGCAGGGCCAGATCTCCGGTGTGATCAGGATGATCGAGGAGGGCCGCGACTGCGAGGAGGTCGTGACCCAGCTTGCCGCGGCGTCCCGGGCGTTGGACCGCGCGGGGTTCGCGATCATCGCGACCGGGCTCCAGCAGTGTCTGACCGACATCGGGGACGGCCCGGGCGCGGAGGAGCAGCGCGACGAGATGCGCACGCGCCTGGAGAAGCTGTTCCTGTCACTGGCGTGAGCGGGTGCGGGCGGGCACCGGCGGGAGCGGTCTTCCGCACCGTGGCGGGCGGGCGCGGTCGTCACAGGACCGCGTCCGCGGCCATGAGCGCGGCGACCGCGAGCAGCACGTAGCCGAAGACGCGGCGCAGCGTGGCCGCAGGCACCCGGGCACCGAGCCGCCGGCCGTCCCAGGCGCCCAGCACGGCGGCGCCCGTGAACGGGGCGATCACCGCCCAGTCGAGCGGCCCGGCCGTGCCGGCCCGGGCGGTCAGGGCGACGAGCGCGTTGACCGTGACGACCAGCAGGCTGGTGCCGATCGCGGCGCGCATCCGCAGCCCGACGACGCCCACCAGCGCGGGCACGGCGAGGAAGCCCCCGCCGACGCCGAG
>NZ_JABWDV010000142.1 GCF_013362995.1 Streptomyces sp. TRM64462 | reverse complement strand
GCGCCGTGAGGCCGGCCGCCCCGCCCAGCCGCCAGGCCCGTACGGCGAGGGCCAGCTGCTCGCGGTCACGCCCCGACCCGGCCGCGAGCCGCGCCACGACATGGGGTACGTCGTCGGCCGCCGCGCCGGCAGCGAGCCGTACCGCGTCCTGACCCTCCGTCAGACCAGGCTCGGGCTCCAGGCCGTCGTGCCCCGGCGCGAGTGCCTCCGCCAGCAGCCGGTGCGCGCGGGCCGCCGCGTCCGCCGCCAGCAGCTCCAGCGGCGCCGGATCCACTCCCGGCCCCGCGTCCGCC
>NZ_JABWDV010000141.1 GCF_013362995.1 Streptomyces sp. TRM64462 | reverse complement strand
GTCGAGCTGGTCCCGCAGCGCGAGGCCCTCCGCCGCCTCGGCGTGACCGGCGAGCGCCCGCCGCTCACCCTCGCCTCCCGCGACCCGGCCGCCTACGTGCGGGCCCTCGCCGCCGCGGGCGAGGCCGCCGAGCTGACCGCGCGCGGCGGCCTGGGCGACTTCACCTGGCTGCTCCAGCGCGTGCCCGGCGAGGGATACTGTCCGGCATGACGGAGACCGAGACGACCCAGCCCAGGGAGACCACGGTCGGCATCGGCGGTGCCGCGGAGAGCACCGACATGGTGCTGAACATCGGACCGCAGCACCCCTCCACCCACGGTGTGCTGCGCCTCCGGCTGGTCCTCGACGGCGAGCTGATCCAGCACGCCGAGCCGGTGGTCGGCTATATGCACCGGGGCGCGGAGAAGCTGTTCGAGGCCCGCGACTACCGGCAGATCGTCATGCTGGCCAACCGCCACGACTGGCTGTCCGCGTTCTCCAACGAGCTGGGCGTCGTCATGGCCGTCGAGCGGATGCTCGGCATGGAGGTCCCGGAGCGTGCCGTGTGGATGCGGACGCTCCTCGCCGAGCTGAACCGGGTCCTGAACCATCTGATGTTCCTCGGTTCGTACCCGCTCGAACTGGGTGGTATCACCCCGATCTTCCACGCGTTCCGTGAGCGCGAGGACCTCCAGCACGTGATGGAGGAGATCTCCGGCGGCCGGATGCACTACATGTTCAACCGGGTCGGCGGTCTCAAGGAGGACCTCCCGGCCGGCTGGCTCGGCCGCACCCGCGAGGCCGTCGCCGCCATCAGCTCGCGGATGGACGTGTACGACCGGCTGGTCCTCGGCAACGAGATCTTCCGCGGCCGTACGCGCGGGGTTGGCGTCCTGTCGCAGGAGCTGGCCCACGCGTACGGGGTGAGCGGGCCGATCGCCCGCGCCTCCGGCGTCGACTTCGACCTGCGGCGCGACGAGCCGTACCTGGCGTACGGGGAGCTCCAGGACACCCTGAGGGTCGTCACGCGCGCGGAGGGCGACTGCCTGGCGCGGTTCGAGTGCCTGCTGGAGCAGACGCACAACGCGCTGGAGCTGGCCGAGGCATGCCTCGACCGGATCGCGGAGCTGCCGCCGGGGCCGATCAACCAGCGGCTGCCGAAGGTGCTCAAGGCGCCCGAGGGCCACACGTACGCCTGGACCGAGAACCCGCTCGGCATCAACGGCTACTACCTGGTGTCCAAGGGCGAGAAGACCCCGTACCGGCTGAAGCTGCGCTCGGCGTCCTACAACAACATCCAGGTCCTGACCGAGCTCCTGCCGGGCACGCTGGTCTCGGACATGGTGGCGATCCTCGGCTCGTTCTTCTTCGTCGTCGGCGACATCGACAAGTAACAAGTAGGCCGACGCGACGCGGAAGCGGCCGGGGGGATCGTCCGCCCGGCCGCCTCTTCGTCGCGTCGTCGCGTCGTCACGTCGTCACGTCGTCACGTCGCTCAGGAGCTGACCGCGTCCCGCAGTTCCGCGACGTCCAGCTGCTCGGTCTCGTCGTGCGCCGTCAGGTCGATGACCTTGCCGACCGCCCGCTCCTCGGCGCGCCGCGGCTGCGGCGGCTGCGGCGGGGCCACCGCCCCGGCGTCGGCCAGCGCCTCCTCGCCGACGACGTCCGCCAGGTCCTCCTCCTGTACGGCCTCGATCGCGGCCATCGGCTTCTTCGCGGCCACCTCCTTGCGGAGCGCCTTCTGCCCCTGCGTGCCGAAGAAGTCGAAGCTGCCCTCCGGGCGCGGCACCGGGCGGCGCTGGGCGGAGTACGGCACGATGGCGGCCGCCGCGGGCACGGGGCGCATCGCGGACGCGGCCGAGGAGTTGAGGGCCGCCTCGGCGATACGACGGGCCTCCTGGGCCGCGGCGTTGCGCGACAGCTGCTGGAGCGCCCGGGCCGCCTTGAGGTAGTCGGCCGGCGTCGGCACCGACGAGGCCCTCACCAGCGCCGTACCGCTCCCGGACACGGTCTCGCCCGCGCCCTCCGCTCCGGCACCAGAACCAGAACCGGCACCAGCACCAGCCGCAGCACCGGCACCAGAGCCGGATCCCGCGCCCTTGCCCATCGCCGGTTCCGTGGCGCCCAGCGCCAGTTGGCGGCGGCCCTCCAGGGCGCTGGCCCGCTCGGTCTCGGCCGTGGCGTACCGCCGCAGCAGCTCGGCGTGCTCGTTGCGCAGCCCGGCGAGCTCGACCCGCTTGGCGCGCAGCTTCGCGTCCAGCTTGGCGCGCAGTTCGCGGGCGTCGTCGAGGTCGGCCTCCAGCTCGGCTATGCGTTCCTCGGTCTTCCACTGGTCGCTGGCGCGGGCGCGGGTCAGCTCGGCGACGCGCCGGCCTGCCGTACGGTCCCAGGTCCGCATGAGGACCGCGCCGGTGACGGCCGCCGCCGCGGCGGCCGCGACCAGGAGCCGCAGGCCCAGCGGATCGGCCAGGAGCCAGGCACCGCCGGCACAGAGGACGGACGCTCCGGCCACCGCGGAGGGCGGCAGAAGCCGGTGCAGGGGTGGGGAATGGCGGTGGCGTCCACGTGGCATGGCCTGAAATTTACCGTGCGTAGGGGGCGGATGGGGGGCCGCCCCGGCAATGTTTTGCCCACCCGTTCCGTTTCGCGGGCCGCCACACCCGCTGCTCCCGCCAACCCACTTCACAGGGGGCTTACTTCCGGAGCAGGCCCTTGTCCTCCAGGTAAGCCTTCGCGACGTCCGCGGGCTTTGCCCGCTCGGCGTCGACCTTCCTGTTCAACTCCACCAGATCCGCCGTCGTCAGAGCCTTGGTGACCTTGTCGAGAGCGGCCGCGATCTGCGGTGATCCGGCGTCCTCGGCATTGACGACGGGCAGCACATTGTCGGCGTTCTGCAGCTTCTTGTCGTCCTCCAGCAGCACAAGCCCGAACGCGTCGAGCGTGGCGTCCGTCGTCGTGGTGAGCACCATCTGGTCGGTGCCGTCCCTCACGGCCTGCTTGGACTGCGGGGTGCCGACGCCCTTCGGGTCGATGCCCGCCACATCGATTCCGTATACGGACTTGAGGCCCGGTGCGCAGAACGGCCGTACGGCGCACTCGTCACCCGCCGCGATCTTCACCTTCAGCTTCGACCTGCCGAGATCCGAAAGCGTCTTGAGCTTGTTCTTCTCGGCGAATTCCCTGGTCACCGCGAAAGCGTTCTGGTCGACGGCCTCTCCCGCCGGAAGAACCTTCAGGCCGCGCGGCGTGGCGAGCTTCTCCAGGGCGGCCACGGTCGCGGTCACATCGCTGGAGGCGACCGGCTTCTCCTCGGGCGCCTTCGGTCCGTTCACCTTCGCGTTGAGAAATTCCGCAAGCGTAGCCGCGTATTCCGGTACGACGTCGATCTCGCCCTTCTCCAGGGACGGTTCGTACAGCTCGCGGTTCTCGACGGTTCTGATGGACGTGCGGTACCCGGCGTCGCCCAGCACCTGGGCGTACAGCTCCGCCAGCACCCGCGACTCGGTGAAGCCCGCCGCGCCGACGACCAGCGTGCCCCGGCCGGACGGCCCGCCCGAGGCGTCGCCGGACGTCCCCGTGCCGCCGCGCTCCTCCAGGCTGGCGCCGCCCCCGCACGCGGCGAGCCCGCCCGCCAGGGCCAGCACCCCCAGCGCCGTACCCGCCCTGCGGGCGGCCCGGCGCGGAACCATGACCGTCCTCGTCATCGGCGCCCTCGTGATCGCCGTCTCCTTCATCGCCGCCCCCGTCATCGCTGTCCCCGTCATCCCGGTCCTCGTCATCACGCTCTCCGTCTCCGTCCGTTCGCGTTCGGTTCTCGGCCCGTGAACGCCCGGCTCGCCGCGACCAGTACGCCTTCGACGAGCAGCGCCAGCGCGCCGACGAGCAGGGCTCCCGCGAACACCTGCGCGGTGTCGTAGGTGTGGAAACCCGCCGTGATGATCCGGCCGAGGCCGCCCTCGCCGGCCATCGCGGCGAGTGTCGCCGTGGCGATCACCTGGACGGACGCGAGCCGCAGCCCCGTCAGCACCATGGGGAGTGCCAGGGGCAGTTCGACCGTGCGGAAGAGCTGGCCGCCCGACATCCCCATGCCCCGCGCGGCCTCCACCACCGCCCGGTCCACCTCGCGCATGCCCAGATACGCGTTGGTGAGCAGCGGAGGCACCGCGAACAGCACCAGCGCGACGATCGTCGGTATGCCGCCGTACCGCCCGAGCGGAGTGAGCGTCAGCAGCACCAGCACCGCGAGCGTGGGCACCGCGCGCCCCACGTTGGACACGTTCACCGCCAGGGCGCCGCCCCGGCCGATGTGGCCCAGCCAGAACGCGAGCGGCAGTGCGATCAGGCACGACAGGACCAGGCACACCCCGCTGAACCACAGGTGCTCGCCGAGCCGGTGCCACACGCCGGACTCGCCCTGCCAGTTCGCCCCGGTCGTCAGCCACGCCCAGGCGTCCGCCACCACGCCCATCGCTCAGACCGCCTCCCCCACGCCCCGCACGCGTGCCCGGGACCGCGCCCCGCCGCCCGCGCGCCGCGCCCACGGCGTCAGCAGCCACTGGAGCCCGAGCAGCAGCACGTCGGCCGCCACCGCGAGCAGCACGCTCAGCACGGACGCGGTCAGCACCTGCGCCTTGAAGTAGCTCTTCAGGCCGCTCATGATGAGCGTCCCCAGGCCGCCGTAGTCCACCAGCGCGCCGACGGTCGTCAGGGCGATCGTCGACACCGTCGCCATCCGCACCCCCGCCATCAGGGCGGGCAGCGCCAGCGGCAGCTCAACCTCACGCAGCAGCCGCCCCGGCCCGTACCCCATCCCGCGGGCCGCCTCGCGCGTCTCCTCGGGCACGGCGGCGAGCCCGGCCAGGATGTTCCGTACGAGGATGGTCAGCGAGTACAGGACGAGACCGGTGACGACCAGCGCCGCCGAAAGCCCGAACAGCGGCAGCAGCAGCGAGAACATCGCGAGGGACGGGACCGCGTACAGCACGGTCGTCAGCCCCAGCACCGGCCCCGCGAAGGCCGGGCGGGCCCGCACCAGCAGCGCGAGCGGGAACGCCACGGCGAGCCCGATCAGCACCGACACGGCCGTGATCCAGATGTGCTGCACCGTCGCGTCCGTCAGCTCCTGGGCGCGGGAGCGCACGTATGCGCCGCAGATCCACTCGTTGGCCGCGAGGCACCCGTCGCCCGCTGCGGACAGGACTCCCGTACGCATCGCTCGCACCTCCCCCGGTCTCCGGACCCGGCGTCACACCCCGCCCGTCGATGTGGTGTTCGACTGGAAAAGACCCTAACCCGCGGCACTGACAATCACCGGAGGACGCCCCGGACAGGCACCATGGGCCTCTACGTCACCACGTGTTACAAGGGGGAGCAGTGATCCGGTTCGAGCACGTCACCAAGCGGTACGCGGACGGCACCACGGCCGTCGACGATCTGTCGTTCGAGGTGGCGGAGGGTGAACTGGTCACGCTCGTCGGTCCGTCCGGCTGCGGCAAGACCACCACGATGAAGATGGTCAACCGGCTCGTCGAGCCGACCGGGGGCAGCATCCACGTGGCCGGCCGGGACATCGCCGCCACCGACCCCGTCGACCTGCGGCGCCGGATCGGCTACGTCATCCAGCAGGTCGGCCTCTTCCCGCACCGCACGGTCCTGGAGAACACCGCGACCGTGCCGCGCCTCCTGGGCTCCGGGCGGGCCGCGGCGCACGCGCGCGCGGCGGAGCTGCTGGACCTGGTCGGCCTGGACCCGCGCACCTACGGCGACCGCTACCCGGACCAGCTCTCCGGCGGCCAGCGGCAGCGCGTCGGGGTGGCCCGCGCGCTCGCTGCCGACCCGCCGGTGCTGCTGATGGACGAGCCGTTCGGGGCGGTCGACCCCGTCGTGCGGGAGCACCTGCAGAGCGAGTTCCTCAAGCTCCAGGCGCAGATGCGCAAGACGGTGCTGTTCGTCACCCACGACCTGGAGGAGGCGGTCCGGCTCGGTGACCGGATGGCCGTGTACGGGCAGGGGCGCATCGAGCAGTTCGACACGCCCGCCACGGTCCTGGGCGCGCCGGTCAGCCCGTACGTCGCGGACTTCGTCGGCGCGGACCGGGCCCTGCGGCGGCTCGCCGTCACGCCGGTCGAGGAGGGCCACCTGGAGCGGCCGCCGGTCGTCCGCATCGACGACCCGCTGCCCCGCGCTGCCCTGGACGGCTCACGGGCCGTCGTCGTGGACGAGGACGGGCGCCCGTACGGCTGGCTGCCCGCAGCGCCGGCCGCGAAGGGCACGGTCCGGGAGCTGGCCCGGCCGATGGACGCGCGCGTGGCGCTCGGCGCGTCCCTCAAGGAGGCGTTCTCGGCCATGCTCCGCTACGACGCGGGCTGGGTGGCCGTCGTGGCGGGCGGCGGCGAGGGCGACGGCCGGTACCTCGGCGTCCTCACCCCGGACCGGCTGCACGAGGCGCTGCGGCGGTCCGTGGGCGAGGCGGCGGACGCAGGTGTCACGCCGCGCTGAGGCGCTTGCTCATCCAGACCAGGGCCGGGGGGATCTCCCGGTTCCAGGTGCCGAAGTTGTGGCCGCCGTTGTCGAGGGTGATCGACGACACGCGCGCGGGGGCCTTGACCTTCTTGATGAAGTCCAGCGTGCCCCGCAGGTTGCTCTCGCCCTGCTTCGACGTCGCGACGAGGAAGGACGACTTGCCCTGGGGGAGGTGATCCAGGCTCCACAGCAGGTCGGCGCGGTTGCGCAGCTTCGCGTCGCCCTGGAAGAGATCGCCCGTCGTGACGTCCTCGGCCGCCTTGTAGTACGCGGAGAGGCCCGCGCCCGCCGAGAACTGCTCCGGGTGGTGCAGCGCGATCTTCAGGGCGCAGTAGCCGCCGGTCGAGTTGCCGATGAAGCCCCAGTTCCGCGCGTCCTTGCCCACCCGGTACGTCTCCGAGATCGCCTTCGGCAGGTCCTTCGCGAAGTACGTCTCCGTCTGCGGGCCGCCCGGCACGTCCACGCACTCGGTGTCGCGCGGCGGCGCGACCGTCGGGCGCAGCAGGACCAGGATCATCGGCTGCATCTTCTTGGCCTTGGCCTGCTCGTAGGCGGTGCGCGGATAGCGCAGCCCCTTGAGCAGGTTCTCGGCGGTGCCCGGGTAGCCGGTCAGGACGACGGCCGCGGGGAAGGTGCGCTGCGCGTGGGCGGGCTGGAAGTACTCGGGCGGCAGGTACACGTACGCGGGGCTCTTGATGCGGGAGGTCTCGCCGGAGATGACGACCTTCTGGATCTGGCCGCCGATCTCGGGGCGGTCGCCGCCGGGCACGTTCATCTTCTGCTTCTCGACCACCGTGACGTTTCTGCTCGCCGCCGAGTGGTCGACGACCACCCCCATCTCCTGTTCCTGGCCGAGCAGATCGGCCCAGGAGCCGTAGAACAGGAAGTAGTTGTTGGCGGCGAGGCCGACCGAGGCGAACAGGGACAGCTGGGTCACCAGCAGCAGCCCCACCCTGCCCAGCACCGCGCGCCAGCTCCGCCGGGCCAGCCGGGGCCACAGCCACACCGTGACCGCGAACAGCAGCACGGCCACGAGGACGGCCAACGCCAGAACTTTGTTGCTGGTGAGACCCATGCGTCGTCCAAGCCTTCTTCTTCGTCGAGGTTCGTCGAGATTTTTTCCGGGGCCCGAGTGAACCCCCCGCCCTGACACGTCGTCCTAGAGGGCGCACATTGTCCGGTTGTCCGGCGCCGATTCGCATCGGGCCGAAGGGACGAAACGACCTCTCGCGGAGCCACGGGAAGCCATGTCTGTCACGGTAGATGGGGATAAGTCAGGATCGGTTCCTAATCGGTGGCGCCGGGTCCTGCGTGGACCCCGCCCCGAAAAGGTGCCGTCGATCGTCGGCACGGCCTGCACGTTCATCGGCCTCGTCGACATCGCGGCCGGGGCGTTCCCCCGGTTCCGCGCCAGCCGGTTCCACGACCTGGTGGAGGTGCTGCCCGGCACGATCGGGCCGCTGTCCGCCGCGCTCTCGCTGAGCGTCGGCGTTCTGCTGCTGCTGCTCGCGCACGGACTGAAGCGCCACAAGCGCCGCGCCTGGCGGGCGGCCGTCATCCTGCTCCCTCTCGGCGCGGTAGCCCAGTTTGTCTACCGCCATTCCGTGATCGGGGTGCTGCTGTCCCTCGTCCTGCTGGCGCTGCTCCTGCGCCACCGCGAGGAGTTCGCGGCACTGCCCGACCCGCGCAGCCGCTGGCGCGCCCTGGCCAACTTCGTCCTCATGGGCGCCGGCTCCATCGCGCTCGGCCTGCTCATCGTCAGCGCCCACCCGGGCAAGGTCGTCGGCGACCCCAGCCTCAGCGACCGCCTGGAGCACGTGCTGCTCGGCCTGTTCGGCGTCGAGGGCCCGGTCGGCTACGGCGGCAGCGTCTCCTGGACCGTCGGCTACTCCCTCGGCGCGCTCGGCCTGCTCACCGCCGTCACCACCATCTACCTGGCCTTCCGCCCCGAGCACCCGGTCGCCAGGCTCACCGAGGACGACGAGGCGCGGCTGCGCGAGCTGCTCGCCAAGCACGGCGCCCGTGACTCGCTGGGCCACTTCGCGCTCCGCCGCGACAAGGCCGTCGTCTTCTCGCCCAGCGGCAAGGCGGCCGTCACGTACCGCGTCGTCTCCGGTGTGATGCTCGCCAGCGGCGACCCGATCGGCGACGTCGAGGCCTGGCCCGGCGCCATCGAACGGTTCATGGACGAGGCCAAGGCCCACTCCTGGACGCCTGCCGTCATGGGCTGCTCCGAGACCGGCGGCCAGGTGTGGACCCGCGAGACCGGCCTCGACGCCCTGGAGCTCGGCGACGAGGCGGTGGTGGACGTCGCGGATTTCTCCCTGTCCGGGCGCGCCATGCGGAACGTGCGCCAGATGGTCAAGCGCATCGAGCGCAACGGCTACGAGACCCGAGTCCGGCGCGCCCGTGACCTGTCCGACGCCGAGCTGGAGCGTATCCGCCGGGCGGCCGCCGACTGGCGCGGCACCGACACGGAGCGCGGCTTCTCCATGGCCCTGGGCCGGATCGGAGACGCCGCCGACGGCGACGCCGTGATCGCCACGGCCCACAAGGTCGACGACACCCTGGAGACCTCCCCCTACGGCGACCTGAAGGCGATCATCCACTTCGTGCCGTGGGGCCGGGACGGCATGTCCCTGGAGCTGATGCGCCGCGACCGCTCCGCCGACCCCGGCATGAACGAGCTGCTCATCGTCGCCGCCCTCCAGGCGTCCCCGCAGCTCGGCGTGGAGCGCGTCTCGCTGAACTTCGCGATGTTCCGCTCGGCGCTCGCCCGCGGCGAGAAGCTCGGCGCGGGCCCCGTCCTGCGCGTCTGGCGCGGCCTGCTGGTCTTCCTGTCCCGCTGGTTCCAGATCGAGTCGCTGTACAAGTTCAACGCGAAGTTCCAGCCCCGCTGGGAGCCCCGCTTCGTCGTCTACCGCAGCACCCGCGACCTGCCCCGCATCGGCTTCGCCGCCATGCAGGCCGAGGGCTTCGTCAACCTGGCGCCGCCCCGCCCGTTCCGCCGCCGCGCCACCCGCACGGCCCGCCCGTGCGCCCACATCACCCCCGCCAAGGGCGAGCACGAGATGCGTGCCGCCTGACAAGACCCCACCCGCACCCCCACACGACGGGGCGCCACCCGCCCGGTCCCGCAGGACCGGCCCGGACGGCGCCCCGTCCGGCGTACGGGCCTAGGCTGGGTCCCATGAGTACGTTGCGTGGACGGGGTACGGTCCGGGGCCTGCCGGAGTGGGACCGCTGTGCGGTGATGGGCGTCGTCAATGTGACGCCCGACTCCTTCTCCGACGGCGGCCGCTGGTTCGACACCACCGCAGCCGTCAAGCACGGCCTCGACCTCGTCGCCCAGGGCGCCGACCTGGTGGACGTCGGCGGTGAGTCGACGCGCCCCGGCGCCACCCGGGTGGACGAGGAGGAGGAGCTGCGGCGGGTCGTCCCGGTCGTGCGGGGGCTGGCGTCCGAGGGCGTCACCGTCTCGGTCGACACGATGCGCGCCGCCGTCGCCCGCAAGGCCGTGGAGGCCGGCGCGGTCCTCGTCAACGACGTCAGCGGCGGGCTCGCGGACCCCGGCATGGTGCCGTCCGTCGCCGCCGCCGACGTGCCCTTCGTCGTCATGCACTGGCGCGGCTTCAGCGAGAACATGAACAGCCTCGCCGTGTACGACGACGTGGTCGCCGAGGTCGTCGCGGAGCTCCACGCGCGCGTCGAGGCCGTCGTCGCGGGCGGCATCGCCCCGGAGCGGCTGATCGTCGACCCGGGCCTCGGCTTCGCCAAGCAGGCCGAGCACGACCTCGCCCTCGTCGCCCATCTGGCCGAGCTCCGCGCCCTCGGGCGCCCCCTGCTCGTCGCCGCCTCCCGCAAGCGCTTCCTCGGCCGTGTCCTGGCCGGCGAGGGCCACAACCCGCCACCCGCCCGGGAACGGGACGCGGCCACCGCCGCGGTCTCCGCGATCGCCGCGCACGAAGGCGCCTGGGCCGTCCGCGTCCACGAGGTGCGGGCGACGGCGGACGCCGTACGCGTGGCCCGCGCCGTCGAGGGCGCCGCCTCGTGAGCGGCGCCCGCACCGACACCGAGGCGGTCGAGGAGGCGAACACCGCCTTCTACGAGGCGATGGAGCGCGGCGACTTCGAAGCGGTCGCCGACCTCTGGCTGGACGAGCGGTACGGCGAGATCTCCTGCGTCCACCCCGGGTGGCCCGTCCTCTCGGGCCGGGGCGAGGTGCTCCGCTCGTACGCGCTGATCATGGCGAACACCGAGTACATCCAGTTCTTCCTGACCGATGTGAAGGTGTCCCTGTCCGCCGACACGGCCCTGGTGACCTGCACCGAGAACATCCTCAGCGGCGGCCCCGCCGAGGACGGCGCCGAGCTCGGCCCCCTCGTGGGCCAGCTGGTCGTGGCGACGAACGTGTTCCGGCGCACCCCGGAGGGCTGGAAGGTCTGGTCGCACCACGGTTCACCCGTCCTGGCGGAATCCGACGAGGACGAGGACGACGAGGGCGCTGTGTGACCGCCGTGAGTGGGTAAGCGAAGCCGTGCGGGACCCCGCCGGAGGGCCCGTGCGCGGACCGTGTCAGTGCTCGCGGGTAGATTCGAGTGGTGGCACCGGGCCGTCCGCACCCGGCCGCGTGTCCACCAGACCTACGACAGCAGGAGTGATTCGCGTGGATCGTGTCGCGCTGCGCGGCCTCAAGGCCCGCGGGCACCACGGTGTCTTCCCCCGGGAACGGGAAGAGGGCCAGACATTCATCGTGGACCTGGTGCTGGGCCTCGACACCCGGCCCGCCGCCGCCGACGACGACCTGGCGAAGACGGTGCACTACGGCATCGTCGCGGAGGAGGTCGTCGACGTGGTGCAGGGCGAGCCCGTCGACCTGATCGAGACGCTCGCCGAGCGCATCGCCCAGCAGTGCCTGAAGCACGAAGGGGTCCAGGAGGTCGAGGTGTGCGTCCACAAGCCGGACGCCCCGATCACCGTCCCGTTCGACGACGTGACCATCACGATCACCCGGAGCCGCGTATGAACCGCACGCCCAGCGACCCGACGGTCCAGCCGGTGCCCGCCTTCGTGACGGCGCAGGTGGACGCGGCGGACACGACCCTGTCCAACCCCAAACAGGCCGTGCTGTCCCTCGGCGGCAACCTCGGCAACCGCCTGGAGAACCTCCAGGGCGCGATCGACGCGCTGGAGGACACCCCGGGCGTCCGCGTGAAGGCCGTGTCCCCCGTGTACGAGACGCAGCCCTGGGGCGTGGACCCGGGCTCCCAGCCGTCGTACCTCAACGCGGTGATCGTCGTGAAGACGACACTGCCGCCGTCGTCGCTCCTGGAGCGGGCGCAGGCCGTGGAGGAGGCGTTCGACCGGGTGCGCACCGAGCGCTGGGGCGCCCGCACCATCGACGTCGACATCGTGACGTACGCGGACGAGGTCTCCGACGACCCGGACCTCACCCTGCCGCACCCGCGCGCCCATGAGCGGGCCTTCGTGCTGCGCCCGTGGCTCGACGTGGAGCCGGACGCCCAGCTCCCCGGCTCCGGGCAGCGCGTGGCCGACCTGCTGGCCGGTGTCGGCCAGGAAGGCGTCGTGGCCCGCGGCGACCTGGAACTCCGCCTGCCCGACTGACCGTTGACCGTACGGCGGAAGCGGCACGGCACTCGTTCCGCACCGACCAAGAACCGCACCGAACACACGCGAAGGACACCGGTGAAGCAACTGCGGGTCAAGGTACTGGCCGGACTCTTCGTCGTGGCCGGAGTCCTGTCCTGGGGCGGCGCACGGCTGTGGGACGCGTTCGGCACCCTGCCGAGCGTGCCCCTGGCCGCGCCGGTCGTCCTCGCGGTGATCGCCGCCGTCCTCACCGCGACGGCGCTGTCGCTGCGGGCCCGGCTGAAGGCGCAACGGGAGCGCCACCCGGGCGCGAAGGGCGTGGAGCCGATGATGGCGGCCCGCGCGGTGGTGTTCGGCCAGGCCAGCGCGCTGGTCACGGCGGTGGTCAGCGGCATGTACGGCGGGACGGGCGTGTTCCTGCTCGGCTCGCTGGACGTCCCGGCCCGCCGCGACCAGGCCATCTACGCCGGTTTCGCGGTGCTGGCGGGTTTCGCGGTCATCGCGGCGGCCCTGTTCCTGGAGCGGGTCTGCAAGCTCCCCGAGGACGACGAGCCGCCGGGCGCCTCCACGGCATAACCGGCCGCCACCACTGTGTGGCCCGCCACTGCCGCCACGGCCGCCGCTGCCACCGCTTCGGCCGCTGCCGCCGCGCCGCAGCGGGCGCCACGGCTGTCAGTCGGCCATGATGAGGCTCATCGCCTCGGCGCGGGTCGCGACGTCCCGCAGCTGGCCGCGCACGGCCGATGTGAGCGTCTTCGCGCCCGGCTTGCGGATGCCGCGCATCGACATGCACATGTGCTCGCACTCGATCACCACGATCACACCGCGCGGTTCGAGAAGCTTCATCAGCGAGTCGGCGATCTGCGTGGTCAGACGTTCCTGCACCTGTGGCCGCCGCGCGTACACGTCCACCAGGCGCGCCAGCTTGGACAGCCCGGTGATCTTGCCGGTGGTGGACGGGATGTAGCCGACGTGCGCCACGCCGCGGAACGGGACCAGGTGGTGCTCGCACGTGCTGAACACCTCGATGTCCTTCACCAGGACCATCTCGTCGTGCCCCAGGTCGAACGTCGTCGTCAGCACGTCCTCGGGCTCCTGCCACAGGCCCGCGAATATCTCCTTGTACGCCCGGGCCACCCGCGCCGGCGTCTCGCGCAGGCCCTCACGGTCCGGGTCCTCACCGACCGCGATGAGGAGTTCGCGTACGGCGTTCTCGGCGCGCTTCTCGTCGAACTCGCCGATCCTGCCCTCGCCGTCCAGCGTCACCGCGTCGGTCATGTGTGCCTCGTTCCGTCTTGCCTGAAGTGCGTGAATGCCGCGCCCCCTCAGGCTAGAACCTGGGGGGCGCGGCATCCATTCCGGGTCTCTCCCGAAGGCCGTGCCTCCGGAAAGCGGCAGGTCAGGCCTCCGGGCGCTCCTCAGGGACCGCTTCCGGCGCCTTGGTGGTGTCCACCGCGGCCGAGGTGGCCGTGGTCGCCGTGGACGGCGTGGCACCGTTGGTCAGCGCGAGCTCCTTCG
Organism: Streptomyces sp. TRM64462; assembly: GCF_013362995.1. Lineage (GTDB taxonomy): Bacteria > Actinomycetota > Actinomycetes > Streptomycetales > Streptomycetaceae > Streptomyces. The sequence continues at coordinate 6,367 of NZ_JABWDV010000141.1, read as the reverse complement.
GGGAGAGCACCGGCGGCCGGGTCGAGGGTGTACGCCGCGAGGAGCCGGTCCAGGCCGGGCGCGGCGGGCGCTTCACGATCGGGGCGAAGATCTCGGCGATCTCCTCCTTGCCGAGGGTCTCCTTCTCCAGGAGCTGGAGGACCAGATTGTCGAGGACGTCACGGTTCTCGACGAGGATCTCCCAGGCCTCGTTGTGGGCGGCCTCGATGAGCTTCTTGACCTCTTCGTCGACCAGCGCGGCGACCTCTTCCGAGTAGTCGCGCTGGTGCGCCATCTCGCGGCCCAGGAACGGCTCGGTGTTGTCACCGCCGAACTTGATCGCGCCGAGGCGCTCGGTCATGCCGTACTGCGTGACCATCGCGCGGGCCGTGGTCGTGGCCTTCTCGATGTCGTTGGCCGCGCCCGTGGTCGGGTCGTGGAAGACCAGCTCCTCGGCGGCGCGCCCGCCCAGCATGTAGGCGAGCTGGTCGAGCATCTCGTTGCGCGTGGTCGAGTACTTGTCCTCGTCCGGCAGGACCATCGTGTAGCCCAGGGCGCGGCCGCGGGACAGGATGGTGATCTTGTGGACGGGGTCGGAGTTCGGGGACGCCGCGGCGACGAGGGCGTGACCTGCCTCGTGGTACGCGGTGATCTTCTTCTCCTTGTCCGACATGATCCGGGTCCGCTTCTGCGGGCCCGCGACCACGCGGTCGATCGCCTCGTCCAGCATGTGGTTGTCGATCAGCTTCTTGTCGCTGCGGGCGGTGAGCAGCGCGGCCTCGTTGAGGACGTTGCTCAGGTCCGCGCCGGTGAAGCCCGGCGTACGGCGGGCGACGGCGCCGAGGTCGACGTCGGGCGCGACCGGCTTGCCCTTCTGGTGGACCTTGAGGATCTCCAGACGGCCCTGCATGTCGGGACGGTCGACGGCGATCTGGCGGTCGAAGCGGCCAGGGCGCAGCAGCGCCGGGTCGAGGATGTCCGGCCGGTTCGTGGCGGCGATCAGGATGACGCCGCCCTTCACGTCGAAGCCGTCCATCTCGACGAGGAGCTGGTTCAGGGTCTGCTCGCGCTCGTCGTGGCCGCCGCCGAGGCCCGCGCCGCGGTGCCGGCCGACGGCGTCGATCTCGTCGACGAAGACGATGGCGGGCGCGTTCGCCTTGGCCTGCTCGAAGAGGTCACGGACGCGGGACGCGCCCACACCGACGAACATCTCGACGAAGTCGGAGCCGGAGATCGAGTAGAAGGGGACACCGGCCTCGCCGGCGACGGCGCGCGCGAGGAGCGTCTTGCCCGTTCCGGGCGGGCCGTACAGCAGCACACCCTTGGGGATCTTGGCGCCGACGGCCTGGAACTTGGCGGGCTCCTGCAGGAACTCCTTGATCTCGTGGAGTTCCTCGACGGCCTCGTCGGACCCGGCCACGTCGGAGAACGTCGTCTTCGGGGTGTCCTTGGTGATCAGCTTGGCCTTGGACTTCCCGAAGTTCATGACACGGGAGCCGCCGCCCTGCATCTGGTTCATCAGGAAGAGGAAGACCAGGACGATCAGCACGAAGGGCAGCAGCGACAGCAGCACGGAGACGAAGGCGCTCTGCTTGGTCGGTGTGACCGTGTAGCCCTTGTCGATCTCACCCGCCTCGAACTTCTGCTGCAGCGTCGCGGCGAGGTCGGAACCCTGCGTGCCGATGTAGCTCGCCTGGATCTTGTCGCTGTCGTCGATCTTCTGGCCGTCCTTGAGGTCGACCTTGATCATTTGTTCGTCGCCGGTGGTCAGCTTGACCTGATCGACCTGGTTCTGGGCGATCGCCCTGACGACCTTGCCGGTGTCCACTGTCTTGTAGCCGCCCGACGAGCCGACGACCTGCATCAACACGACCACGGCGAGGACGGCCAGCACGATCCACATGACCGGCCCACGGAAGTATCGCTTCACGTCCATCCATACGGAGCGGTGCCGCCCCGTCCCTCCTGCCCGTAGGTAAATGCTGCTGTGAGAGTAAGCGCTGCTGTGGGATCAGCACTGGTGTGGGAAAAAGCTGTTCTTCGGACGGTACCCCAGCATGGTGACCTGCGGCCGCCTTCCCCTCCTCCAACGGTGGAAAGGCGGCCGGGGTTCCCTGCTGGTCAGCCGCCGTACACGTGCGGCGCGAGCGTGCCGACGAACGGCAGGTTGCGGTACTTCTCCGCGTAGTCGAGGCCGTATCCGACCACGAACTCGTTGGGGATGTCGAAGCCGATCCACTTCACGTCGATCGCCACCTTGGCGGCCTCCGGCTTGCGCAGCAGGGTGCAGACCTCCAGGGAGGCCGGCTCGCGCGAGCCGAGGTTGGACAGCAGCCAGGACAGGGTCAGGCCCGAGTCGATGATGTCCTCGACGATCAGGACGTGCTTGCCCTTGATGTCGGTGTCCAGGTCCTTGAGGATCCGGACGACGCCCGACGACTGGGTGCCCGCGCCGTACGACGAGACGGCCATCCAGTCCATGGTGACGGGGGTGGACAGCGCGCGCGCCAGGTCCGCCATCACCATCACGGCCCCCTTGAGGACACCGACGATGAGCAGGTCCTTGCCCGCGTACTCCGCGTCGATCTTCGCGGCCAGCTCGGCCAGCTTCGCGTCGATCTCTTCCTTGGTGATGAGCACCGACTTGAGGTCGGCGCCCATGTCTTTCTCGTTCACCCGGGTCACTTTCGTTGCAGCCTGCGACAGCCTTGGTCAGCCTTGCCGGATGACCAGTCTGCCACCCTGGCGCCGTGCGACGACCCGGCCGGGCAGATTGATGGCGCCCTGACCGCGCCAGCCCGTGATCAGCCGGTCGAGTTCCTCGATGTGCCGGGCGAAGAGCGAACCGGCGGGCGCGCCCTCGGCGATGGCGGCCCGGCGCAGGACGCGGCGGCGTACGGCGGGCGGCAGGGCGTACAGCTTCGCGCACTCCAGGAGGCCGGCGTCGTCCCGTACGGTCGCGTCGGCCTGGGCGGCCCAGGTGTCGAGGGCGTCGGCGTCGTCACGGCAGAGCTGGGCGGTGCGGGCGAGCGCCTCGACGACGCCCTTGCCGAGAGACTTCTCCAGTGCGGGCAGGCCCTCGTGGCGCAGCCGGGACCGGGTGTAGGCCGGGTCGGCGTTCATCGGGTCGTCCCAGACGGGCAGGGACTGGACCAGGCAGGCCTTGCGGGCGGTCTGCCGGTCGAGGTGCAGGAACGGGCGGCGGTAGCGGCCGGCGGCGCCGGATACGGCGGCCATGCCGGACAGGGACCGGATGCCGGAGCCGCGGGCGAGGCCGAGCAGCACGGTCTCGGCCTGGTCGTCGCGGGTGTGGCCGAGCAGGACGGCGGCGGCGCCGAGCCGTTCGGCGGCCTCGTCGAGGGCGGCGTAGCGGGCGTCGCGTGCGGCGGCTTCGGGCCCGCCCTCGCGGCCGACGGTGACGGCGACGGCCTCGACCGGGTCGAGCCGCAGCGCGGTGAGCCGGGAGGCGACCTCGGCGGCCCGGAGGTCGGAGCCGTCCTGGAGGCCGTGGTCGACGGTGATGCCGCCGGCGCGGACGGGGAGCTTGCGCGCCTCGAAGGCCAGGGCGGAGGCGAGTGCCATGGAGTCGGCACCGCCGGAGCAGGCGACGAGGACGAGTGGGGGTTCGCCGGCGCGGGGGCGCGTGGGGGCGGCGCCGCCGGTGGTGGTGTCGTGGGTGCTGTCGTGGGTGCTGTCGCCGGTGGTGTCGTCTGCGGGGATCCGGGAGAGCTCGTTGAGTACGTCGTGGAGTACGCGGCGAACCGCCAGGCGTATCGCCGCGACCGCAGGATGGGGACCCATGTCCGGTGCCCTTCGTGGAAGTTGGGGTGCCTCGGTCGGAGTCTTAACGGTCGGAACGGGGGGTTCGGTCACTCAGTTCGTCACTCAGCGTGCGTCGATGGTGACAGAATCCGGCCGTTCCCCGAGCATCGCACGCCTATCCATCGCCCACGGTCCCTCGGATGGGTGATTGGACGGACGTTCTTCTGTCGTCGGTCTGCTCCGGCTTCTCAGTCTGCCTTACGGTGCACCCTCGCGACCCAGTCGGCGGGCCTGGCGATCTCCGCCTTCGTCGGAAGCGTGTTCGGGGACGTCCACACCCGGTTGAAGCCGTCCATGCCGACCTCGTCGACGACGGCGCGGACGAACCGCTCGCCGTCGCGGTACTGGCGGAGCTTGGCGTCCAGGCCGAGGAGCTTGCGCAGCGCCTGGTCGAGGCGGGAGGCCCCGCGGGCGCGGCGCTGCTGGAACTTCTCGCGGATCTCCAGGACGGACGGGACGACCTGGGGGCCCACCCCGTCCATCACATAGTCGGCGTGGCCTTCGAGCAACGACATGACGGCCGTGAGGCGGGCCAGGATCTCGCGCTGCTCCGGGGTCTGGACGAGCTCGACGAGGGAGCGGCCCGCGTCGTCCTCCTCGCCCTCCGGGCGGGCCCCGGAGAACGCCTGGGCGGCCTCGCGGAGCCGTTCCAGGACGGTCGTCGGGTCGACCTCGGTGGCGCCGAGGAACGACTGGATCTCGCCCTGGAGGTGGTCGCGCAGCCAGGGCACGCCGGTGAACTGGGTGCGGTGCGTCTCCTCGTGGAGGCTGACCCAGAGGCGGAAGTCGTGCGGGTCGACGGCGAGTTCGCGCTCGACGTGGACGATGTTCGGCGCGACGAGGAGGAGCCGGCCGCCGCCGTCGGGCCCGGCGGGGAACTCGCTGGTGGCGGGGGCGAACGTCTCGTACTGGCCGAGGACGCGGGAGGCCAGGAACGACAGCAGCATGCCCAGCTCCACGCCGGTCACCTTGCCGCCGACCGCGCCGAGCACGGCGCCGCCGGGGGTGGCGGCGCGGCGCTCGCTCATCTTCTCCAGGAGGGGCTTGAGCAGCTCGCGGAAGCCGGCGACGTTGGCGCGGATCCAGCCGGCCCGGTCGACGACGAGGACGGGGGTGTCCTCGGGCTCGTGGCCCTCGCGGATCATGCGGGTGAATCCGCGGACGTGCTCCTCGGACGCCTTGGCGTGGCGTCGCAGCTCGGCGACGACCTCGCGGGCTTCGGCACGGCTCACCTCGGGGCCGGGCCGTACGAATCGGGTCGCGGTCGCGACCGCGAGGTTCCAGTCGACCATCTCGGCACCACCGATGCTCGTCATGCGTCAACCGTACGTGGTGGGGGACGCATCGGGTCAGGGCGCGGGCCCGCCGGGGTCTACGCGCGCGTGCAGGGGTCGGCGTGCGGGTGTCCGTGGTCTACGGTCCACGTGCGCGTGTCAGGGCGTGGTCAGGGTGGTGGCCAGGGCGTCCAGGGCCGGTTGGGCCTCGTACGGGGACGGCGTCCGGCCCGCCAGGAAGGCGAAGGCCAGGAGGTGGCCGTTCGGGGCGACCGCTGTGCCGGCCAGGGTGTTCACGCCGGTCAGGGTGCCTGTCTTCGCGCGGATCAGGCCCGCGGCCGGGCTGTCCGGGGCGTAGCGGTGTTCGAGGGTGCCGGTGAAGCCGCCGACCGGGAGGCCGGTGAGGACGGGGCGCAGGGCGGGGCGTTCGGCGGCGCGGGTGAGGAGCGCGGTGAGGAGGCGGGCGGTGACGCGGTTGCGGCGGTCCAGGCCGCTGCCGTCGGCGAACCGGGCGCCTTCCAGGGGGACGCCCAGCTTCCGCAGCTCGGCGTGGACGGCCTGGCCGGCGCCCTCGAAGCTCGCCGGGTGGCCGGTCGCGCGGGCGGTGGCGCGGGCCAGGGCCTCCGCCAGGTCGTTGTCGCTGTAGGTCAGGGTGCGTTCGACCAGGGCCGACACCGGGAGTGACTCCGTGCGGGACAGTTCGGTCGGGTTCGCCGCTGCCGGGCCTCGCGTCGGTTCGCCCCGCACCGTGACGCCCTTCGCCTTCAGGAGCGCCGCGAACGTGTGCGCCGTATCGGCTGCCGGGGTGGCGGAGCGGGGGGCGGGGCCCGAGGCCGTGTCGTTCAGGCGGGCTTCGTTCGTCATGAGCGGCGTGACGGGGGCGAGGTTGTCGTTGACGCCGATCGGGTGGCGTACCGGGCCCGTGTAGAGCGTGGTGTCGTACGTGAGGGTGACCGTCGTCGTCCTCCGCGCGCGCAGGGCGTCGGCCGTGGCGGTCGCGAGGGCGGTGAGGCGTGCCCGGTCCAGGGTGGGATCGCCGCCGCCGACGAGCGTGATCCCCGGGGTGCCGGGGGCCGGGGCGGTGACCACCGTCGTGGGGATGCGGTGGTCGGGGCCCAGCGCGGACAGCGCGGCAGCCGCCGTGGCGATCTTGATGGTGGAGGCGGGGACCATGGGCGTGGTGGCGCCGTTCCCGTACAGCTCGCGGCCCGTCGTCACGTCGACGACGGCGGCCGTGCGCAGCGGGCCGAGGCCGGGGGCGCGCAGCAGCGGGTCGAGGAGCGGGGCGAGCG
>NZ_JABWDV010000140.1 GCF_013362995.1 Streptomyces sp. TRM64462 | reverse complement strand
AACGTCCCAGAGGTCCTGGACGCGATCAAGGACACCGACTTCCCGGCCGGGAAGGACGAACTGCTCGACGCCGCCCGCCGGGCCGGCGCCTCGCAGGAGGTCATCAAGGCCCTGCGCGGTATCCCGCCCGAGCAGTACGGCAACCGCGAGGACGTGGCCCGCTCGGTGCGGGTCGACCCCGACTCGGACCTGGGCCACAGCACCGCCGAGGCGGCGGAGCAGGCCCGTCTCGGCGGTAAGCAGGGGCTGTCGCAGCATCTGCGGGACGCCCCGAAGCCACCGCTCGACGACGAGCACGGCGTCCAGGGGCAGGAGTAGCGTCACGCATCCGCATCCGCACCCGCGCCCGCCGGGATGCGGACCGTCTCGATCCAGCCCGGCGGGGCCGGTGCGGAGGCGCCGATCAGGGCGGCGACGATCCGGCAGGACGGCTCGGCGTCCGGCCAGGGCGTCAGCCCGTCGGTGAGGACGACGACGATGTTCGGCCGGTCGGGGCGGGCGAGCGCCGCCTCGATGCCGACGCGCATGTCCGTGCCCCCTCCGCCGGCCAGATCCACCTGGTCGGCCGAGGTCACCCGGGACACGGCGTGCACATCGGCGTCGCAGGCCAGCACGGTGACCCGGTTGCCCCGTACACCGACCTCCCGCAGCACGCCGGTGATCTCGGCCATGGCGGCGGCGAGTTCGTCCTCGCCCATGGAGCCGGACGTGTCGACGACCACGGCCACGCGCGGCAGCGGGCGGCGCAGGCTGGGCAGGACGACCCCGCGCAGGGCAGGCGTACGGCGGGAGGGGCGGCGGTACGTGTAGTCGACGGCGCCGCCCGCCCACGCGGCGGCCTCCCGTACGGCCCCGGACAGCGCCTGCCGCCAGTCGACGGTCGGCTCCAGGACCTGCTCGGCCCAGCGCTGCCAGCCCGCCGGGAGGCGGCCGCGGGCGCGCTGGTGGGCGCGCATGGCCTCGGCGGTGGTCCGGCGCAGTGCCTCCGCCTCGGCGGCGCCCAGCCGGGCGGGGCCGCCGGGGCCGCTCAGCTCCCAGGGCGCCGCGTGCCCGTGCGCGCCCGACCCGCAGTCGGGGGTCCGTACGCCGGCCGGGAGCCGCGCCACGTACGCCTCGAACAGGTGGCCGTCGGGCAGTCCGAAGAGGCGCGGCTCCATGCGCCCATCGGGCAGGGGGAGGCCGTCGGCGAGCAGGTCGTCGTTGATCTCGCAGTCCTGGGCGACGTTGACGCGGTAGTGGTCGCGCTGCTCGGCGGCGGGCAGCCGCCCGGCCCGGGCGTGGTGGTCGCGGAGCAGGTGGGCGGCCTCGTGCACCCAGACGGCGGCGAGTTCCGGCACCGGGGTCGCCGCCACGAAGGCGGGTGAGACGTAGCAGCGCCAGTGCCGGTCCACGCCCATGGTGGGCACGTCATGGGACGGCACGATCGTCAGCGCGTACAGCGCCGACGCGAGGTACGGGCGGTCGCTCGCCGCGCGGTAGCGGGCGGCGAGGAGCTTGGTGGTGTCGAGCCGCGCCGTGGCCGACTTCGTCGGGTCGTGCTGCGTCGTGCCGTGTGGGCCGGGTCCGTCGCTCATCGCGGTCGTGTCCCCGGTGCTCAGCCGCTGGCCAGGGCGCCGGACTGCTGGAGCAGGTCCAGGAACGCGTCGATGCCCGGCGGCACCGGCCAGTCGGTGTGGCGCATCGTGGCGAGGTCGGTGGCGGCCCGTGCGGCCACGTCGGGCACGCCCGCGTCGACGGCCTTGGCGAGCACCGCCCAGCCCGCCTCCCAGCGCTCGCGCGTGAGGTCGCTCTGGATGGCGGAGACCACGGCGATCAGGAACGCGAGCTGCCGGTCGCCGCGGTCGGGCAGCGCGAACGCGTCCGGGTCGGCGAGCACCCGGTCCGGGTCGGGCAGGTCGAGGTGTTCGAGGTACGACAGGAGCTCGATGCCCGCGCCGTCCCCGACGGCGCCCGTGAGCGCGGCCGCGAGTGCCTCCCGCCCGGCCCCGGTCGCGTAGCCGGCGGCCAGCAGCCGCAGCGCCATCTCCCACGTACGGGGCGACGGCCAGGCGCGGCCGCGGCTCTCGGCATCCGCCGGGATGTGGTGGACGAGACCGGGGCGTGCCGTGAGGAAGCCCGAGACGGCGCCGCGCGCACGGGCGACGGCGCCGGGCGTCCGCGCGGGGTCGACGACCGGCACGGCGAACTCCGGCCACGTACCGGCCAGACCGCGGGCGACCGTGCGCGGGTCGTGCGTCCAGTGGAGGTGCACGAACCGGTTGGCGAGCGGCGGGCTGAGGTGCCATCCGTCGGCGGCGCTCGACGGCGGGTTGGCAGCGGCGACGATCCGTACCGCGTCGGGCAGGGCGAGGCTGCCGACCCGGCGTTCGAGCACGACGCGCAGCAGCGCGGCCTGCACGGCGGGCGGCGCGGACGACAGCTCGTCGAAGAACAGCAGGCCGTGCCCGGTGCGGGCGAGGCGGACCGCCCAGTCGGGCGGGGCCATGGGGACGCCGGTGGTGGCCGGGTCGTCGCCGACGATCGGCAGGCCGGCGAAGTCCGACGGCTCGTGGACGCTGGCGATGACGGTCTCCAGCGGCAGGCCGAGGCCCGCGGCGAGCTGGGCCAGGCCCGCGGACTTGCCGATGCCGGGCTCGCCCCAGAGCAGTACGGGCTGATTGGCGTTGACCGCGAGGGCGAGCGCCTCCAGGCGGGGGTTGGCGGACGGCTCGGTACGGGAGGTGCCGAGGCGGGCGTTGAGGGCGTCGGCGGCGGCCAGGGGGCCGGCCGGACCGGCCGGACCGGCCGTGCTGCGGCGCGCGCCGGACGGGGCGGGA
>NZ_JABWDV010000139.1 GCF_013362995.1 Streptomyces sp. TRM64462 | reverse complement strand
GAGCGGCCGGAGGGGCCCGACGCGCCGGGCGCACCCGACTCGCCCGCCCGCACCGACGGCAGCGGGATCCAGTCCAGCCGCAGCAGCGCCTCGAAGTGGCTGCCGCCCGCGGCCCGCAGTCGGCCCGGCCGGTTCAGCAGCTCGTGCCGCATGATCTTCCCGGACTGGGTGCGCGGCACCTCCTCGATCTCGTACAGCTCCTCGGGCACCTTGTAGTACGCGAGTTCCGCACGGCACGCCGCGAACAGCCGCTCCGGGTCGAGCCCCTCGGGCCCCGCCACCAGGAACGCCACCGGCACCTCGCCGAGCACGTCGTGCGGCTTGCCGACGACCGCGCAGTCCGCGACGCCCGGCACCTGCCGCAGCACCTGCTCGACCTCGCCCGGGTGGATGTTCTCACCGCCCCGGATGATGATCTCCTTGATGCGGCCGGTGACGGTGAAGTAGCCGGCGCCGTCGCGCCGGGCCAGGTCGCCCGTGCGGTACCAGCCGTCGCGCAGCGCGGCCGCCGTCTCCTCGGGCTTGTTGTGGTAGCCGAGCATGACGTTCGGCCCGCTGACCCAGACCTCGCCCTCCTCGTCGGTGCCGACCTCGGCGCCCGTCTCCGGGTCGACGAGCCGCACGTTCAGGCCCGGCACCGGCAGGCCGCACGAACCCTCGACGCGGGCGCCCGTCGGCCAGTTGACCGTGATGGAGCCGCAGGTCTCCGTCGACCCGTACGCGTCGAGCAGCGGCGCCCCGAAGGCCTCCTCGAACGCCTGCCGCAGCGGTGCCGTCGTGATGGCGCCGCCGACCAGGCACATCCGCAGCGCGGGCGCCCGGAAACCGCGCTCGCGTGCCGCCTGCACGAGGTAGTGGTACATCGTCGGCACACCGCCGAGGAACGTCGCGTCGTCCTCCTCGATGACGCGCAGCACCTCGTCCGCCGAGAACCCGTCGACGATCCGCGCGGACGCGCCGACGGCGGTGACGGCGAGCACGCAGAAGATGTGCGACAGGCTGTGGAACAGCGGCAGCGGCCACACCACCCGGTCCTCCGGCGTCAGCCCCGGCACCGGCACGTAACAGGCGGCGACGGACCACAGGCAGTTGCGCTGCGTCGACAGCACGCCCTTCGGCCTGCCGGTGGTGCCGGAGGTGTAGAGCAGCCAGGCGACGTCGTCGAGGCCCAGGTCGTCGCGGGGCGGCGCGGCCGGGTCGGTCGTGGCGAGCCGCTCGTACGAGACGCTGCCCGACGGGGCGGTGCCGGGGGACGTGTCGTCGTCGTCCACGACGACCACGCGCAGCGGGCGCGCCTCCGCCGGCAGATCCCGCACCTGGCCGAGATGCGCGGCGTCCGTGATCAGGACGCGGGCGCCGCTGTCCTGGAGCAGATAGGCCAGCTCGGCCTCCGTGGAACGGGGGTTGAGCGGCACGCCGACACCGCCGGCGCGGGCGATCGCCAGATAACTCTCCACGGTCTCCACGCGGTTGCCGAGGAGGATCGCCGCCCGGTCGCCGGGCTGGAGACGCAGCTCCGCGAGATGCCCGGCCAGCCGCCCGGTGCGGGCCTCCAGCTCGCGCCAGTTCACACGCCGCCGGCCGTCACCGAAAGCGGCCTTGTCCCCGAAACGCTCGGCATTCGCTTTCAATATCTCGGGCAACGGCCTTATCAGCTCGGTGCGCAGCATTACCGATCCACCCCTTGTTCGGAAAAGACGAAGTACGCGCTGTGCGAGCAGTCTTCACCGGTGACGCAGGGTGCGACCCCCCAGGAAACCCCCCTATGACCACCCTCATTCGAGGCGGCCGGTGACTTTCGACCCCAGGGAATGGAAGCCGGATGACCGGGCCCATACGCTCGTTCAAAGGCCCTGTCCCGCTGGGAGATTACCGGGTCCTGAGCGAAACACAAGAAGAACAGACCGAGAATTGCGAACCCATTCCGAGGTGATCCGTGATGACGCGCAACTGGTTGTTCTGCAGGCTGCCCGGCCAGGCGTGGGCCGATCAGGACACGGCCGTCGCGCCGCGCCTGCCGGCGGCGGTGGTGAAGGCCCTGGAGGCGATACGCACCGACAGCTCCGGTACCCCGTGGTTCTTCCGCCCGTCCGTGCCGGGCGGAGGCGGCACGGAACTGTGGGTGGGCGCGGACGACGAGCGGCTCACCCGGGACGTCGTCGCGGCGCTCCTCGCCGAGGCGGACCGCACCGGCAGCCGGATGTTCCACCGGTACGAGCGGCGCGCCCCCGCCTGCTGCGACGACCTGGCACAGGCGTCCAGCGAGCTGGCGCTCGCGTTCGCGGCCGCCGGCGGGCTCTCCGTACCGGACCGGCTGGCACTCGCCGTACTGCACCTGAGCCATGTGGCGTCGCTGGTCCCGGAGGCGGACCGGTCGGCGTTCCTGTTCCTGTGCTGGCAGCACTGGGCGGGCCGTATCGCCCCCGACCGCCGCCTCGACCTGGGCCGCCAGGCCGCCGAACGCGGCACGGAACTGCTCATCGCCGCGTCCGAGGCCGCCATGGACGGCCCCACCGCCGAGGCGTGGCAGCGGTACCTGCGCGCACTCGCAGCCGTCGGCGAACGCGCCGCCGGTGAGGGGCTGCCCGGCAACTACGTCCTGTTCGAGCAGGTCCACCTGACCCACCAGCGCCTGGGCGTGCCGCACGAGGCGGAGGCCCTGGCCGCCCTGACCGTACGCAACACCCCCGCAGGCGTGCCGGCGGCGACCCGCCCGGAACCGGCGCTCCAGCCGGCCTGACGACACCAGAGAAAGGACACCCTGATGGCCTTGACCACCGCGCCGGAGACCGGCGCTCCCCACAGGACGCCGCCGACGACGCCCAGTGATCGCCGCAGCGTCTCCGTCCGCCTGGGGGACCGCTCGTACGACGTCCACATCGGGCCCGGCGTACGGCACATGCTGCCGGAGGTCGTGGCGGCGACGGGCGCCCGCCGGGTCGTCGTGGTCTCCGCACGCCCCGACGACTCGGTGCCCGATCCGGGCGTCCCGTCCCTGCTGGTCAGGGCGCGGGACGGGGAACCCGACAAGACGCTCGTCACCGTCGACGAACTGTGCCGCGCCTTCGCGCGGTTCGGCCTGACCCGGCAGGACGCGGTGGTGAGCTGTGGCGGCGGCACCACCACGGACACGGTGGGGCTCGCCGCGGCGCTCTTCCACCGGGGTGTGCCGGTCATCCACCTGCCGACGTCGCTGCTGGCCCAGGTCGACGCGAGCATCGGCGGCAAGACGGGCGTGAACCTGCCGGAGGGCAAGAACCTGGTCGGCACGTACTGGCAGCCGAAGGCGGTCCTGTGCGACACGGACTACCTGTCCACCCTGCCGCCCCGCGAACTGACCAACGGCTACGGCGAACTGGCCCGCGCGGTCTTCATCGGCACGGGCGACATCCGGCACCTGCCGCTGCACGAACAGATAGCGGCGAGCGTGGAGATGAAAGCCAGAATCGTCATGTCCGACGAACGGGACACAGGCCCCCGCCACCTCCTCAACTACGGCCACACCCTGGGCCACGCCCTGGAGATCGCGACGGACTTCGCCCTGCGGCACGGTGAGGCCGTGGCCATCGGCACGGTCTTCGCCGGCCGCCTGGCCCACGCCCTGGGCCGCATCAGCGCGGACCGCGCGGCGGACCACACCCGGGTGGTGGAGGGCTACGGCCTCCCGACAGCCCTCCCACCGGGCCCGACTCCGGCCGAACTGACGTCCCTGATGCGCCTGGACAAAAAGGCCACAACAGGCCTGGCCTTCGTACTGGACGGCCCCGCCGGCCCGTCCCTGATCCAGGACGTCCCGGAGGAGACAGTCCTGAAAACCCTCACCGAGATGCCCCGATCCACCCCCTGACCCGACCCGCTCCCCACCCAAAGGGCCCGCCCGGACACCCCGGACGGGCCCTTTCGACAACTCGCGTGTCGTCTTCACCCTTGGCCGGTGGCCATCGGCTCACCAGGCAGGGCGGATCGGTCCCGGCGGTGCAAGGAGTGTCAGGTCGGCGACGAGTTCGCTGAAGCGCGCCTGGCCCAGTTCCTCTCGCCACGGTGCGACGGCAGCCCGGGCCGCCTGGTCGGCGGCGCGCGTGGCGGCCCGGCCGGTCTCGGTCAGTCCCAGGAGGCGGGCGCGGGCATCGTGCGGGTGTGGATGCCGCTCCACGTACCCCTTCCGGACCAGCTCCTCGACCAGCTGGGCGGCGGCCTGCTTGGTCACCCCCAGGTGCTCGGCCAGGTCGGCCGTGGTGGCGCCGCCTGCAGAGATGCGGGCGAAGGCGAAGCCGTGTGCGGGTCGTAGGTCCTCGAATCCCTGCTGGGACACGCTGGTGTGGATTTCCTGCACCAGCTGTCCGGAGAGTGCCAGCACGAGTGCGGAGAAGGCCAGGGCGTCGTCCATGGGCTTGACTATAACTCGTCAAGCCACTTGTCTATCTGGACAAGTAACTTGTCTAGAGGGAGGCTGGAGCATGCCGTTCATCCGCAGTGACGAGGCCGTCGTCCACCAGATTCACGGTGGCCGTTTCGTTTCCTACGTCCGTCCGGACACCGGCAGCCGGGACCTCGCCGCCTGGCGCGTCGAGATCCCGGCCGCAATGGTGGGGCCGACCCACACGATCAGCGACGAGGAGACCTTCTACGTCCTCTCCGGTCGCCTCCGACTCACCATCGACGGTGAGAGCGCCGAACTTCGCGCAGGTGACGCGGCAGTGGCACCTGCAGGCTCCGAACTGGCGGTCGCCAATACCACCGACCAGCCCGCCCACATGTGGGTCACCACACGTGTCGGGCTCACCGCCACACTGGCTGACGGCAACACCATCACACCGCCCTGGGCTCACTAGTGTGCTGGTACCGCGTAGGTTCGCCGGGTTCTTCAAGCTCCTGCGGACGGAGGCGTACGCCAGGGTGTTGTTCACCGCGGCCAAGCCGAAGGACAAGCGCGGCCCGGCGCTCGTTGTCGGCACCAACGCTTGGTCGGCGTTCAACAAGGGTGCCGATACCCGTCAGGCGGCAGACCCGCAGGCTGGTCGGCGCGGCGCTCGGAGGGGTTCCCAGCGGCGGCGTTCGCCGTCATGGTCGCTCCAGATCCACTGATCGCTTTCCGTGCGGGTCATGCCGAAGTCGAAGAGTGACGGCTGGCCGGCTCGCTCCCACTCGGCCCAGCCTCGGGCGAGCTCATCGAGCAGACGGAGCGGACCGCCTTGGACGAAGGTCGTTCGCCCGTCCTCGTGGTCGGTGAGCGATGCCCAGGACGAGTGGCCGTCGTGCAGCCACGCCACGGCACCTCCTGCGGTGGAGACGCGAATGTCGGGCACCAGCACCCGCAGCGCGAAGAGGAGGTTGGCATCGTGTAGGGCGGTGGCGGACCGAGGGAAGAGCCCTTCGGTCCGCCCTCCGCCGCGCCGGCGGACTTGGTTCAGCTCCAGGCCCTGATCCACGCCTCGGCTGGGCATGAACGTCCCCAGGCCCTGTACCCAGCCGGACGCTGATCTGCCGTCGTCGGCGACGGTGAGTGCGATGTGCCCGAGCCTCCCCCAGGGGGTGACGATCCGGCCGCCGGGCCGGGTCTGCCGCACCCATTCCCACGGCACCGTCTCCACCGCGTACGTAGCGATCAGTCGGTCGTACGGAGCTCCGGGGGCCCAGCCGAGGGCGCCGTCACCGACGTGGACCGCGACATCGAGACCAGCCGCCTCCAGCCGGCCGCGGGCCTCGGCGGCGAGCTGCGGATCAACCTCGGCGCTCGTCACCCGCCCAGGCCCGACCCGTAGAGCGAGCAGGGCGGCATTCCAGCCGGTGCCGGTCCCCAGCTCCAGGACCTGATGACCGGGCTCGGCCATCAGGGAGTCGAGCATGTCCGCGACCACCGACGAACACGAGAGACTGGAGGAGGGCAGGCCGTCCTTGATCTGCGTCACCGTAGAGTGGTACGGGCCCCTGTACACCTCGGCCGCCCACCGCTCTGGTGCCTGGCTGCGGTCCACAGCCACCCAGTGCGACCCGTTCCACGCCCACACCTGATCCGGCGCGAACCTGTGTCGTGGCAGGGTCTCCATTTCCGCACGTACCCATGGCGCATCGCCCGGCCAGCAGCCGCTGCTCTCCATGGCCTCGGCCAGACGGCGCGCGTGCGCCTCCACGTTCACTTCTTCTTGTGCTTGCCGTCTGAGGGCGGAGGCGGCGGTACCTGACCGTCCGCGTTCCCAGGGGGCGGCGTTCCCTGCGACGGATCCGGGTCAGGCTTCCGGTGATCACCCATGGCAACCTCCTGGATACGTACGGATGACAAGTCGCCATCGTCCCGCAGGAGAGGCTCCCTCGGCTGGATATCCCGGCAGGGTGGCCGGAACCGCGGTGCTGCTGGCGAGAAGGCCGAGGGGCAGGCCGCCGCCGTCGCCCGCTCTCCCGCCGCGAACACCCGGGCAGCCACGGACCTCCAGGAGCACATCGAGCAGTGGTGTCTGGAGTCGCTGCCACGCACTCTCGCCCTCTCGCCGGGCGACTGCTGACGGTGATTGGATCGTCACCATGACGACGACCTCGATGGCCGACCACTGGTGGTGGCGGCCCGGCTGGCGCGAAGGCCGCACCTTCTACACCTGGCACATCACCTTCCGCGACGCCCCCGACGTCCACCGCCTCGCCGACACCTACCGCCACGCGCTGCGCGACGTCCCCGGCCTGGACCTCGTCCCCGACCAGTGGCTCCACCTGACCATGCAGGGCCTCGGCTTCACCGACGAAGTCCCCGACAAGGACGTCGACACCATCATCGACGCCGCCACCGCACACCTCGCCGACATCGGCGCCTTCGATCTCACCCTGCACCGGCCCGAGGTCACCCCCGAAGCCATCCGCTGGGAAGCCGAACCCGGCGAGCCGGCCGCCGCCGTACGCAATGCCGTACGTACAGCGATCGGCGACGTATGGGCCCAAGTGCCAGAGAGGCCAGACGGCTTCGCGCCGCACGTGACCATCGCCTACAGCAACAGCGACGGCCCCACCCACCCCGTACGCAAGGCCCTGGACACCGTCGATGCCGCGCCGGCCACCGCCCGCGTCCACGCCGTCGAGCTCATCGTCCTCAACCGCGACCAGCACATGTACCAGTGGGAGACCCGAGCCCGCGTCCCGATCGCCTGAGCTGCAGATGCCATCTCGGGCCCGGCACGCCCGCAGGCCCCGGCCTGTGGGGCGGCCGGGGCCTGCGGGTGGGGGAGGAGCGCCCGGGCTACACGGGGTTCAGCAGCCCGCACAGCGGCAGCAGTTCGTGCGGGGCGCGCAGTACCGCGTCCGGGCCCGCCGCCAGCAGCTCCGCCTCGTCGACGTCCGCCCACACCGCGGCGACCGCCGCGACGCCCGCGCCCCGCGCGCTCGCCAGGTCCGTGACCGCGTCACCGACCATCAGCGCCTGCTCCGGCCGTACACCGAGCAGCCCGAGTGCGCGCTCGACGATGTCCGGCGCCGGCTTCGGGCGCGGCACCTCGTCCGAGCCGATGACGTGCGCGAACAGGTCGACCACGCCGAGCGCGGCCAGCAGCGACCGGGCCCGCGGCCCGCTCTTGCCGGTCGCCACGGCCATCCGTACGCCCTGCCGGTGCAGCTCCTTCAGCAGCGGCACGACCCCGTCGAACAGCGGCACCTGCGCCTGCAGCCGGTAGCTCTCGCGGACGAAGGGCTCCTCCATGGCCGGAGGCAGCCCCATGATCCGCATGATGTCGGGGAAATATCGGCCCTGGTGCCGGTTGTACTCCTCGAACGGCGCCCGTCCGTCGCCGACGACTTCCGCGTAGGCCACGGTGAAGGCCTGGCGCATCACCTCGAAGCTGTCCACGAGGACACCGTCGAGGTCGAAGACGACGGCCTGGGTGTCACGGCGCTGCCAGTCGACGGGCGTCGGCGTGGCGTTCATGTGCTGGGTCATGGGGCTGTCCTCACCGGAGAGTCGGGGCTGGGGTCACCGGCCCGGCTGTCGGGATGGCGGCTGGGGCGCCGACGGCTCGTACCGGGGATGCGGTACGGGACGACGCCACCAGCCGTGCTGGTACGGAGACAGAAACAGAAGGGGTGGCGGGGGCGGTGCGGGCTTCGCGCGCCGAGGCGTAGATCCGCTCGATGACCGTGATGGTCCGCAGCGTCTCCCGCACCGCCCGCCCCCGGCTCGCCGGGTCCGCGAGCAGCCCGGGCAGCGCGTCGAGCTGCCGCATGTACTCGGCGCCCACGGGCTCCCGCGTGAACGGCACGTCGCTCACGACGCCGTCCCGCGTGACGGTCAGCTCCGACTCCGGCACCCGGTTCGGGCTGAAGCCGAACGTGCAGCGCAGCCGCGCGCTCCCGGCGCTGCCGTCGACGCGGATCTCGGTCACGTCGTACGGCTCGTGCGAGGCCCAGCTCGCGCGGAGCCCGACCGACACCCCCGTATCGGTGACGAGGAACCCGCGCGCGGTGTCCTCGACGTCGCCGCCGGCGTCCTGGACCTCGTCGGGGGCCTGTTCGCGCCAGGCGGCGCGCGCGGCCGAGTCCCGTACGAAGTCGTCCGACACCGTGCCGAGCGCCTGGTCGAAGCCGACCGCCCCGTCCCCGTCGCCGAACAGCGGCGCGACGGTGTCCAGCAGGTGCCAGCCCAGGTCGACGAGCGCCCCGCCGCCCGAGAGCTGACGGTGTGTGAACCAGCCGCCCGCGTCGGGGATGCCCCGGGCGCGCACCCAGGACACCTCGACGTGCCGGATGTCACCGAGGCCGGCCACGGTGTCCCGCAGCGCCAGGATGTCGGCCCGGTAGCGGGCGGCGCTGCCGGCCAGCAGCACGGATCCGCTGGCGCTCTCCGCCGCGGCGAGCTGCCGTGCCTCGTGCGAGTCGAGGCACACGGGCTTCTCCACGAACACGGGGATGCCGTTGCCGAGGAGCCGGCAGGCGATCGTCGCGTGGAGGTGGTTGGGCACGGCCACGACGGCCAGGTCCGCCATGTCGGGCGACAGGTCGTCGACGCTCGACAGCAGTTCCGTACCGCCGAGCCCGTGCACGGCGCCGGCGAGCGCCGCCGGGTCGGGGTCGACGATCGCGCTGATGGTGAAGCCCGGGTGCTCGTGCAGCCGGGGCAGCCAGATCGACTTGGCGGCCCACCCCAGCCCCACGACGGCGACGCGCACCACGCGCCGCCGTCCGGCCCCCGTCGCGGGGGAGTACGGGCCGCCGCTCATGCCGAGGCCAGGGCGTCCGCGACGATCTCGGCCACCTGGTGCATCTGCTCCTCGGAGCCGAGCAGCGTACGGTGGTGCAGCCAGATCGTGTCGTTGTTGATGGCCTCCGTGTTCGGGCAGCGCCGCGCCACGTCCTCCACCGTCTCGTCGGGCGCGCCGGACTCCCAGAAGCCGTCCGAGCGGTAGATGGCCCGGAACGCGACGAACGCCGGAAGCCCGCGCTCGATCAGATCGTCGACCAGCGCGTTCCGCTTCTCCTCGGCCAGGCCCGGCACCCGGAACATGGCCATGTAGTGCGGGTGCGAGGTGACCCGCGGGTCGTGCGTCTGCGGCACGACGCCCGGTATCCGCGCCAGCAGCGAGCTCAGCAGCGGCGCGCGCTGCTCGCGCGTGGCGAGCTGCGACGGGTAGCGGCGCAGCTGCGCGCGCAGCACGGCCGCCGAGAACTCGTTCATCCGGAAGTTGGAACCGGACGTCTGGTGGAAGTACTTGCGGTCCGTGCGCGGCCGGCCGCACGAGTGCCGCAGGAAGGCCTCCTCGTACGTCTCGCGGTCGGGGAACGTCACGGCGCCGCCCTCACCGGCCGTCATCAGCTTGCCGTTCTGGAAGCTGAACGCGGCGACGGAGCCCAGCTCGCCGACGCGCTTGCCCTGCCAGGCCCCGCCGTGCCCGTGCGCGGCGTCCTGGATCAGCGGCACACCCGACGCCGCGGACAGCTTCTCCAGCGCGTCCATGTCCGGGAAGTGCCCGGCCATGTGCACCGGCATGATCGCCTTCGTGCGCGGTGTGATCGCGGCCTCGACGGCGGCGACGTCGATGCAGTACGTCTCCGGGTCCACGTCCACGGGCACGGCGACCGCCCCGAGCCGCTGCGCGGCCTGCGACGACGAGATGAACGTGAACGCCGGCACGATGACCTCCGTGCCGGGGCCGACGCCGAGGACCTGGAGGGCAAGTTCGAGCGCATGGGTGCCGTTGGTGACGGCGAGGGTGTACGGGGAGCCGTGGAACTCGCCGAACTCGCGCTCGAACGAGTCGACCTCACTGCCCCCCATACGCCACCACTGGCCCTGCTCCAGCGCCCGGATCAGACCGTCCCGCTCGTCGTCTCCGTACTGGGGCCACTGGGGGAGTTCGAGGGGCTTTCGGTTACCAGACATGCTCAACCATTCCTTTTCCGATTTCCGGGATTCACGGGATTCAGCGGTCAATTGCTCCGGTCGGCCCGCCCGACCGTTTAGCACGCTACACCGGTAATAACGAGACTTCCCATCCCCTAGCGGCCCCCCAGAATCACCCCTCTGTTTCCCGTGACGACCCCCTGTGGTTTCCCGTCGGGCGGAAAGAATGCTAGAAATTCTCGCAATCGCCTGACGCAGAGAGGTGGCATCGTGAGCGCGATATTGCTGGTCAACGGCCCCAACCTGGGGATACTCGGACGGCGTGAGCCCGAGGTGTACGGAACCGAGACCCTCTACGACATCGAGCGGTCCATCGAGAAGGAGATCGCCGAGCGCGGCTGGGACCTGGTGTCCGTGCAGCGCGAGTCCGAGGGCGAACTGATCCGGGCGATCCAGGAGCACTACTACACGGTCGGCGCGATCGTGAACCCCGGCGCCCTCATGATCAACGGCTGGGGGCTGCGCGACGCCCTCGCCAACTACCCGCGCCCGTGGATCGAGGTGCACCTGTCCAACGTGTGGGCCCGCGAGCAGTTCCGGCACGAGTCGGTCCTCGCCCCGCTGGCGAGCGGCGTCGTCGTGGGCATGGGCGCCCTCGGCTACTCGCTCGCGGCCCGCGCGCTGCTCTCCATGGCGCCGGCCGCGTCCGGTATCGGGTGACGGCCGTGACGAACACGACGGCTGCGACGGAACTGGACCCGGAGCTGTGGATCCGGCGCTATCACCCGGCGCCGGACGCCGGGGTCCGCCTGGTGACGCTGCCGCACGCCGGCGGCGCCGCCCCCTGGTTCCGGCCGTTCTCCGCGGCGCTCACCCCGGACGTCGAGGTGCTGTCCGTGCAGTACCCGGGCCGCCAGGACCGGCTCCGCGAGGAGCCGGTCACCGACGTGGGCGCCCTGGCCGACCTGATCACGGACGTCCTCACCCCGTGGACCGACCGCCCGCTCGCCCTGTTCGGGCACAGCATGGGCGCGACGGTCGGCTTCGAGGTGGCGCAGCGCCTGGAACGCCGCGGCACCCCGCCCGTGGCGTTCTTCGCCTCCGGCCGCCCGGCCCCGAGCCTGGACCGGAAGCACGTGGTGCACCGGCTGGACGACGCCGGACTGCTCGCCGAGCTGCGGACGCTGAGCGGCACGGACCCGCGGGTCTTCGAGGACGAGGAGCTGCTCCAGCTCATGCTGCCGGTCATCCGCGGCGACTACCGCGCCGTCGAGACGTACCGCTGCGCGCCGGGGGCCCGCGTCGGCTGCCCGGTGACCGTGCTCGTCGGCGACAGCGACCCCCGGGTCTCCCCGGAGGACGCCGCGGCCTGGGACCGGCACGCCGCGGACGGCATCGACCTGCACGTGTTCCCGGGCGGCCACTTCTTCCCCGTGGACCACCAGGCGGAGATCACCGCACTGGTACGCGACACCCTGAGCCGCCACACCTTGAGGCGCCACACCGGCTGATCCCTCAGGGCGTCCCGTTCCCCTGCCCCGTGCCGGTCTGAACGGTACGGGCCCGGGCCTCGACGGCGACGGCCTCGACGGACTGGAGAATCGCCGCGCGCAGGGCGTCCAGCGGACCGGGCTCCGGACGGCGCACCGTTCCCGTGAACACCCGCAGAGCCGCCTCACCCGCGGCTTCCGGAGCACTTTTCCCGTCGGTGAACATCACGCCTCCCGTAGCCATTTTTTCCGTCGGATTTCCTACGAGGAGGCTAGGCGGGCGCACTGCCCCGGACACCCCAGCGGGCACCCCGGCGGAGCCCCGGAAAACAGCCACGAAAAAACGACCGAGGGGGAGCCATCATGTACCTGGGAATGGACTTCGGGGGCACGAAGGTAGCCTTCCGCGCGGAATACGGTGAGGGCGCGGGGGAAGGGCGGAAAGGGGCCGCGGAATCCACGTTCCGATGGCCGGAGACCCGTACGCTCGCCGACGACCTCGCCGTACTCCGCACCCACACCCGGGCCGTGCGGGACGGACTCGCGGGCACGGTGGAGGCGGTCGGCGTGGCGATGCCGGCGACGCTCGACGCGGCCGGACGCGTCGTGGCGTGGCCGAACCGCCCGTTCTGGGAGGGCGTCGACCTGCGCGCCGAACTGGCGGAGCTGCTGCCGGGGGCGCGGATCGCCTGCGCCGACGACGGCGACCTCGCGGGCCTGGCCGAGGCGGACGCGGCGGGCTGCGACCACCTGGTCTATCTGGGCGTCGGTACGGGCGTGGGCGGGGGAGCGGTCCGGCGCGGCGACATCCTGCCGGGCCCGGACCGCGGGTCCTGCGAGATCGGACACATGGTGGTGGACCGCTCCGGGGAGCGCTGCGACTGCGGCCGCCGCGGCTGCGTCCAGGCGATCGCCTCGGGCCCCGCGACCCTGCGCCGCGCCTCCGCGGCCCGCGGCGCCCCGGTGCACTTCACGGAGCTGCGCGACGCGTACGCGGCGGGGGACCGGTGGGCCGTCGAGGCACTCGACGACACGTGCGCCGCCCTCGCGGCGGCGGCGACGAACCTGGGCGAACTCCTGCGCCCCGACCGCGTGGTGATCGGCGGCGGCTTCGCCGCGGGCATCCCGGGCCTGGTGGCGGAGGTGGCGGCCCGCACGGCGAAACTCTCCCGCCCGGGCACCCCCACACCCCCCGTACACGCGGCCCGTCTCGCCGGCCTGTCGTCCCTCCACGGCGCCCTGCTGCTGGCCCGCCGCGCCTGACGCGCCCGGCTCACCACAGGGACGTCCACAGCGGGTCGCGCCCGCGCCACCGGCTGGCCAGGGCCGCCTCCTCGTTGCGGTCGCGGGCCGGCACGCCCAGGTGCGGCGGGACGCCCCCCACCGACGGGTGGTGAACCGCCCGCACCGGCGACGCCGCCGCACGCCCCGCACCCGCGGGCGCCCCGGCCACCGCCGCCGGCCGCCCCGGCGCGGTCAGCGACGGCGCGTGCTGGAGGATCGCGACCTCCAGCTCCTGGAGCTGCCGGCTCGGATCGAGCCCGTACCCGTCGACCAGCGCCATCCGCGTCCGCTGGTACACCATCAGCGCCTCGCGCTGCCGATGGCACCGGTACAGCGCCAGCATCAGCTGCCCGCAGAGCCGTTCACGTGTCGGCTCCGCCTCGACCAGCGCCTCCAGCTCGTGCACCACCTCGAAGTGCCGCCCGAGCGCGAGCCGCGCCTCCGCCCGGTCCTCGACGGCCGACAGCCGCTCGTTCTCCAGGAGTGCCATCTGCGGCCAGGAGATGCCCCGTTCGGTGAGGTCGCCCAGCGCGGGGCCGCGCCACTCGTTCAGCGCGTCCCCGAGGTCGCGCGCCGCCTGCTCCTCGAACCCGCCGGCGAGCTCGGCACGCCCCCGGTCGGCCAGCTTGCGGAAGCGCAGCAGGTCGACCGCGTCCGGGTCGACGTTCAACTGATATCCGGGGCAGCTCGTCAGCAGTTCCGCCGAACCGCACGAACGGTCGCCGCCGTCACCGAGCGTCCTGCGCAGCCGCGACACCGCGTTCTGCACCATCTTCCGCGCCGTGGGCGGCGCGTCATGCCCCCACACCGCTCGGACGACCGCGCTGGTGGCGACGACCTTGTTGCTGTTCAGCAGCAGATAGCCCAGCGCGGCACGCTGGATGACACCGCCCAGGGACAGCGCGGAACCGTTGCTGAGGACTTCGACCGGACCGAGCACACCAAATCTCACCGTGAACCACCGTTCCTGGCGCGGGACAACGACAACGGGCCGGAGGGCCTGTGAGCCTGTGTCAGATCCCCCCTCGCCAAGAAGTAAACAAACCGCGCGGTTCTTTTGTCAATCGCTTCAGGTCGCGCCACGAGCCGCGCACCCACGCCTGAGTCTGGCCATCAATCGCCGCGAGTGTCCGTCGAGTTCTGTAAATCTCCAGGTCAAACGCGGTGGGGCGCCCGGCCTGTCAGCCTGGGCGCCCCGCCGTCGCGACTCGTCCATCCCCCCGCAAAAAAAACGGTACGGACGGTCTGTTTTGAGGTGTGGTCTACGCCGCCACCGCGGCCCCCAGCCCCGCCGGAAGCTCCTTGCGCTGCTTGATGCCGAGCTTCCGGTACGTACGCGTCAGATGCTGCTCCACCGTGCTCGGCGTGACGTACAGCTTGCCGGCGATCTCCCGGTTCGTGTATCCGCGCACCGCCAGCGCCGCCACCCGCCGCTCCGACTCCGTGAGGCCGGCCTCCCCGGGCACGGCCACGGAGGCCGGACCACCGGAACCGGCGGCACCGCCACCCACGCCACCGTCCCCGTCCCCGGCGCCCTCCCCGCCCGACAGCAGCTCCTCGCACAGCGGCGCCGCCCCGCACAACTGCGCCATGTGCCGCGCCCGCCGGAACAGCATGCGCGCCCGCCGGCTGTCGCCCACCGCGTGGTGCGCCTGGCTCAGCTCCGCCAGCACCCGCGCCTGCTCGTACTGGTCCCCGCACTCCTCGAACAGCTCCAGCGCCTCCGCCAGCAACTGCGGCCGCCGCTTCGCCGGCCCGGACGCCGCCATCAGCCGCAGCGCCAGCGCCCGCGCGTACGGGCCCGCCGAGTCCGGCCGCCCGAGCTGCGCGTACGCCAGCTTCCGCGCCTGGTCGGCGTTGCCGAGCCGCAGCCACGCCTCTCCCGCACCCGCACGCCAGGCCGGCAGCCCCGGCACGTCGAGGCCCCACACGCGCATGCGCTCCCCGCAGGCGAGGAAGTCCGCGAGCGCCGCGTGGCTGTGCCCGGTGGCGAGCTGGTGGTGACCACGCGCGTACAGGTACGTCAGTCCGTACCGGCTGTCGACCATCTGCTCCGGCACCGACTGCGCCAGCCACCGCGCCACCTCGTCGAACGCCCCGGTGCGCGTCGCGGCCAGGACCAGGCTGCCCAGCGGCAGCCCCACGGCCGTGCCCCACGCCTTCGGCGGGACCAGCACCAGCGCCATACGGGCCTGCTCAAGGGCCGTCGCCAGATCGCCGAGCCGCAGCGCCGCCTCCGCCTTCGCGGCCGCGACGAACGCGCGCAGCGCGGGCGGCAGCCGGTGCACGTCACGGGCCGTCAGCCGGTCGCACCAGGCGACCGCGTCGGCGGGCCGCCCCGCGGCCGTCAGCACCGACAGCGCCGTGAGGACCGCCTCCTCCGACCAGTCGTCGGCGCGGCTCCGCAGCAGATCGCCCAGCACCCGCTCCGCCTGCCCGGCCACGGCCTGCGGACGGCCCCGCGTCAGCGCGTCGGCCAGCAGCCCGGTCGCCTGGAGCAGCGGCCCCGACCGGCCAGGGAGACCCGGAAGGCCGGGGAGCCCCGGGTGCGGGCCGCCGTCGACGGCGGCCTGCGGCCGGTTCTCCTTCGCCAGCGCCGGGTACGTCCACGCCAGCCAGTGCTCGAAGTCCGGCAGTTCGGTGCTCTGCCCCGGCTGCGGGACGCGCGCCGCCCCGCGCAGCCGCTGGAGCGTACGGCCCGCCTCCTCCGTACGGCCGTGCCACAGCAGCCGGCGGACCAGCGCCAGCCGCTCCGTCCGGCCGAGCCGCCCCGCCGACGCGGCACCGGCCAGGGCGCCCAGGTGCCGGACGGCCGACGACGGGTTGCCCAGCCACTCGGCGTGCGCCAGCCGGGCGAGCACCGCCGTACGGCCCGCCTCGTCGTCGCAGAACCGGTGCGCCAGCTCCAGGCACGCCACCGCCGTCGTGCGCCGGTCCGCGAGCAGTGCGTGCTCGGCCGCCTCGCGCAGGGCGTCGACCGCCCACGGGCCGGGCGCCGTCTGCGCCTCCACGAGGTGCGCGGCGACCCGCGTCACGGCCGCGCCCCGCTGGTGCAGCAGCCGCGCCGCCTCCACCTGGAGCCGGTCCCGCTCGGTGCGGGGGAGTGCGCCGAGCACGGCGAGCCGGGCGACCTCCGTACGGAACCAGCCGTCGTCCAGCAGGCCGGAGGCGTTCAGCGCGTACAGCGCCCCGCTCACGTCCCCGGCGGCGCCCCCGGCCAGCTCGCCCAGCTCGGCCGCCGTGCCCTCGCGCCCCAGCACGGCCAGCGCCCGCACGACGGCGAGCGCCGTGGCGTCACCGCGCTCCAAGTGCCCGACGAACGCGAGCCCGTAGCCCTGCGGCCGGACGCCGCCGGACACCGCGTAGTCCTCGACGAGCGCGGTGAGCAGCAGCGCGTTGCCGCCGGACACCCGCACCATCTCGGGCAGCACGCTCTCCGCGCGCTCCGCACCGAGCCGCCGCACCAGCACGTCCCGCACCCCGTCCGGGCCGAGCGGCCCGACAGTGATCCGCCGGGCATAGGACAGCCGCTGCAACTCGCCGTCGAACAGCGGAAGCTCGCCCGCCACCCCGGTGTCGCCTGCGCACAGGAGCAGCACCGGTACGGGGCCGATACGGCGGGCCAGGTGCAGCAGGCAGCGCAGGGACGCCGCGTCCGCGTGGTGCACGTCGTCCACGGCCACCACCAGCGGCCGCCCCGGCCCGGCGAGCCCGAGCAGCACCCGGCTCAGCCGGTCGTACAGCTCGACGGTCCGCGCACCCGGCTCCGTAACGGAACCGTCCCGCTCCAGCGCGACGACGTCATCGATCAGCTCGCCGGCCTCGCCCGGCACGCCGGCCCCATGGAACAGCTGCCGCACCACCCCCATCCCGAGGACCCGCTCACTGCGCGCCCCCACGGCCCGCAGGACCCGGAAGCCCCGGCCCTCGGCCCGCGCGACGGCGTGGTCGAGCAGCTCCGTCTTGCCGTTGGGCCCCGCGCTCTCCACGACGGCCACCTGCCCGCGCTGCTCGGCGGCCGCGGATATGAGCCGGTCGAGCTGTGCCAGCTGCTCGTGCCGTTCCACCAGTCCCACCAAATCCCCCTTGGCTGGATCGCTCCGCTCCGGAGCGGCTTTCAGTGACGCAGCAGCGAGGCTAGGGACCCCCGGGTAACCACCCCCCTCATCCCGCGCCACCGCCCGGGAACCGGCGGTCAACCGCCCAGGTCGGCAAGGGGGTGCGGGACGGGGAATCACCGCACACACCAAGGGGAATCAGCAAGGGGAACCACCAAGGGGAACCACCGCACACACCACAGGGATCGGCGTATTCCGAACCCGAGGGGAAGGCGTGCGGCGTGGGCACCGCAGCTACCGGAACCATGCCTCGGTGGACAGTTCGGGTCGCAGTCCTCGTTCCGCCCTGGCCAGGGCGACGGCGCTGGAGACCAGGCCGACGTGGCTCAGGGCCTGAGGGAAGTTCCCGAGGAAGGCGCCGCTGGTGGGATCGACCTGCTCGGGCAGCAGACCGAGGGGGTTCGCCCGGCGGCACAGGCGGTCGAAGAGGTCCAGCCCGGCGTCGGTCCGGCCGTGGCCGACGAGGTTGTCCACCATCCAGAAGCTGCAGAGCAGGAACGCCCCTTCGGGCTGGCCGATGCCGTCGGGTGACTCCTCGGGCAGGTAGCGGTGGAGGAGGCCGTCCCCGGCGTCGAGCCGCCGGGCGATGGCGTGCCGCGTGGCGACCATGCGCGGATGGTCCACGGGCACGACGCGTCGGAGCGGCAGGGCCAGCAGGCCGGCGTCGAGGCCGCCGCCGGGGCCGAGGTGTTCGGTCAGGGCTCCGGCGGTGTCGTCCCAGGCGTCGGTCAGGATGTGGTCGGTCAGCTTCCGCGCGTCGTGCGACCATCCGTCGGGGTCGCCGGGCAGGCCCAGGCGCCGGGCCAGCCGTGCGGCGCGGTCGAGGGCCACCTGGCACATGGCCGCCGAGTACGTGTACGGCCGCCCGGGGGTGCGCACCTCCCAGATGCCGTGGTCGGGATCGTGCCAGGCGGTACGGGACCGGTCCGCCAGGGCGGCCAGGCGGTGCCACAGGTCGGGGCCGATCCGGCCGCCGGTGGCGGCCCACTGGAAGGCGCAGTCGAGGATCTCCCCGTAGACGTCGTGCTGGTCCTGCTCCACGGCCGCGTTGCCCCAGCGCACCGGTGCGGAGCCGCGGTAGCCGCGCAGTGTCCCGTCCACGGTCTCAGGGCCGGGAAGGGTGCCGTCCACGGCGTACAGCACCCGGGGGCGGTCCTCCCAGGCCGCGGTGTGCAGGGCCCACTGGAGGAAGCCGCCGGCCTCCTCGGGCAGGCCGATGCGGCGCAGCGCGAACACCACGTAGGCGGCGTCACGGATCCAGGAATAGCGGTAGTCCCAGTTCCGGGAGCCTCCGATGTACTCGGGCAGGGAGGAGGTCGGAGCGGCCACGACGGCGCCGTTCTGCGCGTAGTCGAGCAGTTTCAGCGTGATCGCGGACCGGCGGACCATGGCCGGACGGGGCAGGTCGTCCACGATGTGTCCGGCCCACTCCCGCCATGCGCGTACGGTCCGCTCGACGGCCTCGCGGGCGCGGGCCGGGGTGACCGGCCGGTCCGCGAGGCCCCAGTCGAGGGTGAGGCACAGCTCCTCGCCCTCGCGCAGGGTGACCGTGGTGTCGAGCGAGTCCAGGGCCGGGGCCGAGGCGACCAGCGCACTCACGCTCTGTTCCGCGCAGGTGAGCCGCCAGCCGCCCGCCTCGCGCGTCGCCTTGCTCTCGCCGAACGGCCGTACGGTGACCCGTAGATCGGCGGTGCCGTGGACGACGACGGCGTGCCGCACCATCGCCCCGCCCGCCGCGGGCTCGTCGTGCCGCAGCCGAGCCCCCGGACGCAGCACGAACGCGTCCGTCACCTGGACCAGCCCGGTCGGTGTCCGCGACTCGGTGACCAGCACCGCGGAGTCGTCCCGGTAGAACCGGCGCGCCGAGACAACGCCGTCGGGCGCGAGGGCGAACGTGCCGCCGCGCTCGTGGTCGAGCATGCCGCAGAACAGCGGAGGTGAGTCGAAGCGCGGCACGCACAGGAACCCCACCGACCCGTCCAGCCCGACGAGAGCCGCCCCGGAGCAGTCCCCCACCAGTCCGTAGTCCTCGATGGGGGCATACGCGTCCCGGCTCAGCGGCGTCCATCCGTCACCTGCTGCCACGAGACCCTCACCCTTCGTCGGCTCCGGCACGGCACGTCTCGCGACCGAGTACCAGGAAAGCCGCCCGCCGAACCGGAACCCACGGCAGGCACAGGAGCCGCCGTGCCCGTCACCGGCTCGGCGGCCAGGCTCGGGCTCCGCAGCTCGGCGGCCAGGCTCGGGCTCCGCGGCTCGGCGGCTCCGCGGCTCGGCGGCCAGGCCCGGCCCGCGCCCGGCCCGGCTCTCCCGAGGATCGCGTAGCCCTCTCCCGCACGCGGAGCCCGGCTCCAGGACCGGCTGGTGAAGCGTCGTCGACGCCACCCCGATCAGCGGTGCCGTTGGCCGGGCGCCCCGGCCCGGCGGCACGGTCACGCCGCGCGGTGGGCCAGGAACGTGAGGAGGGCCTCCAGGTCGTGCAGGGGATCCGGGGCCAGGTGGGCGGTGCGGAGGCAGGTGCGGGCTGCTTCCAGGTGGTGGCGGGCCTCCGCCAGCGTGGCCGCGCGGGCGCCGGTGGATTCGACGAGCGCCGCCGTGGTGGGGGCGTCCAGGCGGGCGGGGTCGCGCAGCCGGGCGGCCAGTTCGCGGGCGGCGCTCGTCCCGGTCGCCAGGGCCAGGAGGACCGGGTAGGTCTTCTTTCCGCGGCTCAGGTCTCCGTGTACCGGCTTGCCCGTCACCGCTGGGTCGCCCCAGATGCCCAGCAGGTCGTCGACCGCCTGGAACGCCACGCCCATGTGCCGCCCCGCGCGGTCCAGGGACGCCACCGTCGCGGCGGGGGCCCCGGCCAGCAGGGCGCCGAGCGCGGCGGCGCAGCCCAGGAGGGCGCCCGTCTTGTCCTCGGCCATCGCCCGGTACCGTTCGGGCGTCACCGCGCCGGGCCCCGTCCACGGCAGACCCTCGAACAGCAGGTCCTCCGCCTGGCCCCGTACGAGCGCGCTCAGCGCCCCCGCGAGGCACCGCACGGCGGCGCCCGTCCGGTCGCCTCCCGTCTCGGCCAGGGTCTGCACCGCCAGCGCGAACAGCGCGTCACCCGCCAGTACGGCCGGCCCGGTCCCGTACGCCTTCCACACCGTCTCCCGCCGCCGGCGCAGCGCGTCGCCGTCCATGATGTCGTCGTGCAGGAGGGAGAAGGCGTGGACGAGCTCCACCGCCACCGCGCCCGGGACCGCAGCCCCGCCGTCCGCGCCCACGGCCTCCGCGCCCAGGACGGCCAGCGCCTGCCGCACGCCCTTGCCCTCGGAAGCGGCCGGGTCCGGCTCACCGCCCGCGTCCCGCCAGCCCAGCGAGAACGCGGCCATCTCGGCGGGCCACGGGTGCAGCCGCCGCACGGCCGCCACCAGCGCTGGCCGCACCAGCGCCCGGCACCGCCCGAGGACATCGGGCCCCGCGACCGTATCGACGGAGACGCTCACGACGCCACCACCGCGTCTCCGGCTCCGCCGGACGGGACGCCTGCCACCTTGGCGCTCGCGTCGTCGCCGGACGGGACGCCTGCCACCGACGGGGCGCCCGCCACCACCGCGTCCCCCGCCGCACCGGCCGCCGGGGCGCCCCGTCCCTCCGGCAGCGGGTCCACGCCCAGCTCGGCCGCCGCCTTCGCGACCAGCTCCGGGCCGTGCCGCAGGCCGATCCGCCCCAGGGAGTCCCGCAGCGCGGCCAGTTCGGCGGCCGTCTCCGCCGCGTCCCGGCCCAGCCGGGCCAGCGACTTGACGAGCCCGAGCCGCGACAGCGCCGTACCGCGCGGCTCCTCCATGCCCCGGAACTCCTCCAGCGCCCCCGCGTACATGTCGCGGGCCTCCTCGTAACGCCCCGCCCGGTACAGGACGTTGCCGCGCATCTTGTGGTTGTAGGCGAGCGCGCCGGACAGCTTCATGTCCCGGCACACCGCCTCGCCCTCCGCCAGCAGCCCGAGCGCCCGCTCGACGTCCCCGTCCCGTACGGACACGATGTCGGCGATGCCCCGCAGCGCCCACGCCCAGCCGCGCCGGTCGTCGGCGCGCCGCGCGATGTCCGCGGCCTCCTCGAAGAGCGCGAGCGCACGGTCGTACGCGCCGTTGTTGCGGTGTATCTGGGCGATGCCCGACATCGCCCAGACCGTGTGCCGCGCCTCCCCGCGCCGGCGGGCCTCCGCGAGCAACTGCTCGTGCAGCTCGGCCACGGCCTCGTAGTCGCCCTGTATCCGCCCGGTCTCCGCGAGGCCCGCCAGCGAGTAGCCGCGTACGACGACGTCGCCACCGCGCTCGCCCAGCTCGGCGGCGAGCCGCAGCAGCCGGTACGCGAGCGGCAGCGCGCCCCGCTGCCGGGCCAGCGTCCCGCCGCTCCACAGCGCCCACGCCATGGCCCCGAGGTCCCCGGCCTCGCGCGCGGCCCGGTAACCGGCCCGCCAGGCACGCTCGGCCTCCTCGACCCTGCCGAGACGGCGGCAGGCCTCCGCGACGGCGAGCCGGCAGCGCGCCATCTCCGCGTGCTGCCCGGCCTGTTCGGCGGCGCGGAGCGCTGTCGTCGCGTGGGCGAGTACGTCGGTGAGCGAGGCGTTCACGGACAGTTCCCCGAGTCTCCCTTGATACTCGGGCGCGACGGCCTTCCCACGGCCACCGCCACCGCCCCCACCGGCCACGTCCTCCTGATCCGCCAGCAACCGCCGTACCAGCTCCGCCGTCTGATGCACCATCGCGCCCGTTCGTCCGATCGTCTGTTCGCTCTGACGATCACGACGCTACGAGCGTGCGACGGCCGTACGAATCCCCCTCGGCGCCGGTCATGAGTCATACCTGAGTGCCATGTAAGCCCCATCGAATCCCCAAAGGGATGTACGGGATGCACTTACTCGTGCGTGTGGTCACCCGCCTCGTG